>NZ_JBQJIM010000044.1:0-62579 GCF_052078295.1 Crossiella sp. CA198
CCTCCGCCAGACCCACGCCTACTTCCGCAGCCGAACCACCGAGCAGCACCTCACCACTGCCGCCCCTTGGACCAGCCCCTGGCTACCCGAAGGTTTCGGACAAGACTTCTGGCCAGGTGCTTAGGGCAGCCTGTCGGCCGGCGGCGGCGCGTCTGCGCCACTGTGGACGGGATAAAGGCAGGTGGGGCACTGGTTCGTTCTCCTTGTGCGACAACGGAACTGGACCGTTCCTGCCCGCTGTGTACGGCCTGGCGTTGTTCAGCGTCGGGCGTTGCCCGCTGAACAGCGCGCTGTGAACAATGAGCCGCGCCTGGAGGGGGAGGGCTCATGCCGAGGAAAGAACGACCACTGAGTGGGCCGGACAGCGCGCTGCTGCGGCTGGCCGAGGACCTGCGCGGGCTGCGCGCCCGCGCGGGCAACCCGACCTACCGGGAGCTGAGCAGACGCGCGCACTACTCCCCGGCCGCGCTGTCGGCCGCGGTCGGCGGGCACCGGCTGCCCAGCCTGGCGGTGACCCTGGCCTACGTCCGGGCCTGCGGCGCGGACGAGCCGCCGTGGCGGGAGCGCTGGCACACGGTGGCGACCGAGGTGGCCGCGGCCACCGCCCCCACCGAAACACCGGAGCGGGCGCCCTACCTCGGCGCGGCGGCGTTCCAGGCCGGGGACGCGGCCGGGTTCTTCGGCCGGGACACCGTGCTCGCCGAACTCCGCGCCCGGCTGGCAGGCCATCGCCTGGTCGCCGTGCTCGGGGCCACCGGCGCGGGCAAGTCCTCGCTGCTCCACGCCGGACTGTCCGCCACCGGCGCGCCCGCCGTCGTCTTCGCGCCCGGCCGGTACCCGCTGACCGCCTGCGCGAACCGGCTGGCCGAGCTGACCGGGGACACCGCGGCCACCGTGCGGGCGCGGCTGACCCGGCGACCCTCGGCCCTGCACGACCTGGCGGGCGAGCTGCTGGCGCGCACCGGCGCCGAGCAGGACCTGCTCTTCGTCATCGACCGGTTCGAGGACCTGGTGACCCGCTGCCAGGACCCGGGCGAACGCGCGGTGCTGATTGCCGCGCTGGCCTTCGCCGCGACCACCGCGGGCAGCCGGGTGCGGGTGCTGCTCGCCCTCCGCGCGGACCACCTCGCCGAATGCCTGCGCCAGCCCGGCCTGAGCGCGGTGCTGGGCGGGCCCCGGATCGTGCTCGGACCGCCCAGCGCCGACGAGCTGCGGCAGATCGTGCTCGCCCCGGCGACCGCGGCCGGACTGTCCGTGGAAACCGCCCTGGTGTCCAGGGTGGTCGCCGAGGCGGTGGGCAGACCGGGCGCGCTGCCCCTGCTCTCCCAGGCCATGCTGGAGACCTGGCGGCGACGGCGTGGCAGCACGCTCACCCTGGCCGGGTACGAGCGGGCGGGCGGGATCCCGCACATGATCGCCCGCGCCGCCGAGCAGACCTACGCGGCCCTGGACGCGGCCGGGCAGGAGATCGCCCGGCAGGTCTTCCTCCGGCTGACCGCGCTCGGCGAGGAGGCCGAGGACACCCCGCGCCGCCTCGGCCGCGGTGAACTGGCGGCCACCCCGGCGGTCACCGAGGTGCTCGACCGGCTGGCCGCCGCCCGGCTGGTCACCCTCGACCAGGGCGGCGTCGAACTCGCCCACGAAGCCCCGCTGCGGCACTGGCCGCGGCTGCGGGACTGGCTCGCCAGGGACCGCGACGGGCTGCACGCGCACCGCGGTCTCACCGCGGCCACCCAGGCGTGGCAGGCACTCGACCGCGATCCGGACGCGCTCTTCCGCGGGCTGCGGCTGCGCCGGACCCTGGACTGGGCGGCCACCGACCCGGCCCTGCTCAGCGCGGGCGAACAGGACTTCCTCGCGGCCAGTGACACGGCCGAAGCCGCCACCCGCGCCACCGAGATCCGTCGGCGGCGACGCCTGCGCGGGCTGGTCACCGCGCTGTGCCTGCTGCTCACCGTCAGCACCGCCGCCGCCGTGCTGGTGGCCCGCGGCCAGGCCGAGGCCGCCGACCAGCGCGACACCGCCCTGGCCAGGAAGGTCCTCACCGAGGCCGCCGCGCTGCGGGAGACCGACCCGGCCCTGGCTGGGCAGCTCACCCTGGCCGCGCACCGCCTCGCCCCCGGTCAGGACACCAGGGACGGCCTGTTCAGCAGCGTCGTGGTGCCACCGGCCAGGCGGTTGACCGGCCACACCGAGGCGGTCCGCCGGATCGCCTACAGCCCGGACGGCCGGACGCTGGCCAGCGGCGGCTGGGACCACACCGTGCGGCTGTGGGGCAACGGCCGGGAACCGGTCGTGCTGCGCGGGCACACCGCCGCCGTCGCCGAGGTGGCCTTCAGCCCGGACGGCCGGACCCTGGCCAGCGCGGGCGGCGAGGGCGTCCTCCGGCTGTGGGACCTGACCCGGCCGGAACAGCCCGCGCGGCTGGCCGAACTGACCGGGCACCCCGGCGCGGTGCACGCCCTCGCCTTCAGCCCGGACGGCCGGGTGCTCGCCTCGGCGGGCCTGGACACCGCGGTGCGGCTGTGGGACCTGCGCGACCCCGGCCACCCGGTCCCGCTGACCACGCTCGCCGTGCCCGACCCCCTGGTGAACGCGCTCCGGTTCAGCCCCGACGGCCGCACCCTCGCCGCGGGCGGCCGCGACGGCGCCGTGCGGCTGTGGGCGATCGGCGATCCGCACCGGGCCGCCGCGCTGTCCACGACCATCGGCGCTGGCGAGATCCAGGCCATGGGTTTCAGCCCGGACGGGCGGCTGCTGGCCGTGGCCAGGACGAGCGGCGAGGTGCGGCTGTGGGCCCTCGGCGATCCCCGGCGGCCGCACGAACTGGCCACGCTGACCGGGCACACCGGCCCGGTGTGGGCGGTGGCCTTCAGCCCGGACGGCGCGCTGCTGGCCACCGGCGGCGACGATCAGACCACCCGGCTGTGGGCGGTAGCCGAGCCGGACCGGCCGCGTGCGCTGAGCGCGCTGCCCGGCCACACCAACGCCGTCCACTCGGTGGCCTTCCACCCGGATGGGACCGCGCTGGCCACCGCGGGGGACAAGACGGTGCGGGTCGAGGACCTGCGCGGACACGCACTGGCCGCCCACCCCAGCAGCGTCCGGGCCGCCGCGTTCAGCCCCGACGGCCTGCTGCTGGCCGCGGGCGACGAGGACGGCGCGGTGCACCTGTGGGACCCGGCCGGGCCGCGCCGGATCGGCACGCTCACCGCGCACACCGGCGCCATCACGGTGACCGCGTTCAGCCCGGCCGGGCACATCCTGCTGACCGCCGGCGCGGTGGCGGCCACCCGGCTGTGGGACCTCAGCGCCCCGGACCGGCCGCGGCCACTGGGCGGACTGGCCGCCGGGATCGTGCACGCGGCCAGCTTCACCCCCGACGGCCGCACCCTGGCCACCGCGGGCGCGGACAACACGATCCGGCTGTGGGACCTCGGCGATCCCGCCCACCCGGCCCCCCTGGCGAGCCTGGCCGGTCAGCGGGGCGGCATCCGGGGCCTGGCGTTCAGCCCGGACGGCGGCTGGCTGGTCAGCGTCGCGGGTGAGGGGAGTCTGCGGGTGTGGGAGATCGCCGACCGGACCCGCCCGCGGGTGCGCACCGCGCTCTCCACCGGAGCCCCTGGCCTGGCCGGGCTGGCGCTGAGTCCGGACGGGCGCGTGCTGGCCATCGCGGGCGCCGAGCACCCGGTGCGGCTGTGGGACCTGCGCGACCCCGGCCACCCCGTGCCGTTGGCCACCCTCACCGGCCACCCCGACACCGTCACCGCGGTGGTCTTCGGCCCCGACGGCCGCACCCTGGCCACCGTCGGCGCCGACGGCGGCGCGCGGCTGTGGGACCTCGCCGATCCGGCCCGCCCGGCCGAACTCGGCACGCTGCGCGGTCACCGCAAAGCCGTGTGGGCCGCGGCGTTCAGCCCCGACGGCCGCATCCTGGCCACCGCGGGCCACGACCGCGCGATCCGGCTGTGGGCGACCGACCTGGACCGCGCCGCGGACCGGATCTGCGGCTGGGACGCACCGGGAATCACCCCGGCCGACTGGGCCCGGCACCTCCCCGGCCTGCCCTACCGGCCCCCGTGCCGCTGACGGCTCCGCTGGGCAAGACGGCCGGGACGTGAGACTGTGGGGGCAGGCTCGCGAGTATCGATCGGCCCGTCACCGGAAGCCGACTCGCCAGGGCCGGATTCGTCGTCACCCGTACGGCCCAAGTCGCGTTACGCCCGTGCCGGGGCGTCGCCGTCGCCACCCCGCTACCTCATGAGGTTCCCCATCAGTCTGACCACCGTCCTGTCGCCGTCGCTCGGCGCCCCCCGTGCCCTCATCGATGTCTATGGTCCCGGCGTCGCCGTCTGCGCTCGTCCCGCGGTGGAGGCCACCGGGGCGGTCAGCGGCTCCCGGCACACCCGCGATGTGCTTTCCGCCCGGCCGATCGGCATCGCCGGGGACACCGCGGTGATCTGCAGCGCGGGTGGCACCGACCCGATACTGCTGGCGATGCTGCGCGACGGCGGTCTACCGGTCGGCGCGGACCTGCGGGCCTTCCGCGGTGAGGTGGAGTTCGCGGCCAGGGTGCGGGAGGCGGTCGGGGACGGGCTGCGGATCTCGATGGAATACCCGCAGCCGGCCGCGTTGTGCGCGGAGGAGCACTCGGTCAAGAGCGCGGCACTGGTCGGGCACCTGAACAACAAGGCGAGCATCAACACCTTCGTCGACCCGCGGTTCCGGGCCCGGCGCACCGTGGTCTCCCGCGCGGAGCTGGCCGAGGCGACCCCGGAGCAGAAGTCCTGGGTGCTCAAGGCCGCCACCGACGACGCGCACGGCGGCAGCCTGGACGTGTGCCTGCACCTGGCCGACGAGCCGGTCACGCTGCCCGCCTTCACCGACGTGCTCGGTGAGTTCGTGGTCGAGGAATACCTGGACATCCGGCGCAACTGGGGTATCCAGCTCTACGTCGCCGCCGATGCCACCGCCCGCCTGCTCGCCGTCACCGAACAGCACGTCGACGCGGCCGGGATCTACACCGGCGGCCGCTTCGGCCTGGTCACCCCGCTGCCCGCCGAGCTGCGCGCGGAATGCGTCGCGATCGCCCAGCGCGCCGCCGACGCGGGCTACCGCGGCCTGTGCAGCCTGGACTGCGCGCAGACCGCCGACGGCAGACTGATCATGCTGGACCTGAACTTCCGCATCACCAGCGGCTCGATCCCGTTGCTGGCACTGCAATCCGTCCGGCCCGACGCCCTCGATCGCCCGGCCGAGTCGGTGAAGCTGACGGTGGCCGCGCCACTGGCCGAACTGCTCACCGGATTGCGCCCGGCGCTGGCCGCCGGCGGTCTGCTGGTGCTGGCCGGACACGACACCGCGCGTACTGACAACCCGATCCGCCAGGCCACCCTGCAACTGCTCGTCTTCGGCGACGACCCGGCCGAGGTGACCGCCCGGCGCATCGCCCTGGAAGCCGCGTACTGAGTCAGGCCCGCGCCACCGGTGCCGCGTCCGCTCAGGCCACGGCACCGGTGACCGCGTCCCGGCACACCCGCACCGGATCCCACACCCCGTCGAGGCAGGCCGCCCGCGCCGCCGCAGCCGCGAACCCCGGCCCGCCCAGCACCCGGGACACCGCCGCCCGCAACGTGTCCACTCGCGGCGGCCGCACGATCACCGCACTGCCCTGCCGCGCCGCCCGGTTGGCCAGCTCCCACTGATCCCCGCCACCCGGCACCACCACCATCGGCACCCCCGCCAGCAACGCCTTCGCCAGCACCCCGTGCCCGCCGCCACCGACCAGCACCGAAGCCTGCCGCAGCAACACATCCTGCCGCCCCAGCCCCGCCCGCGCCCAGTCCGGCAACCCGGCGGGCGGCACCCCGAACGTGCACACCACCGCCCGGACCCCCATACCCCCCAACGCTTCCAGGGTCGCCTCGGCCACTCCCGCCGCCCCGGCCACCGCGGTCGAAGCCGAGATCATCACCAACGGCGCGTCCCCCGGTGGCGGTTCCAGCAAGTCCCGGGTCGGCTCCCACAGCAACGGCCCCACCACCCGCGCGTTCCCCGGCCAGTCCGGCCGCGCCACCTCCAGCGCGGGCAACGTCGCGATCAACCGCGCCGCCGGCCCAGGCTCCCGCGCCGCCAACCCGAGTCCCAGCCGAGCCCGCGCCCGCTGCCGCTCACCCAACCGGATCGACCGCCCGGTGGCCGCCCGCAACAACGAATCCCGCACCCGCCCGGCGATCCCGGTCCCCACCGCGAGCCCACTGCCCACCGGCGGCAACCCCCGCGAGGGCTCGTACAACGGATGCGGCGACAACTTCACCCACGGCACCCCCAACAGCTCCGCCGCCAACCCACCCCCCGGCGCGAGCACATCGCACACCACCAGCTCCGGCCGCACCGCCGCGATCCACGGCACCAGCGCGGTGGCCATCGCCGCCGCCCGCTCGTGCTGCCACCGCCCCAGATCCTCCCGCCCACCCGCATCGTCCAGGGGCAGCCCGGTCAGTCGCGGCACCGGAATCCCCGCCTCGATCGCGGCGTCCACCCACGGCCCCACGGTGAACAGCGTCGGCTCGTCCCCGGCCTCGATCAGCCGCAGGCACAACGCGATCGCCGGGAAAACATGCCCCGGCTCACCCCCGGACACCACCGCCACCCGCATACCGGCAGCTTAGAGGCGGATGCGCACACAGTGGCACCCCATCGCGAGATCTGACTCGACCTGTTTCCCTGTCTCCTCGATACAAAGTCATCTACTGCCTTCTTGAACATTCCTGTGAATTGGTTGATAGATTAGATCTGGCGCATTCATGGTGTTTGAATAGCTTGTCTTGTCGGCTGACTGTGGCAATGGTTTGGTGACTGTGTCGTTGCCGAGGTCGAGCTTCCGATCTGGCCGCCGAGACGCTGCTGGTCAGCGCAGATCGTCGTACATCGCTCGTGATGGCCGGTGTGTTACATCATTCAGGCCACTCGGTCTGGAGGGCTAGGCCGAAAGGGGAACGTCTCTCGGATCGGCTGTGGTGGGCCTCACTTCGCTGGATTTGATCTTGTTTCTGTGTGAGGGTGCGATTCGCATGGTTCACTGCCGCAGCAATGCGGTGTGGTGAGGGGGGAACAACTCGTGCGCTCTGTTCGCGTGCGGTCTTTTGTCGTGCCCGCAGCATTTTTGCTGTCGTTGTCGCTGGTCGCCCAGGTGGGTGGCTCCACGAGTTTTCCGGCCGCGGTCGAATCCACGCAGTGGTGGCCTGCCGGTGCCTCGACCAATGCACCACGCCAGCACCGTACGGCCGTGGATCCGGTGAATCCCGACTCGGCCGAGGCCAGCCGCACGTCGGCCAAGCTCGCCGAGAAGCCGTTCGTCCGCCCCGCCAACGCTGTCGCGGACCAGGCTGTCCGCCCGCCCGAGATCCGGCGTCCTGGCCACGTGCCGCAGCAGCTGAGTAGGCCAGCCGTGACCCAGACCGGTCCCGGGCAGCAGCCGGTGGACAAGGCCACTGAGTTGCTGGCTGACCGGACCGAGGCCACTCAGACCTTCCAGCATCCCGACGGCAGCCGGACCCTGCGGATCCACAATGGCCCCGCCCATGTGCGTCAGCCGGACGGCTCGCTCAAGCCGATCGACCTGACGCTGGTTCCGGACGGCCCGTCCCGGCTGCGTCCGGCGGTCACCCCACAGCGGACGAGCCTGGCGCTGGCTGCCACCACCGCCGACCTGGCCCGGATCGAACTGGACGCCGAGCACCGGATCTCCTTCCACCTCACCGGGGCGGCCCCGGTGGCCGGGCGGGCCGACGGCGACTCGATCACCTACCCGGCGGTGTTGCCCGAGGTCGACCTGCGCCTGTCCGCGACCGCGACCGGGGTGAAGGAAGACCTCGTGCTGCACTCGGCCGCGGCACCGGCGTCCTATGAATTCGTGTTGCGGCTCAACGGTTTGCGCCCCGAGGTCCGGGCCGACGGCGGGATCGCGCTGCTCGATGGCGCGGGGAGGTTGCGAGCGCAGATCCCGGCGGGCTTCATGGTCGACTCCCGCATCGACCCGGCTACCGGCGAGGGCGCCCGCTCGACCGGGGTGCGGTACGCGGTGCGCGAGATCGGCGCGGGTAGCTGGGGACTGACCCTGGAACTGGACCAGAACTGGTTGCGTGTCCCTGGTCGTGCCTTCCCCGTCACTGTGGACCCCACCTTCGACCGCAAGCTGGAGGTCGACGAGGACGACGGCTACGTCCAGTCCAATGGCGACCGCAGCGAAACCGCATCGCTCAAGATCGGCTCACCGGACGGCGGACGCACGATCTCCCGCTCCTACCTGCACTTCAGCAAGCTCGGTGCTCAGCTGCGCAACCACTACATCCTCGGCGCTTCGCTGGTGCTGGACAACACTTGGTCGCCGAGTTGCGCGCCGCGCCCGGTCACCCTGTTCGAGGTTGACCAGCCCTGGCGCGGCACGGATCTACGCTGGCCGGGCCCTGCTGTGGGGCGAGCACTGGCAACCCAGAGCTTCGCGCACGGCGCCACTGGATGCGGCCCGGCCCGGGTGGTCTTCCCGCTTGACGCCGACACCGTCACCGACTGGGCGCACAAACCCGACCGCTTCCACGGGTTGAGCCTGCGCGCGGCCAACGAGCGGGACAGCGCCGCGGCCAAGCGCTTCCACTCCTACAACGGCCCGGTCGCCACCAACCGGCCCTACCTCGATGTCAGCTACGCCCCACAGGGCGCCAGGTTCGAGGTCACCGACGTGACCATCCCGGACAACGCGCACGAGGGCCGATTGCGTGTCGTGGTCACCAACCGCGGTACGGACACCTGGAAGCCGAATGGCGGCTACGGGTTCCGCTTCATGATCAACAAGGGTGACGAGCGCAGGCAGACCTCCCCGATCTTCAAGCCCGCGCACGATGTCGGTCCTTCGAACACCGTCGTCTTCGACGTGCCGATCGCCCGGATCCAGCCGGATACCTACAAGGTCTTCCTCACCATGTGGGACCCGAGCGACCGCGACTTCTTCGTCGAGCACAAGGTTCCCTACGGCGCCTTCGAGCTGACGGTGCGCAACGTGCCGCCCGGCTCCAACTACCAGCAGCCGGGCACCGGCGGTGTGGTCGAGTCGCTCACCCCCACCCTGTTCGCCGAGCCGACCGACTCGGACAACTGGCCGGGCAAGGGCTTCAAGCACAAGTTCCTGTTGTGCGCCAACCCCGAACGCACCCAGGGCTGCCACGAGACCGACTGGCTGCCGCGTCCGGCCTGGGCACCGCATGCCGGTCTGCTGGAGTGGAGCAAGAGCTACTACTGGTGGGTGAAGGTCCATGACACCTGGGATCCCACTCCCGACTGGATCGGCCCGCTCGCGCTGACCACTCGTGTGCCGCAGCCGCAGATCACCTCGCACCTGGCCGGCGCCACTAACGCAGGGGAGGCGCCCGGACTGGATCCGCAGGTGGGCAACTACTCCACCGCCAGCACCGACGCCGCGGTGCCCACGGTCGGTCCGGACCTGACCATCACCCGCACCTATAACAGCCTGGATCCACGCCGGGACACCGCCTTCGGCGCGGGCTGGGCCTCGCGGCTGGACATGCGCCTGAACCAGGACGAGGGCGGGTCGGGCAACATCGTGCTGACCTACCCCAGCGGCAGACAGGTGCGTTTCGGCCGCAACCACAACGGGTCCTTCGCCCCGCCGATGGGTCAGAACGCGACGCTGGTGCACGATTCCAGCGCCGCCACCTACACTCTGCGCGACGCCTCGGCTGGCAAGTGGCTGTTCAGCGCTACCGGACGACTGACCGAGATCACCGATCCAGCGGGCCTGACCGAGCAGCTCGAGTATCAGAACGGGCAGATCTTCGCCATCCGCAACAAGGTCAGCGGCCGCACAATCCACTTCGAGTGGGAGAACCGCCACGTCATCAAGGTCAGCACTCCGCCGGGCAGACTCGGTGACCCGTCACTGGACTGGACCTACACCTACGACGGCGACCGGTTGGTCAAGGCCTGCGCCCCCGGCCAGAGCACGAAGTGCACGGTATACGGCTACGAGTCCGGGTCCCGCTACCGCAGCTCGGTGCTGGACGACCGGCCCAAGGGCTACTGGCGGATGTACGACCCGCAGAACGGAAAGCTGGCCAACGTCGCCGCACGCAAGGATGGCGCCGACGCGGCGGCCTTCCACGGACTGTCCTTCACCGCAGACGGCGCGGCCGCGGGCAGCCAGGACGGGTCAGCGACCTTCAGCGGCGACGTCAGCTACCTGACCCTGCCGGAGAAGCTGACCACCGAGACGATGTCGGCCTCGGTCGAACTGTGGTTCAAGACCACCCAGGACGGTGTCCTGGCCGGTTATGGTGACCAGCCGTTCCCCGGCGGTACGGACAAGGGCCAGTCCACGCCACTGCTCTACGTCGGCACGGACGGCCTGCTCTACGGCGGCTTCGCCATGCGCGACCTGGAGAGCGCGTGCCAGGTGATCACCAAGGACAAGGTCAACGACGGCAGGTGGCACCACGTCGTGCTCTCCGCCGCGATCGACCGGCAGAAGCTCTACCTCGACGGCGTCGACCAGGGCGAGATCAAGGGCACCGTCGACCACCGCAACCAGCGGCACCTGACCATCGGCGCCGGCCGCGGCCAGGGCTGGCCGGCCACCAACGGGGCCGACTTCCACTTCTCCGGCCAGATCGACGAGGTCGCCGTCTACACCCGCGCGCTCGGCGCCCTGGCGGCCAAGCAACACCACGCGGTCGCCCAGGAGACCTACCAGCTCACCAGCATCGAGTTGCCGGAGAACAAGCGGATCTTCGCCAAACTCACCTATGACAACACCCGGGAGCGGGTGGCCACGTTGCGGGACAACGTGGGCAGGGCCTGGCAGCTCGACCCGCCGGTGGCCGATGGCGCGACCAGGACGGTGCTGTTACGCGCCCCCGCCGGGTACGGCGACCGGGTCTTCACCTTCGACGCCGACAACGGCGGCAGGCTGGTCAAGCAGGAGCACGCCGGGCACAGCCGACGCTACGAGTACAACAAGGAGGGCTTCAGCTCGGCCGTCGTGGACGAGAACAACCTCCGCACCACCACGACCACCGACGCACGCGGCAACGTGCTCTCCCGGACGAGCTGTCGCGCGGAGAAGTCGTGCAACACCAGTTACTTCGGCTACCACCCGCCGGTGGAGAACAGCCCGCTGGACCCGCGGGCCGACAAGCCGCGCTTCACCTCTGACGCCCGGTCCGCCGATGACAAGGACACCCGGTACCGCACCACCTTCGACTACGACACCGCGGGCAGGCTGACTACGACCACCCGGCCCGCGCCGCACGGCGTCGGCGCGCCGGTGACCGAGACCCGGGCCTACTCCACCGGCGCCGAGGCCGCCACGGACACGGGCACGATCCCGGCCGGCCTGTTGCTCAAGCAGACCGGACGGCGCGCCCAGGCCACCACCTACGGCTATCGCCGCAACGGCGACCTGGCCGAGGTGGTCTCGCCCGCGCAGCTGCGCACCAGCTACGACTACGACTGGGCCGGACGCAGGACCACCGAAACCCTGGCCGGCCTGTCCAGCGGCACCTTCGGCACCACCACCTACACCTACACCCCGGCCGCGCAGCTGGAGACGATCACCGCGCCCGCGGTGGTCAACCCAGTGACCGGGAAGACCCACGCGCAGCGCACCACCCACCGCTACGACGCCGACGGCAACATCGTCGAGACCACGCTGTCCGACACCTTGCCCGCCGAGCAGGGCGGCAGCGCGGCCCGGCGCACCCAGCACACCTTCGACGAGTACAACCGGCCAAGGACCACCACCTTCGCCAACGGCGCGGTCGAGACGCGGTCCTACGCCGCCGAGGGCCTGGAGATCGCAGTCACCGATGTCCGCGGATTGACCTGGACCTCCCGGTTCGACTCGGAGGGCAGGCTCAAGATCCGCCTCGCCACGGGCAAGGGCGCCAACCCCGATGACCCGGCCGCGGACGGACTGCTGCGGCACGAGGCGAACACCTACGACCCGGCCGGTCGGCTGTTCGAGTCGGTTGACGCCATGGGCCGTCGCACCCGCAACACCTATTACGACGACGGCCTGCTCGCCTCGATCACCAGGATGCAGGCCGACGACGGCACCGGCGCCCGGCGGGACATCCCGGTCGAACAGCGCGCCTACGACCCGGCGGGCAACCTCACCGAGCAGATCACCGCGGGCGGTGTCCGGAGCACGCACACCTATGACGCCGCGGGGTATCTCACCGGCTCGACGCTGGATCCGGACAAGCTCCGCCGCGTCACCAGTCACCGCCGGGACGCCGATGGCAACATCACCAGCATCGAACGCACCGGAGCGGCCGAGCCGAACCGGGTCGAGGCGGTCTCCTTCACCTACGACCCGGCGAACCTGGTGTCGCGGGAGGATGCCGAGACCAATCCGAACGGTTCGGTGGTCTCCCGGGTCTTTCACCGGGACGAGCGCGGACTAGTGCTGCGCGAGCAGGACCGGCGATCCTGGTTCACCTATCGCGGCTACGACGCCGCTGGGCGGCTGAGCACCACCACCGAGCCGACGGTCGACGTGTGGGAGAACGGTCAGCTGCGGCGCGAAGTCGCGCCGGAGACCACCAACGGCTACAACGCCTTCGGCGAGCTGACCCAGGTCCGCGACGCCCGCGGTGGGGTGACCGCGAGCGAGTTCGACACCATGGGCAGGCGGACCGCGATCACCCAGCCGGCCTACACCCCGCCGGGTGGCACGCCGATCACCCCGACCACCCGCACCGAGTATGACAGCGCGGGCAACGCCAGGACCGTGACCGACCAGGCGGGCAAGGCGACCACGAACACCTACGACCCCTATGGCCGGGTGCTGTCCGTGACGCTGCCCGCGGTGGGCCCGATGCCCAGCACGGCGCAGACCCGCTACTACGGCAACGGTCAGCCGAGGGAGACCACGGATCCGACGGGCGCGCTCCAGCAGTTCACCTACGACGACTTCGACCGGTTGCACACCACCACCGTGGCCGAACGCCACCCTGGACCGCAGGCGTTCCTCACCACCCGCAACGCCTACGACGACGCGGGCAACCTGGTCGCGATCACCCGCCCGGAAGGACAGCGGACCAGCCTGACCTACAACGCGGCAGGCGAGATCCTCAGCCGGACCGATCCGACCAACCGGACCTGGCGGTACGGCTACGACGACGCGGGGCGGCAGCGCACCGAGACCGATCCGCAGGGGCTGACCACCCAGACCAGCTTCGACCACATCGGACGGGCCTACCGCACCGGTCACCTCGTCAGCGGCCACGAGCGCCGTGCCTGGACCACCCGGCGGGACAGTCGTGGCAACGTCACCGAGAAGATCACGCCGGAGGGGCGCCGCAGCACGTTCAGCTACGACGCGCTGGACCGGGTGCTCACCCAGACCGAACACCTGGACGAGCGCAAGACCGTGGAGACCTCCTTCGGTTACGACGCCGCGGGCAACCGCACCCGGCTGGCCGACGGCAACGGCAACGTCACCCTCTACACCTACAACTCGTGGGGCCTGGCCGAGTCGGTGATCGAACCGGCCACCGACTCCGCCAGGGAACCGGCCGACCGGACCTGGACGACCAGCTACAACGCCCTCGGCAAGGCCAGCAGGCTCACCGCACCGGGCGGCATTGTCCGGGAACGTGGTTACGACGCCCAGGGCCGGCTCACCACCGAGACCGGCTCCGGCGCCGAGGTCGCCACCACGACCCGCGAGTTCGGCCACGACCCGGCGGGCAGGCTGGTCCGGATCACCGGTGTCACCGGGGAGACGACCTACCGCTACGACGACCGCGGCAACATCCTGGAAACCCAGGGCGCGGCGGGCAACGCCACCTTCCGTTACCACGGCAACGGAACCCTGGCCGAGCGCACCGACGCCGCGGGCAAGGCGACCTTCACCCATGACGGCGCCGACCGGTTGGCCACGGTGACCGATCCGCTGACCGGGCGCACCGTCGAGTACGGCTATGACCAGTCAGGCCGCCAGGTCTACCAGGCCGACCAGCTGGTCGCGCCCAAGTTGACCCAGCGCAGGTACTACGACGAACTCGGCCGGCTGACCGCCGACAACGTCGAGAGCGTCGACGGGGTCGGCGGACCGGTGCAGGTCCGGCTGGGCGCGGAGTACACCTACGACAACGACGACCAGGTCCGGACCAAGAACACCAACCAGCGCAACGAGATCACCACCAACGCCTACACCTATGACGGCGCCGCCCGGCTGAAGTCCTGGACCACCGGCGGCACCACCACCGGCTACGAGTGGGACGGTGCGGGCAACCGGATCAAGGCGGGCGCGGACACCTTCACCTACGACCAGCGCAACCGGCTGCTTTCCGGCGCGGGCGCGACCCACACCTACACCGCCCGCGGCACCAAGGCGTCGACCACGGAGAACGGCCGGACCAAGAACTTCGGCTTTGACGCCTTCGACCGCATGGTCACCAGCGGCACGGCCAGGTACGGCTACGACAGCCTGGACCGGGTCACCGACCGCGACGGGGTGAAGTTCCAGTACCTGGGCACTACCAACGAGGCCGTCACCGACGGATCTCGCCTGATCACCAGGCTCCCGGATGGGTCGGCGTTGTCCGACCGCGGCAGCACCGCGGCGGCGAACACCGCGCGGCTGCTCTACACCGACCAGCACGGGGATGTGACCGGTCGCTACCTCAACGCGGCGATGACCGGCCACCGGACCCTGGATCCCTTCGGTAAGACTTTGAGCACCACCGGCGACGTCTCACCGCTGGGGTACCAGGGGGACTGGACGGACCGGGACTCGGGCGAGGTCAACATGACCGCCCGCTGGTACTCGCCGTCGACCGGGAACTTCCTCAGCCGGGACGACTGGACCCTGGACCCGACGCCGAGTGCCGCGGCGAACCGGTTCGCCTACGGCAACGCGAATCCGGTCGGCCACAGCGATCCCACCGGCCACATCCCCTTTGCCATCCCGTTCGTCCTCCCCAGTGTGCTTGAGGCGGCGGCGGCTTTGATCGCGGCCGCGGCCGCGTTGATTGCGGCCGCGGCCGCGGAAGCGGGCATCAGGTCGCAGACCCGGACAGCCGAAGCCACGAGGACTGGTACCGCTACTGCCACCGGTACTCGTGCGGGCGGAATGCCGCCGCCCAACAGGTGTCTGCTGGTCCCCTGCCCCGCTGATCCTCCCGGCGGCGGTGGCGGCGGCGGGGGAGGCCCCGGCGGTGGCGGCAAGGGCGGTGGTGGCGGTGGCATCAAGATTCCGCGGCCCGACCCGGACTGGTTGAAGAACAGCAAGACGGTGCTGGAGATTCTCGAAGCCGGCACCACCACCATCGACCGTCTTTCCGAGGCGTTCGACGACCTCACTCTCGCTGATCTGGCAGACCTGACGAACATCAGGATCAAGGACTCGACGGACATCACGCAGGAGGAGCCGGATGGGCAGTGGTCGAAGGAGGTCAACAAGAACGACCCCGGCTGGGACTGGGATGAGAACGACTGCCTGTCCGGCAAGATGGGGCATCGGGTGGCCTACGGGCCGATGATCAACGGTCGGGCCACCGGCGCGGTTGCCTGTGTCACGGAGACCAGGGGTGACCCACGCAAGAAGCCCTTGCGTCCGCATGGCATGGCTCCGGACAAGGTATATGTCAAGGGGCATCTGATGGCCCATATGTTCTATGGCGCGCACGACCGGCGGAACATCGTTCCGCTGCATGAGGATGTCAACGGAAAGTACATGCTGCACGGGGTCGAGATTCCGATCAGGGATCGGCTGCAGGATGGTAGGTCGAAGGCGTTCTACTACAAGGTCGTCCCTGTGTACGGTCCAGGCAATGGTGCTGCCCCGGACAGGGTGTACCTGACGGCCATCGGCGACAACGGTAGCTACCAGTGTTCTATGCTTATTTCCAACATCAAAGGCAAGGTTGGAGTGGAGAAGCAAGTTGGCTGCGGTTGATCAGTTGATGGCGGAAGTGGGCTGGGCGTACGACGTTGCTCCGGTGCACGACTGGGGGCTACTCGAACAGCGTCTGGAGGTAGTTTTTCCGGACGACTACAAGTACTTCCTTTCGAAGTTTCCGTCCGGGTTCTTTCATGAATTCCTGGTGTATCGGAACCCGATTGAAAGTGACGACACCTTCAACGCGTTCATCTGGGAGTTCAGCGATGAGGTAGACCGGCTTCGGGGTTGGCGCGATTTCGAGGCTGGCCGAGTCCCTTATCCTGTGCACCCTGATCGGGGTTCGATTCTTCCTTGGGCGGAGGGCACGGAGGGTGAGACGTTCTTCTGGGTGCCAGGAGATGCGGGTCGTCCGGGGGGGAGTGTGGTCTTTTGCAATGACGATTACGGGACTTGGGGAGAATTTTCGGGTTCGATATCCGAGTTTCTTCTGGCGTTTGCCAGGGGAGAGGTGTCGATCGACTTCATGGACTTTGAGGTGCTTCCGGTGGGCCGGTCCTTCAAACCTTCTGGTGAGCAGTTCGAGTAAGGTCATTCTAGACTCTTCGGAATAGCTTTTTATCAAGTTTGGCTGCGCTGGAAGGGAGGCTGTTCACCGTGGTGGATCCTAGTTTTACGCTCGCCGAGATGGTCGATTGGCAGGGTGCTGTCAGTGCCTTTCAGGACTGGCAAACCGTGGAGGACGCGCTCGGTGTCAGGCTTCCCGGCGACTACAAGATGTTCATGGAGCGATTTTCTTCCGGTCTCTTCCGTGGGTTGGTCGGCCTTGACAACCCCATCGAGGGTGAGTGGGCGTGGGACGGCTTTCGCTGGGATTTCTTCGACACTCTGGATAGGGCCAGAGCCTGGCGGGATCACGATCCGGAAGTCCTGCCGCATCCGATTTTTCCAGAGCCTGGCGGAGTTATCCCATGGGGTGGGACGAATGCTAACCATCGGTTCTTCTGGTTGCCCTTGTCTGACGATCCGGATGAGTGGATCGTGGTGTTCTCCACCGCGGACTTCGGTCAGTGGGGCGAATTCCCTGGGGGAATGTCAAAGTTTGTTCTTGAATTAGTTTCGGGTGATTTTCGAAGTCAGTTGATCGTGTTTTCCGGTGAATCCAGTGGCTCGCTGTACGGGCCCACCGGGGTTCAGGCTGACAGTGATGCGGCAGAGGTCGGTTCGGCCACATCTCCGGATCCGGGGTACTGGGATCGACCCTCTTCGATGCGGGAACTATCGCCAGGTGACCATGGCAGGGTTGCCGAAATCGTGTCCTTGTCGGCGGTCGATGACACTGTTCGGGAAATCGACTGGCATTACGTCGAAGATCGGCTGTCGTTGTCTCTGCCTACAGACTACAAACGACTTGTTGAATCCGTAGGGGCTGGTGATCTGTTAGGGATCAAGTTTTTCTCCCCGGCGGCAACGGATCCTGCCTTCAACCTGTATGCCAACCTGGCCCGCATCCATGATTCTGCGGATCGGGCACGTGCCGCGTCTCGCCAGTTCAGGTTTCCGGTCTTCCCGGATATCCGAGGAATGCTGGCCTGGGGTTCTTTTGTGGACGAGAGTGGCGACTGGATCTTGGCGTGGGCGCCGCTGGGCGATGACCCGGATCGATGGCCGATCGTAGCGGTTCCGTTCGAGTTTGGCTCGATGAGGATTTTTTCTCGATCTATGTCCGAGTTGCTACTCGGGTACATTCGCCGTGAATCCGGGGAAATATCCATGCTTCCAGCCTCGGCTGTGGAACTTGGTGACCGTCCGATCTTCGTTTCCGCACAGTAGGTGAGTCGCCCGGCCCTGAGTTGTCTGACAATGGTCGGGTCGGTTTGTGCTTTCGTCGTAATGCAGATGGTTGGCCGGTTGGTCATCTTCGAGTATGTGGGGGTTCAGATGA
Source organism: Crossiella sp. CA198 (assembly GCF_052078295.1). Taxonomy (NCBI): domain Bacteria; kingdom Bacillati; phylum Actinomycetota; class Actinomycetes; order Pseudonocardiales; family Pseudonocardiaceae; genus Crossiella; species Crossiella sp. CA198. The sequence goes on from NZ_JBQJIM010000044.1 coordinate 17,868, forward strand.
GATTGTTGCGACGTGCGGTCGTGATGGCCGTGGGGATAGCGGTGGGGGCGAGTGCCGTCGCAGTTCCGGCGACAGCGGCGCCGATGGTTCCGGGGCCCGCGCAGATCAGCTCACGGGGCGTCCATGAGGCCGTGCCCAAGACCAAGGACGGCCAGTCCCTGGTCTACGTGGACGGCGCCCAGGACCAGGCGCTGCGCGATGCCGTGGCCAAGGTCGGTGGCACTGTGACCGGTGGGGTGGCCGGTCGGGTCCGCGCCGCGGTCACCGAGGAGAAACTGCCCGCACTGGCCGCGTCGACCGGGGTTCGGCAGGTTCGCCGGCCGGACCGCGCCGTGCCGATGGCGACCATCTCCGAGGGGGTGGCCGCCGCACAGGCCAACGAGTGGGCGGCGGCGGGCAAGAAGGGCGCCGGGGTCAGGATTGGCGTCATCGACGTTGGGTTCGGCGGACTCCCGGAAGCGCAGGAGGCGGGCGAACTGCCCACCAGTCCGAAGCTGGTGGTCAACAACAGCAACTGCATCGACTCCACCCGCAGCGACGAACACGGCACCAAGGTCGCCGAGGTCGTGCACGACATGGCCCCCGAGGCGAGCCTGGTACTGGCGTGCGTGGACGACACCGTCGGGTTCGCCGCGGCGGCGGACTGGCTAAAGCAGCAGGGCGTCACCGTCATCGCGGCGGCGATCGGCTTCGGCATGGGAGGCCGGGGCGATGGCACCGACACCCGGCCGGACAGTCCCGCCGCGGTGGTCAAGCGACTCCGCGAGGCCGGCATCCTGTGGGCGGTGGCCGCGGGCAATCAGGCCCAGTTGCACTACGGCGGGCAGGCGGTGGACCGCAACAACAACGGCTGGGTCGAGTTCGGTGGCGGGCCAGCCCAGGGCAACTCGGTGAGTCTGAAGCCCGGTGAGGAGGCCACCATCTCCCTGCGCTGGGACGCCTGGCCGACCACCACCAAGGACCTCGATCTCTACGTCACCACCAGCGATCAGCCGCCGGGGGAGAACGATCCCGTCGCAGGCGCCAGCCTGACCAGGCAGCGTGACGCCGTGGGCGGCGCGGCGCCGACCGAGCAGGTCGTGCTGAAGAAGGTCTCGGTTCCGACGACCTACTGGATCTACGTGCGGAACCACAACGCCCCCGCCACCACGCCGTTCGAGGTGTCGGTGCTGGGCCCGTCGGCTGTGCAGTCCAGCTCGGGCCTGCAGTTTCCGCAGCCCGCGGGCAGCATCACCGAGCCGGCCAGTTCGCCGTACGCGCTCGCCGTCGGCGCGATCACGCCCACCGCGGAGTCGGTGGAGAACTACTCCAGCCAGGGGCCCACGGTGGACGGCAGGCTCAAGCCGGATCTGGCCGGGTACTCCCGGGTCAGCACCTTCACCGGCGGCCGGGCGGCCTTCGGCGGGACCTCCGCGGCCGCGGCGCACGTCGCGGGCGCGGCAGCGGTCCTCAAATCGGCCAACGCCCAGCTCGACGCCGCCCAGCTCGAGACCCTGCTGATCACCAGGGCGCGGGAGAACGCGGGTACCCGGCCGCCGGACAACCAGCGCGGCAACGGCAAGCTCAGCCTCGGGGATCCCCGCCGGGCACCGCTGGTGGAGGGGAACGGCTACACCCCGCTCGGGGAGCCGAAGCGGATTCTCAACCTGGACCGGCCGTTCAACCCCAAGGAGGTCATGGGGATCCCGGTGCCCGACATCCCGTTGGACACCACCGCGGTCGTGCTCAACGTGTCCGCGCGCTCGGACGCCGAGACCAGCGTCGAGGTGTTCGCGACCAACCCGGCGCAGTCGGCGAGCCGGGCCACCAACCTCAAGGTCCGTCCCGGGGTCGGGTTCACCGCGGTGTCGGTCATCGCCACCGTCACCGACCAGACGATCTGGGTACGCAACCAGACCGGCAACACCCACGTGGTGATCGACCTGGCGGGGCACTTCTCCAGCGCGGGCTCGTCGAACTACTTCGCCAAGTCCGCTCCAGAGCGGGTGCTGGACACCCGTGGCTTTGGTGGCAGCCCGCGCGGGCACCTTAACGCGGGCCAGGTGGTCGACCTGCGTGTGCGCGGGGTGCACGGCATCCCGTCCGCGGCCACTGCCGTCGCGGTCAACATCACCGCGCTGGAGGCCACCCAGGAAACCTGGCTCTCCGCCTACACGCGCACCCACGGCAACACCTCGACGCTGAACCTGCGGCGTGGTGAACGGCGCTCCAACCTCGCCGTCGTAGGCGTCGCCGACGACAACATGATCCGGCTGCGCAACGAGAAGGGCGGGGTCAACGTGATCGTTGACGTCGTCGGCTGGTTCGGGCCCGGACCGGGCGGGCGCTATGTCGCGCTGCGCGAGGCCACCAGGGTCGTGGATACCCGGACCGGCAGCGGTCTGCCCAAGGCCCCGCTCGGCCACGCCGCGACCGCCACCGTGCAGATCGGCGGCCTGGCCGGAGTCAGCGCCCAGGCGACCGCGGCGGCGCTCACCGTCACCGGCACCGAGGACTACCTCGGCACCGAACTGTCGCTGATCCCGGCCGAACTCGGCCGCAACCCGGTGACCCAGCTCGGCGTCGGCCAGGCCCAGACGATGGCCGCCGCGACGCTGACCCCGTTGGGCGCCAGCGGAAAGGTCAACCTGCGCAACGAACGCGGCCGGGCGCAGGTGTCGGTGGACGTCAATGGTTACTTCGTCGGCGGCACGCCGCTCACCCCTGGGGCGGTCTGCCCCGCGGTGACCGGGGAGAGCGGCTTCGACCCGCTCTTCGACGGCAGGGTGGAGACCGGTCTGGTCGGCTGGCAGCAGGCAGGTGCGGGTCCGGCGCGCCAGGAGGGCTGTGAACTGGTGCCGGGCACCGGCGATGGTGTCTCTTGGTATTCCACGGCCAGTTTCGGCAGTGACTACACGGTCAAGCTCGACTACCGGACCGCCGACGACAACGCCGATTCCGGTGTGTTCGTGGGCTTCCCACATCCGGTCGGCAACGTCAACATCCCGCGGGACCGCGGCGTGGAGGTCCAGATCGGTCCGCGCGACGCGCAGGCGACCCTGCGCACCGGCGGCCTGGTCGGTCTGGCCTCACCCACGGCCGTGGCCCAGAACCCGGTGGGCGAGTGGAACACCTACGAGATCACCGTGTCCGGCAACAAGATCACCGTTGTGCTCAACGGGAAGAAGGTCAACGAGCACACCATGGCTGACCGGGCGCGGCTCACCACACCGAGCTTCGTCGGGGTGCAGAACACCGCGGCGGCCGGTCAGGTGCGGTTCCGGGACGTCCGGGTACGGCGCAACGCGGTCACCGGCGTCGGTTCCTTCGCGGGGATCAACGGCAAATGCCTGGACATCACCGACGGCAACCCGGTCACCAACGGGGTCCGCATGTGGGGCTGCAACAACGAACGGGCCCAGTCCTGGACGCTGTCCGGCGACGGCACCATCCGCGGCTTCGGCCGGTGCCTTGACATCCGGGACGCCGCCACCCACCCGGGCGCGATCGTCCAGTTGTGGGAGTGCAACCAGTGGGACGCCCAGCAGTGGATCGTCCGCGCGGATAACAGCGTGGTCAACGTCCGATCCGGGCTGTGTCTGAACGCCACGGGCAGCGCGGACGGCGCTGGCATCGACCTGCAGCCGTGTTCGGGGCGGTCTGAGCAGGTGTGGCAGCCACGGCTGAAGAAGGCGATCACGGGTGCGCTGGTCGGCCTGAACAACCAGTGCGTGGACGTCGTGGGCGGTAACCCGGATGGCACCGAGGTCTGGCTGTTCCGCTGTACCGCGGACAAGCCGCAGTCCTGGAGCATGGTGGAGGACTCGACCATCCGCGCCTACGGCCGGTGCCTGGACGTGCAGGGCGGTGGCACCACGCCAGGTACCGCGGTGATGTTCTGGAACTGTTCCGGCGGCAAGCCCCAGCAGTGGGAACTGCGTCCGGACGGTGAGCTGGTCAACCCGCCCTCGGGGCTGTGCCTGACCTCGGCCTCCGGCGCGGAGCGAGCCAAGCTGACGCTGGAGAACTGCGCCGGCCTGCCGACGCAGACGTGGCGGTTCGCTGCCCAGATCCTGCGTCAGGGCACCGCGACCACCCACCCCATCGAGACCCCCGAAGGCAAGTGCCTGGATGTGAAGGGCGGCACGCCCAGCGGCAACGAGGTCTGGGTGTACTCCTGCACTGGCAACAGCGCGCAGAACTGGTCGGTCTCCCTGCACAACGACGGCACCCTGCGCGCCTACGGCCGGTGCCTGGACGTGGAGAACGGCGGCACCGCCAACGGCACCACGGTCCGGTTGTTCGACTGCAACGGCGACAACGCCCAGCAGTGGGCGATGCGTCCGGACGGCACGCTGGTGAACAACCAGTCCGACAGGTGCCTGGACGCGGGCAGGGGTGACCGGGTGTTCCTGTACGACTGCCACGCGCCGCCGCAACAGCGCTGGGGGCTCACCGCCAGGGCTGCCTGAGTCAGGGGTTCGCGGGTGGGCCGGTGTTGTCGACATCGGTCCACCCGCGGCATTCCCGGAGCGCGGCTGGGCTTGTCCGTGCGGTGCTCGGACAGCATCTCAGGCGCCAACGCGGTAGCCGTGCTGCCGGCCGACTTGCCACGCCCCCAAACCCGCGGTCCAGACCCGACCTCTACCATTCCGCTGGTGACCGCCTACGACGATCTTGACGTGTTCGAGCACCTGGACGCCGCGTCCCTGCCGCCGCGGCAGCAGCAGATCCTGGTCACGATCCGGGACTGGGTCCAGCGGCACGGCTATTCGCCGAGCACCCGGCAGATCGGCGACGCCCTCGGCCTGCGCTCTTCCTCCACGGTGTCCAAGCACCTGACGAGCCTGGAGGACAAGGGTTTCCTGCGCCGCAGCGCGTCCATGTCCCGGCCGATCGACGTCCGGCTGTTCCTGCGGGACAACGCCGCGCACAAGGCGAACGAGGACTCGGTCACCGTCCCCGTCGTCGGCGATATCGCCGCGGGCAGCCCGATCACCGCCGAAGAGCACCTGGACGACCAGCTGACTTTGCCCCGCGAACTCACCGGTCGCGGCACCGTGTTCGCGCTGCGCGTCCGCGGTGACTCCATGATCGACGCGGCTATCTGCGACGGCGACATGGTCGTGGTCCGGCAGACCACCGAGGCGCACTCCGGTCAGATCGTGGCCGCGATGATCGACGACGAGGCCACCGTCAAGGTCTACCGCCGCCGCAACGGCCACGTCTACCTGGAACCCCGCAACCCGGCCTATGAGGTCATCGACGGGGACAAGGCCGTGGTGCTGGGCACCGTGGTCTCGGTGCTGCGCAGCGTCTGACCAGCCGCTACCGGTTGAGCTGTGCGAGCAGTTCCAGGGCGATGAGCTGGCGCTGGATGTCGGAGGTGCCGGAGAACAGGGTCCCGCCGATCGCGTCGCCCAGTGCCGCCGACACCTCGTGCCCGGCCAGGTAGCCGCGCCAGCCGAACAACCGCACCGCGTCGGTCGCGGTGGCCAGCATCGCCTCCGAAGTGGCCAGTTTGGACAGTGCGGTGAACAGCGCGGACGGTCGTCCGGCGTCGATCGACCAGCAGGCCCGGTAGAGCAGCAGGCGGGCGGACTCGACCCGGAGTTTCGCCTCGGCCAGGCGGTGCGAGACGGCCTGGAAGTCGGTGAGGCGGCGGCCGAACTGGCGGCGGTCGCGGGCGTGTTCGGCGCTGCGTTCGATCAGGCGGTCCTGCACGCCCAGGAACAGGGCGAACAGGCAGGCTCGTTCCCAGGACATGGAGTGCTGGAAGATCTCGGTGCCCTGGCCAGGCGCGCCCAGCACCGTTGCCTCGTCGACGAAGCAGTCCTCGAAGCCGACGGTGCTCGCGGCGGCGCCGGTCATGCCGAGCTTGTCGAGGGGCTCGCCGACGCGCACGCCCTCGGTGCCTGCCGGGACCAGGAAGGCGGTGATGCCCCACTGGCTGGCCTGGGGGTCGGTGGTGGCGTAGACCAGGTGCAGGTCGGCGACCGGACCGTTGGTGACAAAGGCTTTCGCGCCGTTGAGCCGATAGCCGCCGGGCACCGCGGTGGCGGTGGTGCTCAGCCGGGAGATGTCGGAACCGGCGCCGTCCTCGGTCATGCAGTTGCCCGCGATCAGCTCGCCGGCGCACATCCCGGGCAGCACCCTGGCCCGCAGGTCCGCGGCGCCGAAGTGGGCGATCGGCATGGCGCAGGCGAACAGGTGCGCGCCCGCGGCGAAGAGCAGGCCGACATCGGGGCAGGCGTATCCCGCGGCCTCGAACTGGAGTGCCGTGTCCAGCGCGCCGAGTCCTTGGCCGCCTTGGTCTTGCGGCACGCAGGCGCCCAGCAGCCCGAGTGCGCCGAGCCGCTGCCAGCGCTCGCGGTCGAACCCGGCACCGGCGGGCAGTTCACGCAGCGCCGCCACGGTGCCGGCGTACCGGGCGCGCTGGGCGGGGGACTGGTCGAAGTCCATCAGGCCGCGTCGCGCAGTTCGGTGACGACCTGCCACAGCGCGGCCGGACTGCGGAAGGTCGCCGCGACCACCCGGGTATCCGGCACGGCCACGCCTGCCGCGGCGAGTTCGGCCACGATCCGCCGGATGGTCAGCGAGTCCAGCAAACCCAGGGCCAGCAACTCGGTGTCCGGGGTGACCGCCACCGGAACATCGTCCTCGGTCCAGGCCACGCAGTCCTGGATCAGCGCGCACAGCTCGTCGACGGTGGTCAGGGTCGGCACGTCAGGCACTCCGTTCGGACAGGGCGGCTCGGTCGAGCTTCCCGCGTTGGTTCACCGGTAGTCCGGCCACCGGTAGCACCCGGTCGGGCAGCATCCGGCGCGGCAGTGCGGCCGCGAGTGCGGCGGAAATCCGTTGCGGGGGCAGGGAATCCGCGCCGACAACGTACGCCCAGATCTCCCCGGCGTGTGCTGCGGCGGACTTGAGCACCACCGCGGCGGCGTCCACATCGGACACTTCCAGCAGCGTGCTCTCGATGTCTCCCAGGTCGATGCGGTGCCCGTGCCGCTTCACCTGGTGGTCCCGCCTGCCGCGCAGGTGCAGCCTGCCGTCCGCGCCGAAGTGGCCGAGGTCGCCGGTCGGGTAGGCGCGTCGGGTCACCCCGTCCCGGAACCGGATCTCGCGGGCCGGGTCACGCAGCTCGCCGTCGACCAGGTAGCCGAGGAACACGGTCCCGCCCGCCACCTGGATCTCGCCCTCGCCGTCGGCCGGAAGTCCTTGCTCGTCAAGGACTTCCACGAAGTCGCCGGGAATGGCCCGGCCGATCGACAGGCCATCCCCGGCCGACCAGGACGGCGGAACGGGTTCGTGCGTGCACACATTCGTCTCGGTCGGGCCGTAGAGGTTGTGGAACCGCGCCTGCGGGAGAGCGCGCAGGCAGCGCTCCAGGTACTGGGGCGGGAAGGGTTCCCCGGCGAACACGGCCAGCCGGAGAGCGCCCGGCGGCCGCTGCTCCAGCTCGCCGTGCAGCAGCATGCCCTGGTACAGCGAGGGAACCGCGTAAAATACCGAGATCCGCCGCTGGTCCAGCCAGTCGAGCAGTTCGCGCGGGAACAACCGCAGGTGGTCTGGCATCAGGTCGAGGCAGGCTCCGGCCAGCGCGGTGGCGAACAGGTCGAAGGTGCTGAGGTCGAAGCCCAGCGCGGACTGCGAGCCGATCCGGTCCGCCGGGCGAAGCCCCAGTTCACCGACCGCCCACCGGGCGAAGTGCAGCACGTTGCGGTGCGAGAGCAGCACGCCCTTGGGCCAGCCGGTGCTGCCCGAGGTGAACAAGATGTACCCGCCGTCCTCGGCGACCTCGGGCGCGGGTGGATCCGCCGCGGCGACCGTGACCAGGGTGCTCGTACCGCCGAGGTCGAGCGCCGGTCCCTCGCCCACCCGGGTCGCCTTGGCCAGGGTCTGCCCGCCGCACAACAGGAACCGGATGCCCGCGCCGCGCACCATCCGCGTGATCCGGGCCGAGGGGTCGGCCGGGTCCAGCGGCGCCACCACCAGGCCCAGCCGCAACCCGGCGTAGATCGCGATCACGGCGTCGATTCCCTTGGGCAGCAACACCCCGAGCCGCTCACCCGGTTTGCGGCCCGCGTCGGAGAGCCGTCCGGCCAGCTCGGTGACGGCCCGGTCCAGCTCGGCGTAGCTGAGCAGCTCGTCCCCGGCGGCGAGCGCGGGCCGGTCCGGGAACCGGGCCGCCGCGGCCGACAACGCGGCGTCCAGGCGTTGCACGGCGGGCTCCGGATCGACCGCGCCCAGGAAGTCCAGCACCGCCGCCCTGGTCTCCGCCGGATGACTGAAGTGGATCATGTGCATGCCGTCGGGCACCACAACCCTGGACACCGGCCCGGTAACCCCTGCGCACACCGCCTCACCCTGGGCCGCGGTGGCGTACTTGTCCTTCGTGCCGTCCACCACCAGCACCGGCTGCCCGATCCGGCCCAGCCGGTCAACGACACTCCAGTCGCGGAACTCCGGCGACAGCCAGGTGTCGTGCCAGCCGAGGAAAGCGCCATCCGGATCGGCGTGGATGGTCGCGACCTCGGCCCGCAGGTCGCCCTCGGTGAACTTCAGCCCGGTCGAGCGGATCCCGCGCACGGTGCGTTCCTCCACGAACACCAGTGGCGCCAGCAGTGCCAGCCCCCGCACCGGCCGCGACGGCTCGGCCGCGTACAGCACCGCGATCGCCGCCCCGTCACTGTGTCCGATGAGGATCGGGCGCTCGATGTCCAAGCGCGCCAGCACGTCCGGCAACACCACGGTCGCCTCGTGGTCGAGGTAGTCCGGCCGGCGCGGCAGTGACGCGGGCGCCGAACCGCCGTAGCCGTGCCGGGTGTAGGCCAGCACCCGCCGCCCGGTGGCGGCCGCGATCCGCGCGTGGAACCGGAACCAGCCCGCGATCGAGCCGACCCCGTGATGCAGGAACACCAACGGCGCCAGGTCCGCGCGCCCGTCGATGACCACGTACTCCAGCGGCCCGCCAGAGACATCGAGCAGCGGCATCACATCACCCCCGAGCCTGGCCGGCTCAGCCCTGACCGGGCAGCCGGACCGAAGCCACCTGCCGCCCCTGCGCGACCAGCCTGCCCTTGCTATCCCAGGCGGAGACCGACTCGTCCACATGCCCACCGCCGACCTCGCCGGCGGTCGCCCGCACCCGGATCGGTCCCGGCGCGCACAGTCCGCGGACATAGGCGCTGAACTGCACCGTCGGCGACCAGCCCGGCACCCCGAGGTCGTATCCCACCGGCGGCAACGCGTCCAGGGCGACCAGCAGGCTCAACGGATCCCAGTCACTGCCGTCGGCCAGCCGCAGCCACCCGGCGAACACACCCCGCCCGGTCGGCTTGCCCCGCATGAACCCGAGCACCGCCGGATCGAGGTACTGCTCCACCACTTCGAGGAGGTGGATCCGGAACGCCCCACCGGGCGCCTCCACCGGCGAACGCGGGCAGTCCGCCAGCGGCGGCAACTCCACCGGCTCCGACCCGGACCACCACGGCTCCGCGTCGCCGAGCAGACCCTGGGTGATCAACGCCTCCACCCGGGGCACCCCGTCCTGGCTCAGCCGCGCCCGCACCTGGGTCGACCCGCGCCCGGCCCGCAGCACCTCCGCGGTGACCACGGCCGGTCCGGCGGCGGGGGACTGGATGAAGGAGCCGCTGATCGCGGTGAGATGCGGATGCGCCGCACCGGAGACCGCGGCGGCGGCCCGGCCGAGCACCGCGAGCAGATAGCCGCCGTTGGGCTTGTCCGCGAGTGCCCACTGACCGTCGAGGTCGGCTCCGAACTCGTGCGCACCGGCCGTCGCGCCCCGCGCCACCAGCGCGGTCGCCGTCAAGAAATCCCCCACCCGCGGTTCCTTCCCCACCCAGAAGTCAGACCAGACCGACCCTACCTGGGTAAGTGGCCGGCCGGTGGTTCTGTGCCCGTAGGGGCATCCGCCCGGCCGGGACAATCCGGACACCGCCCTTCAAGCATTCCTGAACACCCCTTCAAACATGCCTGAATACCCGCCTGTGAAGATCAAAGAATCTGCATACCGCCAGCATCGGACCGTCATCCATTGGTAATCTTCGGACGGCCGCAATGACAAGATGGCCCAATCAGGTGCTGGACTGGTGCAGGGGGTTGTACGTGCGGTCTGCCCGCGAATGCGATTCGACCGAATGGGACACCACCACAACGGTGCCGATCGACTCGATCATCCCAGCGGACTCACCTCGCCGCGACGGCGAGGATCCTGAGCACATTCGCGCTCTCGCCGAGTTCGAGGGCGCTCTCCCGCCAATACTCGTGCGCCGGGACAACAGACAAGTGATCGACGGGATGCACCGGTTGAAAGCGGCCATCCTGAATGGGCGATACGAGATCGAAGTCCGTTTCTTCGACGGCGACGAACACGCCGCTTTTGTGCTCGCCGTGGAAGCCAACATCGCGCACGGCCTGCCATTGTCCCTCGGCGATCGCGAATCCGCGGCCCAGCGCATCATGGCCGTCTACCCGCGGTGGTCCGACCGGGCCATCTCGGCCGCCGCCGGACTGTCCCCGAAAACGGTCGCGGCCCTGCGCCGCCGGGCAGGCGAGGACAACACGGTGCCGAGCGCGCGGGTCGGCCGGGACGGCCGGGTCCGTCCGCTGAGCACCGCCGAAGGCAGGCGGATCGCCGGCGAGACCTTCGCGCACAGCCCCGGCGCCTCGCTGCGCGCGGTCGCGCGGACCGCGGGCATCTCGGTCGGCACCGCCAGGGACGTCCGGGACCGGGTCTCCCGCGGCGAGGACCCCGTGCCCGCCAGGCTCCGGGCCATCGAGCAGGGCGCGGACCAGCCGCGGACCAGGGACATCCCGCGTGGCGACCGCAACCCCACCCGCCACGGCGGGCACCGGGGCAAGGACGCGATCCTGCGGATCCTCCAGCAGGACCCGTCCCTGCGGTTCACCGAGACGGGGCGGCTGCTGCTGCGCTGGCTCGCCACGCACGCCATCGGCCCGGAGGACTGGGCCGACCGCCTGGACGCGATGCCGCCGCACTCCCGCGCGGTGGTCGCCGACCTGGCCATCGGCTGCGCGGAGGCCTGGCGCGAGTTCGCCGAGGAACTGCGCACCGGCACTCGGGTGACGGCCTGACCGCGCCCTTTCCGCGGGCCGCGGTGTGCGACTGAGGCCATTCCACAGTTGCACGACATTGGGTGGCCGGTGGTCGCTGATCAGGGAAAGAAGTGTTCGTCCGAGTGAAGTGGGTGACGAGATGGGATTGACCTTCCGTGAGCACGTCTCGGTCGCGGAAACCGAATACGGTGTCGTGCTCCTGGACACCCGGACCGGGAACTACTGGCAACTCAACCCGACCGCGGCGGTGGCGGCCAAGGTGCTCGTCGAGGGCGGCGACCAGGCAGGCGCGGCACAGCGGCTGGTCGAGGAGTTCGAGGTGGACGGCGAGGTCGCAGCCGCCGACGTGACCGCGCTGGTAGACGCCCTGCGCGCGGCCGGGGTGGTCACCGGATGAGTGTGCTCGGGGCACTGCACCGCGACCAGTTCCCGCCCCGGACCCGCGGGATGCGGCTGCGCGCCCAGGTGGCGGTGCTGCTGGCCAGGGTGCTGGCGCGACTGAAACCGCACCACCTGCAGCGGGTGCTCGCGCGACTGAGCCGGGGTGCCCGGCCCGCCACGTTCGCCCAGGCCATGGCCGCGCGCCGGGTGGTGCTGGCCGGCCGGATCAGCCTGCACGGGGTGAAGGCGTGCCTGCCGCGGTCGCTGTCCGCGGTGCTGCTGTGCCGGGCCTACGGGGTCTGGCCCACCTGGTGCGTCGGGGTGGGCGCGCGGCCGCCGTTCGGCGCCCATGCCTGGATCGAAGTGGGCGAGAAACTCGTCGGCGAACCGGGAGAACACCGGGATTGGGTCCGGCTGATCACCGTGCCGCCATTGTCGGAACCGGCGTGAATGCGTACGGTTCGAAACAGCCAACACGGGTCACCGATGTTGTGCGACACCAATCAGGCACATACCACTTGGAGGGTTCGGCATGTCGAAGAAGTCCCTGTACGAAACGCCGGTAATTCTTTTTGTCGGTTCCTTCGCGGCGGTGACCGGTTTCCGTCCGTCCGGATTCTTCGACGGGATCGTCGTGGGCGGCAAGTTCTGACCCACCCGGACCGTCTCATGCCGGGCCGGGGACACCCTCGGCCCGGCATGTCCTCCTCCCGGCACCAGAGACCCAGGAAGCGGTGACCACGTTGAAGAGCCAGGATCTGCCGTTCTTCTTCGTCTTCCCCGACCGCGAGGACGCGCGCGAGCCAGCCGAGCGGGCCGAGCGGCAGGCCACCGGCGCCCGGGTGCTCCGGCACCCGTCCGGGCGCCCTTGGATCGTCGGCCGCTGGGACGACCACGAGTTCCTGCTCGCCCACGCCGGCGCCACGATGCTCGCCCTGGTCGGCACCTTCGACCTCGACCAGGCCGAACTGACCCGGCGCGCGGCACTCACCCGCTCCGCCGCCGACCTGGGCACGACCACCAGGTCCTGGCCCGGCAGCTTCCACCTGCTGGCCTCCGTCGACGGCGAGGCCCTGGTGCGCGGCACCGCGTACGGCTCCCGCCGGGTCTTCACCACCCGCGTCGGTGACTCGGTGCTGGCCGGCGACCGGGCCGCGGCCCTGGCCGCCCTGGTCAGCGCCCCGGTCGACCCGATCGCGGTCGCGCTGCGACTGGTCCAGCCCCTGCCCGTGGAACTGGCCGAACGCGCGATGTGGCAGGGCATCGAGGCGGTGCGGCCCGGCGAGTACCTGCTCGCCCACGCCAACGGCGGCGCCACCCGAGCCCGCTGGCACCACCCACCCACCCCCGAGCTGCCCCTCGAAACCGGGGCCGCCCGCACCAGGGCGGCGCTGGCCACCGCGGTCAGCGTGCGCACCGCCGGCGGCGGCACCGTCAGCCTGGACCTCTCCGGCGGCCTCGACTCCACCTCCCTGTGCTTCCTGGCCAGTCAGCACGCCAACGGCGCGAACCTGCTGGCCTGCACCCTGCTGCTGGACGAACGGGTCAACGACGACGGCATGTGGACCCGCCGCGCGCTGGAGCAGCTCCCCGACCTCGGCCACCTCATGGTGCCCACCGCCGAGGTCCCCCTGTTCTACGAGGGCGCCTTCGACCCGCGCGACCGCTGGGACTTCCCCTCCCGGATCACCCTGTCCCGCCGCCGCGCCGTGGTCGCCCAGACCCTGATGGCCGCCAAGGGCAGCCGCCTGCACCTCACCGGCAACGGCGGCGACCACCTGTTCTTCGGCGCCCCCAACCACTTCCACGCCAGCGCCCTCCGCCACCCCCTGCTCACCCTGTCCCGCCTCCGCGGCTACCGCGCCCTGGACTCCTGGCGCTGGCGCGCGGTCCTGGCCCAACTGGCCGACCGCCGCGGCTACCGCGCCTGGCTGTCCGGCCTGAGCGTGCGCGACTCCACCCCCATGGCCCCGGACACGCCAAGACTCCGCTGGAGCGCGCCCCTACAGGTACCCAGCTGGCTCACCCCCGACTGCCTGGACCTGATCGAAACCGAACTCCGCGCCGCCGCCCGCACCGCCCACCCCCTGGCCGACACCCCCGGCACCCACGCCGAACTCGCCGACATCCGCGCCAGCACCGAGGACATGCGAGCCCTGGACGACATCTCCCGCCTGGCCGGCGTCCCCACCACCCACCCGTACTTCGACGACCACGTGGTCGACGCCGCCCTGTCCGTCCGGATCGAGGACCGCGTCACCCCATGGCGCTACCGCCCCCTGCAGGTGGCGGCACTCCGCGGCATCGTCCCGGCCCGCTCCCTGTCCCGCGCCACCAAGGCCGAGGCCACCCAGGACGCCGAAATGGGCCTCATCCGCCACCGCGAAGAACTGGTCAGCCTCTGGACCGGCGCCGCCCTGGGCCACCAGGGCCTGGTCAACGCCAACGCCGTCCGCCGCATCGTCACCTCCCCAACCTCCCCCGAACTCCGCGACCAGGGCCTGATGACCACCCTGATGACCGAGACCTGGCTCCGCTCGGCGACCACCTCGGCCTGGTGACGTGCCCCAGGCTGACCGCTAGCTGTCACCCAGAACACGGCCGCGGCGAACCACCGCACACTGGCACGGTGGCACCTGCGAGAGAAAACAACAGGCTCACCGCGCTGCTGTTCGTCGCAGCGCTGGCCGGTAGCTGCGGAGCTGACGTCCCGGCCGCGACATCAGCGCCCACCTCGAGCAGCCCCACCACGACAGCGCCGGTCGCACCCACGACAAGCCCGCCGCCAACGTCCGAATGGACCCCACCACCGCCGCCACCACCATCGCCCCTGCCCTCGGTCGAGATGCCGACGAACGACCCACGTGCCTGCACGGACGGCGATTGCGTGCTCCGGATCAAGCGGAACATGACCATCAACGTGGGCGCGGGCCGGCCCGTCTTCAAGGTGACGAGGATCGGCAAGAGCGGGGTCGACTTCTCCCTGTCCTACCCCACCGGCACCCGGGCCACCCTCAACCTGGACAAGGTCGGCGCCTTCGCCCCCTTCGGCGAGTTCAAGATCACCCTGTCCGAGTGGGACGGCAACGGCGTGGCGGAGGTCGAAGTCGCCACCAAGTGAGGCGGCATTTCCCCATGCCGCGGACAAACGACCAAGGGCCTGACCATCACAAGGATGATCAGGCCCTCGACATATACAAAACCGTCGGGACGACAGGATTTGAACCTGCGACCCCTTGACCCCCAGCGGGACAAGGGTTGTCCGCAGGCATCCTGCTCGGTCCATCGCGGCTGGTCGAGTCCGGCGGAAGTCCAGGGCAGGGCCTCCAGTCCGGCCCCGTCCCGCCCGTCTGTGAGACGCGTGTGAGACAGGCCCCGAGCACCAGAGGTCCTGTCAGTGAAGAACACTGCTCGCCCCACCAACCAATCCGCCAGCGCGACCGTCCCGCTTCACCATGCGCCACGACGTATTCCCCCACCGTTCAGTCTGAACACGTACACGGCGTCGAACTCGGCGCGTTCGACCGGCAGATCGTTGAGTGGTTGGCTGGCTGGGACATCGCTGTCATCGGTACCGTCGCCAGCCTGCTCTACCGTGCCCGTGCGTTGGGCGCTCCGGACGGTGTCCGATGAGCATCGAAGCGATGTCCTGGGCACTGAACGAGGCGCCCATCCCCAGCGAACGCAGGGATGCGTCCAGCCTTGCGATCGTGCTGGTGGGCTTGGCCAACCACGCCGATCCGGACGGGCGCAACGCCTTCCCATCTGTGTCCACACTCGTCCGGTACACCCGGCTGTCGGAACGGTCCGTGCAATACGCCCTGCAGGCGTTGCACAAGCTGGAGCTGATCAAGCCGTCCAACCCGGACATCGTCGCGGCTTACATCAAGCGCGCGGACCGCCGCCCCAAGGGGTGGAATCTGGCTATCCACAGCGGGGCGCAGCCGCTGCGCCCCGCTGACCGCAACGAGGTGCAGACTCAGGGCGACGGGGCGCAAACCACGACGTCACGGGGCGCAGAGGCTGCACCCGAACCTTCCCTTAACCGTCCTAGAAACCGTCCTTCGCGCGAGCGCGCCCCGCAGGGCGCTCGTGCGGCCGGGCTGCCACCCGTGTGCGGTCAGTGCGACGCCCGTCCCGACGACCCGGTCTCCGCTCGCGTGGTGTGGCTCGATGAGGACTACGCACACTCGGCTCCTTGCCCTCGCTGCGCGTCGCAGCGGTTCGGCGGTGAGCGATGAGCACGCGCGTCCACTTCGCAACCGGCGAGCCTGTCAGCCTTGGTGACGACCGGGAGGTGCGGGCGTGACCACGTCGACCGCAATGCCTGAGCCGAGTGATGAGGACGTCGAGCGCGCCGTGACGGAAGTCGAAAGGTACGTGGCCGGCCAGGTTCCCTCGGCCGAGCGTGCGGAGAGCAAGCGGGTGCGGGAACTGCGTGCTGAGGTCCACGAGGCCCACGCGCTACTGGCGTTGCAGGTCAACGCCGCGCCGTTGATGGTGGACACCGGCCGGGTTCGGCGCACCCGCAAGCGGGCCGCTGAGGCTGCCCGGCTGCACGCTGTCGCGCAGAACCCGGCAGCGCGGGCGTGGCAAGCAGCGCGGGTGCGGCTCGTGCTGACCGCCGTGGCGGTAGCGGCGTTGGTCGGCGCGCTCGGCTGGTCCACCACGGGAGTGCACTACACGCTGACCCGGAACATGACTGAGCGGGGCGCTGCTTGGTGGGGCGCGTGGGCGGTCGAGCCGGTCATCTCGGCCGTGCTACTGGTCGTGGTGGCGGCCAAGGCTTACCTCGCGACCCGTGGCCGGACGCTGAAGCACCGGCACCTGAGCGTCGTGGAGTTCGGTGCGCTGGCCGTCACACTCACCCTCAACATCTAGCCGTACACCCCGTGGCAGGCCGACCGCTTCGACGCCATGCAGCTACTCGCCCATGCCATCGGCCCCCTGGTTGCCATCGGCGCGGTCGCCGTCATGCCGGTCATCTGGACCGCCTTCGCCGACCTCGACCACAGCCTTCCGGTAGGTGCTACTTCCTCGGAGTACAGGCAAGACACCCCAGGCGAGAAGAGCAGGCCCGAGCGGTCTACCGGTGTTCGCACCGCCCTACTGGTGAGGCAAGCTCGCCAACTGATCGCCACCGGACAACTGCCCGCCGACCCGTCCGCCACCCGGCTTCGTGAGGTCCTGGGATGCGGCACGGATACCGCACGTGAGGTCCGGGACGCCCTTCGCGTGAGGGGCACCGCGTGACCGAGCCGCAGACGAAGGGCCGACACGTCGGTGGCGAGCTGATCGCCAAACCGCATTCACTGTTGGCCGCTCCAGTAGGTGAGTCGGAAGTGCTGGAGGGCGAGCTGATCACCGAAGGCGAGTACTCGCGTGCCCGGCAACTGGCGGAGAACGCCCTGTCCCGGCTCCCCGTTCGGTGGCAGACCCGTCAATCCGCCAAGCAAGCCGGGTTCGAACTGGCGGGTCTCGCGGCGTTCATGCCGGTTCGTCTTCTGGCCGCTGTTGGTCGCGGCTTGGTCGTCAGCACGGGTGCGTGGTGGCAGTGGGTCCGGGTCGCCGACTTCTACGACGCAGCGAAGGCCAGCGACACCCTGGCCGCGCGGTGGCAGGAGGTCGCCGCGATCCACCGCAGACGGGGCGTGATCTCGCTCGTTGCCGCCGGTGCCACCGCAGTCGGCGGTCTGGTCACTGAGTTGGCAGTCGGGTCCCTGCCACTACTGTTGACCGGTGGTGCAGCCTCGATGGGGCTGGCGGTCGCAGGGCGACGTAAGGACGGCGCGGGCGGACGCAGCACCCGGCTCAGTTCGCGTTCGCTGGCGTGGCTGATGAACGGCGACCACCTGGTGATCGCGTTCAAGGCAGCGAAGCTGAGCGGCAAGGACGAGAGCCTGATGCTGGTCAAGGCCCCGCGTCACTACGGAACCGGATGGGCGCTGACCATCGACCTGCCGCCCTCGCGCAAGGCGTCCGACGTGATCGGCAAGCGCGAGGCGCTGGCCTCCGCGCTCGCCGTGGACGAGGTCCGGCTGATCGTCGAGCGGGTACGTGGCGACGACGGCCACGCCGGTCGGCTGGCGCTGTGGGTCGGCGATGCCGACCCGTACGCGACCGGTCCCGTGTCGAGCCCGCTCGTGACCGCCATGAGCTGGGACCTGTGGACCCCGCCACCCTTCGGCACCACCGCCCGCGGCACAGCTGTGTCCCTGCCCGTGGTGTGGACCTCGCTGCTTATCGGTGCCGTCCCCCGCCAGGGCAAGACGTTCGTGATGCGCCTGCCGCTTACGGCCGCCGCGCTGGACCCGCACGTGCGGCTGATCGTCGCCGATGGCAAGGGAGGCAAGGACCACCGCCCGTTCGAGCAGGTCGCATACCGGTTCATCCGAGGTTCGCGCGAGAGCGACGCCCGTCGGCTGATCCACGTGCTGGAGGAGTGCGCCGCAGACGTGGCCGACCGGTTCGACCGTCTGTCCGAAATGGACGACGAACTGTGCCCGGAATCCAAGGTCACCCCGGAGATCACCCGCGACCCCAAGCACGGGATGCCGCTGACCGTGATCGGCATCGACGAAGTGCAGAACTACCTCGGCATGGACATCCCCATGGAGCCCGACAACCCGAAAGGCAAGAAGATCAGCCAGCGCGTCTGCGAACTGCTGACCTACATCGCCAAGACCGGCCCGGCCGCCGGTTACTCACTGATCCTGGCCACTCAGAAACCCGACGCCCAGGTCATCCCGGACGGGTTACGCGGTCAGCTCGGCACCCGCTTCGCCCTCAAGGTCATGACCTACCAGGCATCCGAAACCATCCTCGGCGCGGGAACCTACAAGGCAGGAATGGACGCTTCACGCCTGCTCACCAGCCACAAGGGCGTCGGCCTGCTACTCGGCGCGGATGGCGAAACCGAACTGGACGCGGGCTCGGCCACCACGGTACGAACGCACCTGCTGCACATCACCGCCATCCGCACCGCATGCGAACGCGGCCGGGTGCAGCGAGAACTGGCCGGGACGCTGACCGGCGACGCCGCCGGGCAACACGAACTCGCGGCGCTCGACCCGATCACCACCGCACGAATGGCCAGCGAAGTGGACGCCACCGCGGTCGACGAACCCGTAGCCCCACAAGCGGTGGAGCTGCCGGAAGTCCTCGCGTTGCTTGCCGACGAGCTGGCTGACGACGAGCACGGCCTCATCGCGACGGCGGAGCTGGCCGCCCGCATCGGCTGGCAGGCGAAACCGTTCGGTGAGGCGCTACGCCGCGCTGGGGTAACGCCACCAACCCCGCCGAGGCAGCGCATCGGAGGTGCGATCAATCCCGTGTCGGTGACTGACCTGGACACGGTTCGAACCGCGGTCACGCACGTCTGACATGGGCCGGTTGGGTCGTACTCTCGTGCCACCCAACCGGCCCACGCATTCCACTTCAGTTGGTCGACCAACTGGGGGAGGCCGCCCAGCGGCTCACGCAGCTCCCTCGGCAGGAACAGCGGTGGCGCGGACCGACTTCATGACCCTTTCCATCTCGGTGATCTCCGCCTCGCTGAACAGATCCTCTGGACCACGCGGTGCAAGAGAGTTGAACGGCGGGTCGTACAGAACAACGACGTCGATGACGCCGTTGAGCACGACGTAGTCGATCAGCATGTCGACATAGCGCAGTTGAGCGCTGGAGAAAGAGCGCCCGCGCTGGAAGTCCTCGAAGGCGTCGCGGGCAGCCTCACGGTCCAAGCCGGTAAGGGTGCGCAGGAAAATTCCGAGCCCGCCCTCGACTCCGCGGGTGCGTTCGAGATCCGCCTCGGTGCCGATGAGGGCCTCCAAGAAGATCCGCTCCAGCTCGCTCAGGTCGGACGTGGTGATCTGGCGGTTCCGGCGGATCTTCTGGATCGCCAACTGGTCTTCATGGGCACGCAGGTAGATCTTCAGCTTCTGCTCGAACCGGCTCAGGTTCGCTCCGATCGCCGTACCCTGCAGCTGAGCGACCATCAGGTCCCCGAGTTCATCCTCGAAGTCGGTGTAGACGATGTTGCGGCGGGTCTTCTCGATAAGCCTGACCAGGCTGCGGAGCCGCCGCCGCATCGTCTCCAGCATCGGCAGGGTCACGTCCTGCCACCAGTCGTCGCCAACCAGTTCGTCGATCAGTTCTTGCTGAGCCCGCACCGCCGGGATCGTGTACTGGTCCTGAAGCGCTGTGGCGATCTCCTGCACCTGAGCGCGCAGCCGATCGTAGCCAGGGTCCGCACGCACCAACGCGAGCTGCAACCGCAGGGCGAGCAGATCGAAGCGCTTGGCCTCCTCGCTGCTGTCGTCGTCGCGAAATGCTGTCGGCAGGCCGGCCAGGTGGTCGACCACCTGCGCGTGCGTCTCCTGGGTCAGCGAGAGCCAGGCGTCCAAACCGGAGAAGGCATCCAGGTACTCGCGTTTGGGGCGGATCAGGAAGTTGTCGGGGTTCATCGCCGTGACCTCTTGGTGCAGGCGTTCTGCCAGGTCACGGCGCAATCCCGACGTGCTCACTGTGCCATTGCCATCACTCGGGCATACCTCGGTAGTCTCTGCCTGGCCACACCCTGTCTCGAGCTGTCCGTGCCAGGGGTGTTCCTGAGCGTGCAGGGCAAGCAGCAGGTCCGCGCGGCCCGTGAAGATCCGCTGCGCCAATGACGGCCCGAGCTTGCCCTCCGCCCGCATGAGGTTCGAGTTGAAGAACTCGATGTTCTGACACAGGTCGAAGACGAGAAACCCGTCCTTATCCCGGTTCGGGCCGAACAGGTCAGGGCACAGCCGGGTGCCGCGGCCGATCATCTGCCAGAACTTGGTCTTGGACCGCACCAGCTTGAAGAAGACCAGGTTCACGACCTCCGGGATGTCCACGCCGGTGTCCAGCATGTCGACCGAGATCGCGATATGTGGTGCCTTCGCGGGGTCGGAGAACTGGTCGACCAGGCTTTGCGCGTAATCCTTGCGGTAGGTGATGACCTGCGCGAACTCTCCACGCAGATGCGGATAGTTGGCGTCGAACCGCTCCGCGATGAACTCCGCGTGCGCGTTGTTCGCCGCGAAGATGATGGTCTTGCCGAGGCGGTCGCCACCCGCGACGCGAACACCCCGCTCCATCAACGTCGCAAGCGCCTTGTCGACCGTGTCGGCGTTGAACAGGTACTTGTTCAGCTCCTCCGAGCTGACCTCATCCGGAACGCTGCCGTCCTCGGCCCAGTCCAGCTCGTCCCAGCGCTCCTTGTCCTCGTCCGACAGGTCCGCATATTTGATCCCGCCACGCTGGAACTTCAGCGGCACCTCCACTGCCCGTGCCGGCACCAGGTACCCGTCCGCGACAGCCTCCTCCAGGCTGTACACGTCGGTCGGGACGCCGTCCTCCAACTGGAACCGCCGATAGGTGTTCCGGTCGATCTCGTCCTTCGGTGTCGCGGTCAGGCCGACGAGCAGGGCGTCGAAGTAGTCGAAGATCGCTCCGTACTTCTGGTAGATCGACCGGTGCGCCTCGTCCACCACAATCAGGTCGAAGTACCCAGGGCCGAACCGCCGTATCCCAGCGCCGTCAACCTCGTTGATCAGGTTCATCAGCGTCGGGTAGGTCGACACATACACCCGCCCGCTAGTGTTCTTCTCCTCCAGCAGGTTCACCACTGGCGCCCCAGGCAACTGCGTCTTGTACGCGTTCGTCGCCTGCTTCACCAGCACCTTGCGGTCCGCGAGGAACAGCACCCGCTTGACCCAGCCCGCCCGCATCATCAGATCAGTCAGCGCGATCACGGTGCGGGTCTTGCCCGAGCCGGTCGCCATCACCAGCAGGGCTTGCCGAGCGGCGTCCGACTCGAACGCTTCCGCTACCCGCCGGATCGCATGCGACTGGTACGTGCGCCCGGCGATCTGGTCGTTGATCGGCAGCTTCGCCAGACTCTGCCGCCCGGCTCTGCGCTGTACGAGAAGCCTCAGTTCCTCCTTGGTGTAGAAGCCCTGCACCTCACGCGGCGGGTAGTTCAGGTCGTCCCACAGGTAGGTGTGGTAGCCGTTCGTGTAGAAGATGACCGGACGCTGACCAAACTGCGCTTCCAGGGCGTCCGCGTACACCTTGGCCTGGTGCTGGCCGGCCTTTGCATCACGAGTCGTGCGCTTGGCCTCCACTACCGCCAACGGCTTGCCGTCGTTGTCCCACAGCACGTAGTCGGCTTTGCCGGTGCCCGTTTTGGACACCGACCCCGGCAGCCCTGACAACGAGAACTCCCGGTCGCTGGGCTGGTCCAACGCCCAGCCCGCCTCCTTCAACAGCAAGTCAATGATCAGCGTTCGGGTGTCAGCCTCGTTGTAGTCGTGCGTGTCGACACGGGCCTCGTTCGCCGCCTTCGCAGTCTTGATCTCCGCACGCAACACCTGCAGCTCGGCATCGAGGTCCTGGCTCTTGCGCCGCTCCGCCGACAGTTCCTCCTGCTGCGCGGCGAACTGCTCGGCCAGCTTCTTCAGCTCGGCCTGCTTGGCCAGCCGGACACTGGTCGGCTCCGGCTGTGGCACCAGCGTCGGGTCGAAGGCCAGACCGGGAGCAGGCAGGTTCGCGCGATCCACGGTGTAGGTACGCGCTAGCCAGTACATGACGTGGAACAGCTCGCCCACGACCCGCATCGCGTCGTTCACAGACACCGGTGTCTTACGGTGGACAGCGGAGTTCCCCTGACGCCGAATCACATCCATCTTCGTTCGGATCGCTGGCCCCACGACCCGCACGAACGTCGGCTCCGCCAGCATTGCCGCGAG
This sequence comes from Crossiella sp. CA198, assembly GCF_052078295.1. NCBI lineage: Bacteria > Bacillati > Actinomycetota > Actinomycetes > Pseudonocardiales > Pseudonocardiaceae > Crossiella > Crossiella sp. CA198. Next base: position 40,106 of record NZ_JBQJIM010000044.1, read on the forward strand.
ATCGTCCCGGTAGGGCCGCTGCAACGCCTCGTCCACCTCGAACATCCACGTCACCCCGAGCTCCACCGCCCGCCGCGCGTAGAACACCGCCGCTCGTGGATCCGCCACCACCAGTCTCTCCGCACGCGTCGCCTCGCCACCGAGGTCTGGCCACTCGGCCTTCAGGAACGCGAAGTTGCTCACGTCGTGTCCTTCCCTGACGGTCAGTTACAGCCTGTACTGTAGGAAAAACTTGCGAGATATGCATGGATCAAGCTGCGGGGACAGTGTCAGGCCACAATTCGCCGCGGAACGCGCGGTATTGAACGGAAGCGAACAACGCATCAAGCTCCAACAGATGAGAGCTGTGAGTTTGCTTTGCTTCCTCCAGCTTCTTGATCCGCTGCGCAAACTTTTCTTGAAGTTCAATAGGTGGCAACGGCAGTCGGATGTCACTCAGGCCATGGATATTGATGTTGAACTGACCTGCTGAAGTTTTGGATTTGGACTTCAGGGCCGCCCTTCCTGAAGTCCCGAGGAGGTATTCGCGCACGTAAACAGAATCTATAACGTCGCGGTGCAGCCTGGCTCTAATTAGATAAGAGGCGTAAATAAATCCGTTCGACGGAAATCCTGCACCCAATACAGTGCTTTCTGAGAATACGGCACACCTGCCTACGTAGTCAGGATTTCCGTTCGTGCGCACAAATAGAAGGTCTCCGTCGACGAGGCGAAGTCTGTGGAATTCTGACTCGGAGACGGGTACGTTCTTGATGATCGACATGTCCAGCGTTCCGCCTAGGATGTTCGGAATCCTAAGTGTGGGGTGACCAATTTCGCTGGACTTTTCGGATGTCCCGTAGCGAAACTCGGCCACCACCTGGCCCAAGGGAGTGATAGGCCAATCCATCGGATTGGTCCGGGGGTCTCCGAACATGTCCAGGAATATGGATCTAGCGAGGTTATCAAGTAGGGCGATAGCTTCACGACGCTTGGCGCGTAGAACGTCCACCTGATGCAACGCCCGCGCGATGCGTTGTTGCTCCCCATTATCGGGGACCGGTACGGGGAGGGCGGAGAGCTCTTTCGCGTTGATCTTGGGTAGGAGGATTCTGCCCTGCTGTTTGCTTGCCAGCGATGTGAACTCTGGTGTGAGCATCCAGTGATGCAAGTAGCCGCTATGTAGAGAAGTGTCGATAGGGTACATGTCGGCACTGCACAATCCGTCGAAGTCAACCAGGGTCACCTTTGCCAGATTCGGTCGAATCTTCGAGTACAGAATCTGCCCTGATCTGAACTTGTTCTTCGTGCTGCTCACTCCGTCGATGCGTATGGTGGAGTAAGGCAAAAGCCGCCCTGATTTCGATTCAATGTGATTCGGGGCTATATGAGGACTGTCGGGGAAACCTTTAGGGTCGACCAAATTGCTGGCCACACGAGCAATTTCACCAAACCGTACCCATTTCCAATGTGCTGGGATATTGAAAGGTTTAATCATTCTCTGTTTTCTTTCTTGTAGACTCTAGGTTGGATCATCTCAGCATTCCATTTAGTTCATCCATCTCTCGCTGGATAATCGTCTCGATATGCGCAAGTTCGTTCATGATCTCGGCGGGTGTGCGGTGCTCTACTTCCTCGTGGACGATCTCTTTGTAGCAAGCCAAGCTCAGGTCGTAATCTTGCGCGGCAATGTCTGCCTTCGGGACGCAGAAGCTCTGCTCGGTCCGAGAGCGCTCCTGTTCGCTGCCATTGCGGAGATTCCAGCGGCGTAGCACGTCAGGGAGGTTGTTACTCTCATGCTCACTCCCGGACAGTTCGCCTGTAGCCGGGGTCGGGCCAAGCCTTCCCTCGTTCAATAGTGGAGTGCGTTTGTCGTCCAGGCTCCAGCCGTCGGCCGTGACCTCGTAGAACCAGACGTTGTCTGTGCCGCCACTGTCTGTCTTTGTGAAAAAGACAATCGCTGTCGACACCCCCGTATACGGTTTGAAGACGCCACTTGGTAGCTTCACGACTGCGTCGAGCTTATGGTGCTCGACGAGGATCTTCCGCAGCTCCTTGTGTACCTTTGTAGAGCCGAAGAGCACACCCTCCGGCACGATCACCGCGGCACGGCCACCGGGCTTGAGCAGTCGCAGGAACAGAGCCAGGAAAAGCAGTTCGGTCTTTCTTGTCTTGACAATCGCCTGCAGGTTCTTGGCCGTAGCATCGTTATCGGTGCTGCCTGCAAACGGTGGGTTGGCGAGGATCAGAGAATAGCGGTCTGCCTCGCTCGCGGCGCTCTCCGTAAGCGAGTCGCGGTATCGAATATCTGGATTCTCCACTCCGTGCAGGAGCATGTTCATTGAGCCAATGCGCAGCATCGTACTGTCGAAGTCGAATCCATGGAACATGCTCTCGTTGAAGTGCTGGCGCTGAGTTGTCCCTAGTAGGGCCTCGTGATGGGTCCGGCTTACATATTCTGCCGCCGCCACGAGAAAACCCGCCGTACCGCAAGCCGGGTCACAGATCTCGTCCTTCGGCCCCGGAGCCATCATCTCGACCATAAGGCGGATGATGTGCCTGGGTGTGCGGAACTGACCGTTGTGCCCTGCCGTCGCGATCTTGCCGAGCATGTACTCGTACAAGTCGCCCTTGACATCCCGGTCGCCGAGAGGAATCTCGTCAAGCATGTCGACGACCTTCGCCAGCAAGTTCGGCGTCGTGATCGTGAAACGGGCATCCCGCATGTGGTGGGAATACGTCGAGCCCTCGCCGCCTAGGTTCCGTAGCCACGGGAACACGTCGTCTCGCACGAGCGCGAGCATGTCGTCCGGTGTCTCGTTGGTGAAGCGGGACCACCGCAGCCTGTTGGTCTCAGCGGTGTAGATCGGGTTCTCGATCGGCTGGGCCGTCCGGTTGGCCTTGTTCTCCTTGGCCGTCTGAAGATCGTCCAGGCGACGGATGAACATCAGATAGGTGATCTGCTCGATCACCTCCAGTGGGTTCGAGATCCCGCCCGACCAGAAGGCGTCCCAGACGCGGTCGATTCTGCCCTTGAGTTCACCTGTGATCACTGCCGAAGGCTAGCGGACCGTTCGCCCCGGATCTGTAGCCCCTTGCAGTGGTTCGGCCGAGCCAAGGTGTGCGCTCGATGCCCCAACCGTCCTCGGTGTCGGGGACCGGCCTGGACCGATTCGGATCACGATGACCGACATCTGACTGGGTCTGTTGGGGCGGCACAGCCCGTGCCGACCCAACAGACCCACGTCGAGAGGCGCAACAACAGCTTTGACCTGCGGCGACAGTCGAACACGGGTTTCCGACCTCTGTGCCGACCGCCGCCTCTACGTCCACACAGGGCCGTACCGCATCGCTCGTCGTATCCTCGCGCACGGCTGTTGCAGGTTCGTTACTGCGGCGAACGTTCTGCGTGCCTGCTGGTGACCAGCGTCCTGGCCAAGCACCAAGGCTGACACCGCAGATCGGCGCGGCGGCCTGGTCGGCCGCGTTGATGGTCGGATGGACCCGCTGCCCAGGTTTATGGGCCGGATGGCATCGCATGGGGTATGCCCGGTTCGCCGGGGCGCGGGCAGCGGCGAACCGCTGAGGCGCCACCTCCTACGGACAACTGCGAGATGTCCCAGTGGCGGCAGTGCTGCCCGCTCGCGGCGGTGGTCGGGTAGCTGGCACTTGACGGGGTGATGGTGGGGCGCGGGTTTCGCGCTGCTGGCGAACAGCCGCACCAGCGCTGGCTGACCTGGTGCCGCCCTACGACAACTTTGATCAAATGGGCGGCGAGATCAGCGCACCGATGCCTACCACGAAAGGGGCATTTCACTCCCTGCGATGGTTCGCCGGGCCTTAGATGGGCACCATGCGCCCGACGGACCCTCTCACTGGCCGGCAGCTTGAGGTTCTTCGCTGGATCTCGGACGGTTGCCCAGATGGCGTCATGACGGGCCATGCCTACAAGACCAGCGCCCGAGCGCTGCAAGCCCGACGCATGGTGAAGATCAGCAAGAGCAAGGGTGCCTGGTCGGCGACGCTAACCGAAATCGGTAGCTACTACCTTGAACATGGGCGCCTGCCACCGAAGGGCGCGGTTTCAACTGCGTCTCCACCCAGGAGCCGCACGAGTCCGGACAAGCGGAACCTCGGAGACACCCGGGCCGGCCAAGCTGCGGCCGAACGAGCCCCGAAGCCGGCCCGTACCGTGAAGCGCTCGCCCACCGAACAACTCGTCGCCGATGTCGTTGCTGCTGGCGGTCTCTTGAAAGTGGCCGAGGGGAGCGACTACGACAACGGGTATCGCTTGTCGGAGCTGGTGAGGAACGCCAACCGTTACGGCAAGGTCCCATCGGGCAAGCGCCTAACGCACACGCTCGTCTCCGAGAGTGGGAGCTGGCTCGGGCCGCGCAATCACGTTGTTGTGTTGGAGGACGGTCCGGCGGGGACAGACGCTCCGCTCCAGCCCGTGCCGGTGCTGGATGACGTGGGACGCTATCACCCAGTGGTGTCAGCGCTCCGGAAGTCTGATCAACTCCGAATGGCGTCGGCGACACGGGGCCGTGCGTTGCGCATCTTGCACGCCGTGGCGGTGGAGGCCGCGCTTCGGGGATTCGACGTTAAGGGCCACAAGCCAAAATCCGGCACTGAACATCGGGGCAGGCCCACGATCTGGCACCTGCTGCTGACGGTCGACGCCGACACCGTGCCACTGCGAATTAGCGAGGAGTCCGATCGCGTCGAGCACGTTCCGACCTCCCGTGAACTGGCAGACCAAAAGCGTCACTACTGGAAGCGAATACCAAGTCATGACGAGGTCGCCAGCAGTAGGCTTCGGATCGATATTGGAGGGCCTGCCGGCACCGTGCGCAAGTCCTTCTGGGCTGATCGCGCTTCGTGGTCCCTGGAGGATAAGCTGCCTGAGCTTCTTCGTGAGGTAGCGGTCCGCGCTGACGAGCTGAGGCTTCGGCGTGAGGCGAAGGTTCGGGCCGAGGCGAGCTATGCGCAGGCTGTCGAGCGTGAACGCCAGCAAGCGCTTATTCGCGCCGCAGAGGCTTACCGCAAGAAGTTCCTGGATGATCAGATGGAGCACTGGCGTGAGGTTCGCGCACTACGCGAGTATGCTGCGGCAGTGGCCGTCCGCATCACCGCTGCTGAAGCCGAGGGCCAGGCCGATAATGCCGCGATTGCCGACGCCCGCAGATGGCTTACCTGGATTAACAATCGGGCCGACAGACGCGATCCCGTACGAGTGCTACCGGTGTGGCCGGAACCTCCGAAATTGCAATCCTACGAACTGAGGCAGTTCATGAATCGTGTGCAGGAGCCGGTGGCGATGCACTACCAGCCAGAGAAGTACTGACGTCGGTGGGCAGCGATTCCGCCTCAGATCTCAGACGACGATGCCGGAGGAAGCAAGTCGTTCAGCCGTCGTAGCGCCGCACGGCCCTCGCCGCCCATATCGGCGAGTCCACCGTCGGCGGCCGCTCGTATGGCTCGTTGGATCTGGTGTGGCAGTCGATGTGTCTCAGCTGCTCTTACCGCGGAGCATAGGGCCTCTTCCGCTCCGTCTCGTTGCTGAGCGGCTCGCAGCACTTGTCCGGCGGTAACCCGCTCGATGGCGTACCACTGCGGTGCGACGGGTGCCGTGGTCAACTGATCAGCTTGCATGATGCCCATGGCTTCGACAGCGCGACCGGTGGAGATCAGGCCTCTCAGCTGGATCTCGCGAAAGGTGAACGGGTTGAACAACATCCCATGTGCACCACCAACATCAAGCAGCGCTCGATAGCCGGCGATGGCTTGATCAAAGAGGTCCGCATCGGCCAGCTCGCCAGCCGCGCGAGCGAGTAGCGCGTACGCAGCGCCTTGGCCTTCTCGGTCATTGGACACCGAAACCGCTCGGCTGAGACGGGCGACGGCAGCGCCAACGTGGTTGGCCTTCCGTAGTTCGTTGCCGTGCATCCGCAAGGCGTGCGCGAGAAACGAGGTGTCCCCAAGCTTTTCAGCGATCACCAGCGCTTTGCCGGTCCACCTGGCAGCGGCACTCAGCCGCTCTTCGGGCAGCACGGTGCCCAGTGACACCCCCAACGCTGCTCGGCCATGAGCGAGTAGCGTCAGCGTGTCGCGCTCCGCACGCCCCTCCGCCGCACGCGCTTCAAGCCGGGCAACCAGTGGCCAGAGTTCGTTCACCGCGTCGACCGCGCGGCCGGCTTGCCGGGCGATCTCTGCCAGTCGGATGGTCGAGTCGCCGAACTGGACCATTGCCAGGAAGTCGGCGTCGTCGTTGCTGGTTACGCCGAGCACGTGCATCGGCAGGCCGAGAACGTCGGCGAAATGTCGGCGACCAGCCAGGTCAGTGATGGTGCGTTTGCGGTTCTCGATCATCGACACGTAGGTCTTGTCGTAGCCGAGGAGAGCGGCGAGCCGCTCCTGGCTGAGCCCGTTCAACCGTCGATACTGGCGCAGAATTGTTGCCAGGTCACGACTTCGCAGAGCCGCTGCCGCTTCCGGCGCCGACCAGAGCCACACCGCGGGCATCAGTCGCCGGGCAGGCATGGCCGGCGCACCGTGGCGGGTGCTGGCGTGGCAGGTCAGGCACACGGGCTCCGTGACGAACCTGCTCAGTTCGACTCCGCACACCTCACAACGCCTGCTCTGCACGGCCACTACTTGACCAGTTCCCGCGTGTCCTCCCGCAGTCGCGCGAACCAGGTCACGATGGAGCGCTTGTAGCCAGCGGGCATGTTCAGGTCGGCAACCTCAAGCTCGGCGAACATGCCGATCTCCTTGTGCTCGTGGGAAAGCACCGGTGCAGCATCGTCGTCCGGGTAGCATCCGTACGTCACTATGAACACGTTCTTCTCGGCCACGTCGATGTAGTACATCCAGGTGTCGAGGATCGGCCCGGTGCTTACCCGCCACCGCGTCTCCTCAGCGATTTCGCGGGCCACGCATTGTTCGGGAGTTTCACCAGCCTCGATTCGCCCACCAGGCAATTCCCATTCTTCGCGCTCGTTCTTCAGCAGCAGCACCTTGCCGTCGCGGACTACTACGCCTTTGATCGAGACGGGGTAGGCGGGCTGGTTCATCGACGTGACCTCCAAGGTGGCGGACGGCTGCCCACCTGCAACGTAGCAGGAGGACGTGATCGATCAGGCAACGCTGGGTTGACAGGTTGTCACTGGACGGGCCTGCCTGGGCCGAGTTCTGATGATCTCTGCGAAACAACTGTTTCGGGAGGTGTAGACGGTGAATGACCCATGCCTGTCCTACAAAGTCCGGCCGAGTGAGCCCGGCCTGGTGCGCGTGCTCGCCAAGCACGGCCTGGCCCTGGTGGATGGCGTCGGGAGCCAGGTGGAGCTGTTGAAGATGGCCCGCACCCTGATGACCGTGACTCAGCATCGGGACAGCGGTCCGGACGGGGTGACCACGCTCGTCGACCGCGGCGCAGACCCTGGCAGCGGCTTCACGGGGTTCAGCTCACGTGCGTTGCGCCCGCACACCGACCGTTCTGGCGTCGCCTATCCGCCGGCACTGCTGATGCTGAGCTGTTCACAACCGGCTGTGCGAGGCGGACAGAGCCTGCTGATCGACGGGCAGGCCGTGTACGACGATCTTGCTGAAACGGAACCAGACGCACTGCGAGCGCTGCTGGCTTCCCGGTCTGTCCTGTTCGGAGGTGCGGGCGGATTCCTCGGATCGATTTTCACCGAGAGGGGAGACGGACGCGTCCTCGTCAGGCTGCGCATGGATGACCTCGCCCGGTTCTCGCCCGGCGTGAACAGGTTGCTGCCTGTCCTGCGTGACAAGCTGGACCGCCACACAATTGAGGTCGACCTCGCCGCGGGGCAAGGCTACGTACTCGACAACCATCGCTGGCTGCACGGTCGGAGGGCGTTCAGCGGCCACCGCGTTGTGCATCGCATCATCGGAAATCCGTTGCCGCATCTGGGTATCCGGAGCGGATTCCGATCCTCGGCGTGGAGCAGCGTGGCGTGAACGACGACGCGGCGATCCATGCCTACCCGGTGCTGGCCGGTTTGGCCATGATCAAGGACGCGGGTTGGTCGTTCTTGCACCGAAGTGTGGTCGACGGCGTGCCGACCCAGATAGACGGCTTCAGGGCTTGGCCGGACGGATGGATCGATGCCATCCGAGTCCTGAGCGAAACCGACGCGATGGCGTTGCGCACCAACGGTGACGAGCCACCCGGCCTCGTCTGGGAGCGCACCGGAACCCTCGCCGACGTGATCGAGGGCCTTCTGGGACTGCCAATGCCGGACGACCGGCTCTCACCTAGGCTGGTGCGGGCGAAGGGGCCGATGCTGTGGACTCCATAGCTGGCCTGGCGTTGGGCGTCTTCCGGCCGCTGACCCACGTAGTCACCCCAGGCGCTCGGATGATCAACTTTCGCGGTGTTCCGATCTGGTTCGCCGTGTGTGGTGCTGCATCCGTTCCGGTCACTGAAGACGAGATTCCGGCGCGGCAACCATGTCCACTTTGCGCCCAGCTCGGTGAACCCGCAGGCTCGCCTCTGAACCATCGCGCGGCCGATGGGTTGCTTGACACCCCTCGGTAGTCGGTCACACACCGACAAGTCCAGTTGCGACGCATCCCTCAGCGTGCTCGGCCGCTGCCGGGGGCTTGCGCTTGGACTGCATGACGGGTGACGGCTGGGGACCTCGGGTGCAACTGCTTGCTGGCCATCGGATGTGCTTCTGGTTCGACGTGCTCGGTGTGGACACGTCGAGCACCAGGACGGCGTTCGGGGCGGCTGACAACCTCCTGCTGCACCAGGGCTGCCGCCCTACGGGCAGCGACTGCCTGTGCCCGCTGTCGCGTCAGTTCTCGCCACGCGCCGATTTCGGCGAGCAGCGAAGCCAGGGCGGTGGCCAGGGCGAGAAATGCGATGCCACCGTTGCCGCGCTTCGACAGCGCACCGGCCCGCGCCAAGCGTCGTGCGGCCATCCGCAATTCGACAGCGATCGGCGCCCAGTATGTTGGCTGGACTCGATGTGCCGCGCCAGCGGCCAACTCGTACGCCTCGGCCGCCGTCTTGAGCGGCCCGGCTCCAATGTCATCGAACGCTTTGGCTGATGCGGTCAGCAGGCCCAGCGTTGAGTGAGCAATGCCATCCGCGAGATCGATAGCGGTCATGTCCTCAGCCCGGACAACGGCCGCCAGCGCCTTACGGGCGCGATTCGCGGCCCCTTCCGCGGCGGTGACGGCCAGGCGACGTTCCACGAGATCGGGTCGCTCGGGCTTCCCGGGTTCCGCCGCTCGCTGCTGCGCGTCAGGCTCGCTCATCCACCGGTGCACCAGTTTCGGAGCTGACAGGTCGCGGGCAAGGCTGCTGCCGTTGAACCAGACCTGCCCATCTGATGAGGAGCTGCTCCTGTCGAACCGCAGCCCGACCCGGTAACCAGTCAGCTCGCCATCAGCGCCCCAACGGGGCTCAATCGACACCATCTGTTCGTTCTGCAGCCGCCCGATGAACTCGTCAGCCGAGGTTGCTTCGAGCGCGGCGGCACGAGTGACCTGACGGAGGTATTCGCGACTCGTCTGCGCTCGTCCGGTGCGAGCCGCCTTCTCGACCTCAGCGCGTGTCGATCGCAGTGGTGCTGTCTTGTTCGCCGGGGAGGTCGGTGTCAGACCGAGGCGTCGCTCGACATCCAGGCACCATTGCCGCCAGCGCGGCCAGTCGCGGTAGGTGTCGGCGACCGCGCCGTCACCCCGGATGAGGTTGACCGCAAGGTGGACGTGGTCGTTGCCGTCCTTGCTCGGGCCGTGGTGCACCGCGACCCACCGGCATCCGGCCCGGCCGTCCTTCGTGGGGCCGAACCCCATCCGATCGACGGCCTGCTCCACCAGTTCCCTCCAGCGAGCGTCACCGAGCCCGCCGTCCTGGCGCGGGATGGACAGCACTACGTGGTAGACGTGACCGCCGTCCAACTCGACGATGTGTCCGGTCATCGGTGCGTCGACCTCGCGCGCCAGGCGCGTGAGCCAACCGCGTCGGCGCTCGGCGAACGCACCGCCCACAAGCCACTCCGGGTCCCACGCGGCAACGAGGTGCGGATCGGTGTGCTCGTTGCTCTTGCCAGGACCGAACAGGTAGCGCAGCAGCCCGTAAGTGTCCTTGCCGTACCTGCCCTTCGCGGGAGCCTTGGCGATCATGGCGACTCCGAACGCGAGGAGTCGGCCGGGTCGATCGCCGCGAGCACAATGCGGAGCTGGTCCAAGGTCGCCGTGAAGTACGACAGCGCGGCCGGCAGCTCGGGTGGAACATCGCCGGTGCTGTTGGCGGCGGTCGCCACCTGGTTGAGGTTGGCGCCAATCCGGATGAGCCGGGTTTCAACAGTGTCGAGGCGTTCGGCCCACCACCGCTGCTCGCGCAGGCTCCACCCAATAGTTGAGTCGCGCTGCGCGGACTCGACCAGGTAGCGCGGCACCGACAGACCCGCGACAGCCGCCCGGACGACCAGAGCTGCGTAGGTCGTCGCGGTGGTGCGGACGTGGATGCTGATGGGCGAGCCGCCCCGCACGCGACGCTGCCGCCGCGCCTTCCGTTGCGTCATCAGCCCCCCCGACTGATAGGCGGGCGCACCCCCGGCGCGCCCGTTGTTGTCGGCCACTGCGTTCGGCCGTGGCCTGGTATCCGGCTACCGGATACCTAACTTGCTGACCCCGGCTGGCTTCCAGAAACCGCTCCATCGCGTCAGTCCGACGCCGACAGTTTGCGGATGATCGACTCGGTGTACGCGACGTACCGACTGCCGAACTTCTCCACCTTCGCCGGGAACTCGCCGCGGGCCACCAGCTCGTAGGAGTGGCTGCGGCTCAGCCCGAACGCTGCACCGGCAGTCGGCACGTCGACGGTCGGCGGCCACTCCGCCCTGATCTCCGCCAGCGTCGGTCTCCTCCTGTTGCTAACGCCCATCGCGCTCGCCTCCTCGCCGCTCGCGCTCGATGAGCCGGGCCAGGAAGCTGTGGTAAGCGACGACGTTGCGACCGCTCGGCAGCCGGTTTCCCCGCTCCCAACGGTGCACAGTGGACGCGCTGACCTCGCAGTCGTGCGCGACCAGTGCCTGACTCAATCCGGCTGCTACACGCAGCTCTCGCGCGTAGCCGGTTGTGATCCACTCACGGAGCTCCACAAGGCAGTCCGCGAGGGCAAGTCCCCCTGTGTTCATGACTTCGACGATAGGGCAGTTGCATTGACATGTCACTGACGTCGGTCTATCGTCGAGTCATGTGAATGCTCAGGAAGGGATGCGTATCGTTCTGTCGTGCCACGCCTGCCGAAGAACTTCCGAATCGACTCGGTGACGATTGAACGCCTCGGCTCTGAGGGTTATTTGCCCGCCGGACCCGACACTGCCGTGCCAATGAACTTCGAGGCCCACTTCCAGCTGGGTGAGCCGCAAGCGGCGGTGCGGATCGAGGTGTTCGTGGCTCCCGATCACGGTCCGATCGTCCTCGAACTCAACATCAGGTCGAACGCCAAGACATCGGTCACGACCTCAGTGCTGAGGCAGGTGCTGGTCGACCAACTGTTGCGGGAGGCAATGACCGCGGCGGTCGTTCCGGCGTCGGTGCGTGAGGAATGGCTCGCAACACTGCCGTCCGGTCACACAGCGACAGCGGAGTCTGGCGAGCGTACGCAAGCTGATCTCGACGCGCACACGGCCGCGCAGATCTACTCCGAAGCCGTGGCCTCGGGCAGCAAATCGCCAGCGGTGGTCGTCGGGCACACGATGGGCCGATCCCGCGCGCAGGCTGCCCGATATATCCGCAGGGCTCGTGAGTTGGGAATACTGCCTCCCTTGGGTTCTTCCGGGGGAGCCTGAGCAAAGGAGCGCACGCTCGTGGGGGACCCGATCAAGAAGATCGAGTTGAAGGACGGTACGACGAGGTACCGGTTCGTCATCGACACTGGGCGTGACTCGGCGACCGGCAAGCGTAGACAGCTGACCAAGACCTACGACACCAAGAAGGAAGCCCGCGCCGAGTACGCCAAGATCAAGCATCAGACCGACGAGGGCACGTTCGTCGGGCCGGACAAGACCACCGTGTCGGAGTGGCTGGACACCTGGTTGAAGTCCGCCACGGTCGATGTCGAGAAGGCCACCGCCGCCAACTACGCAGATGCAATGCTGCCGGTGCGAGAACGACTCGGTGCCAAGCGGCTCCAGCAAGTCACCGAAGAGGATGTGGACGAGTTGGTGAGCTGGATGCTCACCTCCGGCCGCAAGCGTGGCGGCAAGATCGGCAGCGGACTCGGCGTCCGCTCGGTGCAGTTGACGCTGGGGCGGTTCAGGTCAGCATTGAACGTCGCGGTGCGGCGGAAGCTGGTCGTCCGCAACGTTGCCCAGTACACGCAGATCCCGCGCGAGGCACGCCGGAAGGCGGCGGCAGCGGCGGCTCAGCGGGTGCCCTGGAGTGAGAAGGAGGTGAGACAGTTCCTTGCCTCGATCCGCGACCACAGGCTTCACGCGCCCGTGCTCCTGGCCCTCATCGGGATGCGTCCGGCCGAAGTCTGCGGGCTCAGGTGGAGTGCTGTCGACCTCGACGCCGGGACGGTGTCCGTGGAGTTGACCCGCACGCTGGTCGAGGGCGAAGTGGAGGAGAAAGGGCCGAAGTCGAAGAAGGGCAAGCGGAAGCTGCCCCTGCCCAAGCCCCTGCACACGGCGCTGAAGGCGTTCAAAGCCCGGCAGGCCGCGGAGGCCATCAAGGCCGGTGAGGTGTCCGAGCGATCCGGGTTCGTCCTGGCCGATGAGTTGGGAAGTGCCTGGAAGACGGATCGATTTCGGCGGGCGATCTACAAGCTCATGGTGGAGTCGAAGGTTCGCAAGGTCCGGCCCTACGACGCCCGGCACTCATGTCTGACCTACCTCGCCACGTCGGGGGTGCCCGATGTGATCGTGAGCGCTTGGGCCGGGCACGCGGACCTCAGCTTCACCAAGCGGGTCTACATCCATCCCAACGCCGAACACCTCAGGGTGGCGGCCGATCAGCTCGACGAACTGCTGGGTTGAAACAAGCAGTACGAGCGTTCGTGAGAAATTGTGAGACGACGCGCCCCTGAACGCAGTCAGGGCCTTGTCTCACCGTAGTGATCCAAGGCCCTGACCTGGGCTTTCGCCAAATTCAGACCGTCGGGACGACAGGATTTGAACCTGCGACCCCTTGACCCCCAGTCAAGTGCGCTACCAAGCTGCGCCACGTCCCGGTCTTGCGTTGTTCTCTCGAACGTGGTGAAGCCTAGCGCACCGCCCCGCCCACCCGGAAATCGGGCCCCCCGAAGTGATCTTGCCCGGCCCGCCAGTGACACGAATGGCCGCCGGAACGGGCCGAATTTGCCGGACCGGGAAGTTCGAACAACCCCCTGACCTGCGTGGACGGCTCGCTGTACAACCGGCGGGCTGGATCGGGGCCGATCAGGGGGTTGATGCTGTGCGGGGTTGGCCGAGGCGCTTGCTGGGGAAGAAGTCGTCGGTCGGCCGGTGCATGGCGCGGGAATCCCCCCTCCCGCCGCAGCGTTCCTCCCATCCCCTCGGGACGAACTCTCCTGCCGTGCGCCGGTTGTCCTGGCCTACCGAGATGAAGAACGGGAAGCCGTGGGCCGCGGGATCCCTGGATGGTGTGTGCCACGCGCTGACCCCCGTGCGCACGCCGTTCCGGTGGACCCCTCCTCGACACTCCGCCGGCCCGCGCCCGCGGCTCTCCCCAACTCCCACCCGGCCCGGCCGGTCGCGACGCACCGTGACTGACCAGGGCATTCGGGGGCGGGAAAGTGTGTCCGGCGGGACCATTGACAGCTCGTTGACGCCGCGTTGACAGCCCTGCGCTTTGCTGTGGGTCGAGGGGACACAGAAAAGGGGCCGCCGCCATGGGCTTGAGCTTGTCCAATGAGGTTGAGGGCACGACGTCGCTGAAATCCGTTGTCCCGGTCAGCGTGGGCGGCAACTCCGCGTTCCTGCGGGCCGCGGAGCCGCGCGACCGGATCTCGGTCGCGGTGCGGGTGGATGACCAACTGCTGGCCGCGGAGCTGATTCCGCAGCTGGCTCTCTCGCCCGACCTGCAGCTGCTCGCTGCGGGTGAGAGCGCTCCAGCGGACGTGGTGCTGGTGCTCGGGAACAGCGTCACCGACGAGATGATCGACGATCTGGCCGCGATGGCCGACCGCGCCGAGAACTTCGCCCAGCGGGTGGTGCTGGTGGCCGGGCCGTTGCGGGAACGCCACCTCAGCCGGATCTTCGGGGTCGGCGTGGTCAGCATCCTGCCCCGCCGCGACATCTCCGCCCGCCTGGTGACCAGGGCGCTCATCGCCACCAGGGCCGGCGGCGCGGTGCTGCCGGAGAAGCTGACCCGGTGGCTGGTCGACGAGGCCCGCGGCTTCCAGAGCGACCTGCTGGCCAAGCAGGGGCTGACCTCCGGCGGGCTGACCGCGCGCGAGGTCGAGGTGCTGCGGCTGATCGCCCAGGGCGAGGACACCGCGCACATCGCCACCCAGCTCAGCTACTCCGAGCGCACCATCAAGAAGATCATGCAGGACCTGCTGTCCCGGCTGGAACTGCGAAACCGGGCGCACGCGGTCTCCTACGCGCTGCGCGTCGGGGCCATCTGAGCCGGCGATTCCCCGGGGCCGCAGGCGAAAAAGCCGGACTGTGCGGGGGATTACACTAGAGTTCCAGGCAGCAAGGGGAGCTCAGTGAAGCAGGGGCTGGCGTTCGGATTGCTCGGGCCGGTTCGTGCCTGGCACGACGGAGCTGAGCTGAACCTCGGGTCACCGCAACAGCGACTGACCCTGGCCACATTGCTGCTGGCGGACGGGCGGGCGGTCCCGGTCGAGGAGATCGCCGCCGCCCTGTGGGGCGAGTCGGTGCCCCGCGCGGCCCGCGGCACCATCCGCACCTACGTCCAGCGGCTGCGCCGGATCCTGGAGACCGGCGAGGCCGATCCGGTGATCGTCTCCACCGGTGGCGGCTACGCGGTCCGGGTGCCCGAGGACGCCGTCGACCTGGGCCGGTTCCGCCGGGACGTGCGCGCGGCGGAGGCCGCCAGGGCACGCGGGGAGATCAGGGCCGCCGCCGAGCTGTACAAGAGCGCGGTCCAGGAGTGGGACGGCGAGCCCCTGGCCGGGCTGCACGGCGAGACCGCCGACGCCGAACGCGCCCGGCTGCGCCGCCGCAGGCTCGGCGTGGTCGAGGAGCTGGCCGGACTCGAACTGGACCTGGGCCGCTGCCCGGACCTGGTGGAGCGGCTGGCCGCGGAGGCGCAGGCCGAACCGTTGCGGGAACGGCTGCACGAGCTGCTGATGCTCGGCCTCTACCGGGCAGGCAGACAGGCCGAAGCCCTTGCCGTCTATGACAAACTGCGCACCCTGCTGGCCGAGGAACTGGGCGTGGACCCTGGCCCGACCGTGCGCGAACTGCACTACCGCATCCTGCGCGCCGACCCCGAACTGCTCGGCGGCCCACGAGAGCAGCCCAAGGTCACCCCGGTGGTCACCCCGGCCCAGCTGCCGCCGGACCTGCCCGCCTTCATCGGCCGCGCCGCCGAACTGGCCGCGCTGACCATGCCGGACCCGCCGGATCAGAGCTGCCCCGCGGTCGCCGTCGTGCACGGCACCGCAGGGGTCGGCAAGACCACCTTCGCGGTCCGCTGGGCACACCAGGTGGCCGCGGACTTCCCGGACGGCCAGCTCTACGTCGACCTGCGCGGCTTCGAGCCCGAGGAGGTCGTGGTGGAACCGCGGGAGGCGGTGTGGGGCCTCCTGGATGCATTGTGCGTACCTACCCAGCTCCGCCCGGACCGCCTGGACGCGCTGACCGCGCTCTACCGCAGCGTGCTCGCCGAGCGGCGCTGCCTGATCCTGCTGGACAACGCCCGCGACACCGCCCAGGTGCTGCCGCTGCTGCCGGGCAACCCGAACTGCTTCGTGCTGGTCACCAGCCGGGTCGAGCTGTCCGGGCTGGTCGCGGCCACCGGCGCGCACACCGTGGCGCTGGACATCCTCAGTGAGGAGGACGCCACCGCCTTCCTGGCCCGCAGGCTGGGCCGGGCCCGGGTGGCGGCCGAACCCGAGGCGGTGCGCGCGATCATCGCCGCCTGCGCCCGGTTGCCGCTGGCCCTGGCCGTGGTGTGCGCCCGCGCCGCGTACCACCCGGCGTTCAGCCTGGCCGCGGTCGCCGAGGAGCTGGAGGCCGCGCGCGGCGGACTGGACGCCTTCACCGGCGCGGACAGCCGCTCCGACGTCCGCTCGGTGCTGTCCTGGTCCTACCGCGCGTTGTCCGTGCCCGCCGCCCGGCTGTTCCGGCTGCTCTCCTTCCACCCCTCCACCAGCATCGACCTGCGGGCCGCGGCCAGCCTGGCCGGTCTGCCGGTGGCCCGCGCGCAGGCGCTGTTCCGCGAGCTGACGGCCGCGCACCTGGTCGCCGAGATCGCGCCCGGCCGCTTCCACACCCACGACCTGCTGCGTGCCTACGCGCTGGAGCTGGTGGCCGCCCAGGACAGTGCCGCCGACCAGCGCGCGGTGCTGCGCCGCGGCCTGGAACACCACCTGCACACCGCCTACACCGCGGCCAGGGTGCTGTCCGCGCACCAGGATCTGCCCGCCCCCGGCGAGCCCGATCCGGCGGTCAGCCCACGCGGGTTCGCCAGCTACGAGCAGGCCCTGGACTGGTTCATCCTGGAACACCCGGTGCTGATCGGCCTGACCCAGCGCGCGGCCACGGCCGGGTTCGAGCGCCAGGCCTGGATGCTGGCCTGGATGATGCGGCATTACCTGGACTGGGCAGGCCACTGGCGTGACCTGGAAACGGTGAACCGGACCGCGCTGCGCGCCGCCACCGACATCGGCGACACCCTGGGCGTGGCCTACGCTCGCCGCGGCATCGCCCGGATCGAGGCCCACCACGGCCGTTTCGGCGCGGCCCGCACGCTGCTGGCCGAGTCGCTGACCGGGTTCACCGTCGCCGGCGACACCCTGGCCCGCGCCTACACCCACCGCCAGGCCATCGGTGTGCGCCAACTCGAAGGCGACTACGCGGGCGCGCTGGAAGAGGCCACCGCCGCCCTGGCCCTGTTCCGCGCCGCGGGCTCGGCGGTCGGCGAGGGCGCAGGCCTGCTCGGCCTGGCCGCCAACCAGACCCGCCTCGGCCGCCCCGAGGACGCCCTGGTCTCCGGCGGCCGGGCCCTGGACCTACTGATGGCCGCCGGAGACCTCTACGACCTGGCCCTGACCCTGGAGGTGCTCGGCCGGGCGTGCGCCGCACTGGGCCGCTTCGCCGAGTCCGCGGGCTATCGCGAACGTGGCATCGAGCTGTCCAAGTCCATGGCCAACCGAGGCGACTTCGTCACCTCCCTGCTGCACCGCATGGTCACCTCGGCCCTGATCTACCTGAGCGAGGCCCGCTACCAGGCAGGCCAGCACGACCGCGCGAACGCCGCCCTGCGCGAGGCCCTGACCAGACTGCACGACGAACTGAACGAGCCCTACCTGGTGATCGGCGGCGGCGACGGCGCCACCGAGGACGCCCTCCGCGACGTGCTGACCACCCTGGCCGAGTTCCTGGCCGACCCGGACGAGGACGCGGACTGGTACGACCGAGCAGGCACCGTCCTGCACAAGGTAGCCAGCACCGCCGAAGAACTAGGTCTGGGCGCCTACCTGACGGAATAGCCACCAGCGCCTTCCCGCAAGGTCCCAGCCCTATCTCCAATGGCTCGGGCACACGTTTCCTGAACTGGCTCAGGTCGTACGACCGCCGGTCAGCCGTGGTCCGGCGTGCTCGGCGCCCACTCCTCGCCCCACTCGACATCCCGCGCCGCGCGGTAGTCCACCCCGTGCCGCTTCGTCACGGTCACCTCAGCCAGTCCATCCGCCCCCGTGCACAACCGCAACGCCACCAACCCCTTCCGCTTCACCGGATGCCGCAACACCCGATTAGCCGCCCGCCCCACCGCAACCCCAGTCCCACCAGACCCCTCGACTCCCAACGCCCCCGCCCCAACCACCGCCACATACGAGAACTTCTCATCCTCGAAGTTGAGCGACCCCTCCTTGATCACCCGATGCGCCCCAACCCGCGGCAACCGGGCCGAAAAATGGCACCAATCCTGCCCCGGCGGAATCGGACAACCCCGCTGATGCGGACAAGGCGCCACCACCGCCCGCCCCTGCCCGATCAACTCATCCCGCGCCCGCAAGATCCGCTCATACCCCGCGGGCGTGCCCGGTTCGATCAACACCAGCAACCCCGCCGCCTGAGCCAGCCACCGCACCGTCGCCGCCCGCGTCGTCTCCGGCAGCTCGCCCAGCACATACGACAGCGTCACCACATCCGCTCGCGGCGCTTCCGCCGCCGGGTCGATCCGCCCCCGCTGCCACACCGTCTCCCGCAGCCGCGGCGCCGCCGCCATCAACCGCCGCCCCAGCGCGACGACCTCCGGCGCCTGCTCCACCACCGTCAATTCACCCAGCGACGGCCAGGTGTCCGTCGCCGCCCACACCGCCGTCCCCGTCCCGCCACCCACGTCGATCAGGCTGCGGGGCGCGAAATCCGGGAGCTGGCGGGCGATCTCGGTCAGGGCGGAGCGGACGGCGGCGTAGGTGCCGGGCATGCGGTAGCCGGCGTAGGCGGCGGCGTCGACCGGGGTGAGAAGGATGGGGGTGGTGGCGGCTTCACCCTGGCGGTAGCGGGTGCTCAGGCGGGTGACCGCGCGGGCCAGTTCCTGTTGCGGGAAGCGGCGCAGGGCAGTGTCCAATGCGGACTGGAGCTGCTCGGGCAGGGCGGTCATGGCCGGAATTCTGCCTGGTCACCGCCGGGGCCTGGCGCGGGGATCGGCGGCGCGGCATCGGGGTGTCCGGCGCCGGACACCCCGATGACCTGCCTCGCCACGACCGGCGGCCCACCGCCGGGTCAGGCCGCGACGATCCCGGCCAGTTCCGGTGCGACCTTCCCGGCCAGCGTGTGCGCCTGCTCCCGGGACTGCGCGGCCAGTTCACGCAGTTCGGCCATGGCGGGGTTGACATCGGCCAGGGTCAGTTCGGCGTCGACCACGCGCACGTCCATCGCGAAGACGTCGTTGAGGATCCGGTGCAGCCACGGCGTGCCGTGGTCCCAGCCCTCGCGCGGGGTGCCCGGCCCGTAGCCGCCGCCGCGGGCCACGATCAGCGCCGCCGGCCTGCCCTTGAGCGGCTGCTGACCTTTCGCGGGGGACAGGCGCGGTTCGGTGAGCAGCAGGTCGATCCACGCCTTGGCCTGGGTCGGCACGCCGAAGTTGTACAGCGGGGCGGTCAGCAGCAGGCCGTCCGCGCCGAGCAGCTCATCGGCCAGTTCGGTGGCCAGCTTCGCCGCCGCGTGCTGCTCGTCGGTCCACTCCTCGGCGGGGGTCCAGACCGTGGACACCGACTGCGGCCAGACCTCGGCGGGCAGCGGGTGGCGGCCCACATCCCGGCGGCGGACCGGGGTGCCGGGGCGGGCGGTCAGCCAGTTCTGCTCGAAGGTGTCGCCCAGCGCCCGGCTGACCGAGCCCTCGGTCCTGATGCTCGTGTCCACGCGCAGCAGAGTCATCGTCTTCCCTCCACAAGAAGCGCTGCTCTCCAGAACAGCTGTCGACAAGATGTTCTGCTCAACAGACTATCTTGTCAACAGAACGTATTCTGGGCCACAGCGGCGGACTATGCTGAGTAGGTGGACCAGCACCAGCAACGACCTGCGCAGTTCGACTTCGGCCTGGCGCTGAGCGCGGTCGTGCGGGGGTACTTCAAGGCGGCCGACCGCGCCGTGGACGACCTGCCCGGTGGCCCGCGCGGCTACCAGGTGCTCTCCGCCGCGGCCCGCGGCGAGGCGCCCAGTCAGATCGCGCTGGCCCAGCAGCTCGGCGTGGACCGCACCGTGATGACCTACCTGCTGGACGACCTGGAACGCGCCGGATTCGTCGAGCGCCGCCCTGATCCGGCCGACCGTCGCTCCCGCCAGATCGTGATCACCGAAACCGGCCAGGCCGAGCTGTGCCGACTGGAACGCAGGCTCAGCGCGGTCGAGGACACCGTGCTGACCCCCCTCGACGAATCCGAGCGCGCGGTGCTGCGCGGGATGCTGGCCCGGCTGGCCGCCTACGCCGGCGACGTGCCCAACGCCTGCCAGGTCGCCGAACACGCCCTGGCCGCCGAGAAACTGGGCCCTGCCGGGCTGCCGTAGCCGACGACCCTGGTCAGAGGTGCTCGCGGCCCCACGCGCCGAGCGGGCGCAGCGCCTCGTTGAGCGCCGCGCCGCGCGCGGTCAGCGAGTACTCGACGTGCGGCACGGGGCCCGGATGGCTGTCCCGGTGCACGATCTCGTCGGTCATCAGCTCGCGCAGCTGGTCGATGAGCACCTTCTCGCTGACCCCGGGCAGCAACCGCCGCAGCTCGCCGAACCGGCGCGGCCGCGGGCTCAGCGCCCACAGGATGTGCACCTTCCACTTGCCGGTGACCACCTGCATCGCGGCCTCCACCGCGCAGTGCGTCAGCCGCGTCCGCACCTTCATCCGCCCACCCCCAGTCCAGGCCAGGATAACCGCGGCGGGGCACTTACCTTGATGTGCGTACTTGAGCGCGATTCCCCGCCGACCTAGGTTGGAAATGTGATTACGGTGCTGGGACTCGGCAGTATGGGTGCGGCGATCGCCGGCGCCTTCCTGAATTCTGGATATACGACGACAGTGTGGAACCGATCCGCTGACAAAGCGGATCCTTTGCTGGCACGCGGTGCGCGAAAGGCGGCCGATATCGCCGCCGCGGTCGCCGACAATGACATTCTGCTGGTGTGCGTGCTCGATTATCCGGCGCTGTACGAGGTGCTCGAACCGGTGCGCGACAGCCTGTCCGGCAAAGTGCTGGTGAACCTCACCTCCGGGCTGCCCAGCGAGGCCCGCGCGGCCGCGGACTGGGCGCGCGGACTCGGCCTGCGCTACCTCGACGGCGCCGTGCTGGCCGTGCCCCCGGCAGTCGGTCAGCCTCAGACCCAGCTGTTCTGTGCCGGTGACCAGCAGGTTTACCGGGAGTGTGAGTCCGTGCTCGGCGCGCTGGGCAGCCCGGTGTACTTCGGCGCCGACCCGGGCAGCGCGGCCCAGTACGACCTGGCCCTGCTCGGCATCCTGTGGGCCACGCTGACCAGCGCGCTGCAAGGGTTCGCGCTGACCGGGTCGGGGGAGCGGCTGCTGCCCTTCGCCGAATCCTGGCTGACGAATGTCGTGCTGCCCAGCATCCGGGGCGCGGCGAAACAGGTTGATTCCGGCGACTACGGCGGCGCGGTGTCCACCGTTTCCCTGAACGCGCACGGACTGGCCAAGATGATCCAGGCCGGGCGCGAACAGGGAATAGCGCCAGACCTGATGGCACCCATCAAGGAATTCCTGGACCGGCGCCTCGCCGACGGATTCGGTCAGGACAGTCTGGCCAGCATTGTCGAGGTCATCCGGAACCCTGGTGCACCGCGGTCAGGCGGGCCAGTTCGTCGTCGGTGAGCCGCAGCGACCCGGCCGCGATGTTGGCCGCCAGATGCTCCGGGTTGCCGGTGCCGGGAATCGCCAGCACATGCGGGCCCAGCTGCAGCGTCCAGGCCAGCCGCACCTGGGCCGTGCTCACCCCGCGTGCGGTGGCGATGGCCACCACCTCGGTGTCCTCCGCCCCGCCGGCGCCGGACTCCTTGCCTGCGCCGGCGATGGCGAAGAACGGCACGAACGCCACCCCTTGCGTACCGCACAGGCGCAGGAAATCGTCCTGCAGCGCGGGCGCGCCGAGACCGTACTGGTTCTGCACGCACACCACCGGCGCGATGGCCTGCGCCTCGGCCAGGTGGTGCGCGCGCACGTTGGAGATGCCCAGATGCCGGATCAGCCCGGCCTGACGCAACTCGGCCAGCGCGCCGAAGCGCTCGGCGATCGACTCCGGGCCGTGCACCCGCAGGTTCACCACGTCCAGGTGATCCCGGCCGAGCTGCCGCAGGTTCTCCTCGACCTGGCCGCGCAGCTGGTCGGGCCGGGCCAGTGGCAGCCACTCGCCCGCGGGGTCCTTGCCGGGACCCACCTTGGTGGTGATCACCAGGTCCTCGGGGTAGGGCGCCAACGCGGTGTTGATCAGCTCGTTCGCCGAGCGCAGTGGGGAGAAGTAGAAGGCGGCGGTGTCGATGTGGTTCACGCCCAGCTCGACCGCGCGCCGCAGCACCGAGACCGCCCGGTCCCGGTCGCTGGGGGAGCCGTCGGCCTGGTGCGTCAGGCGCATCGCGCCGAAGCCGAGGCGGTGCACGGTCCGGTCGCCGAGCATCCAGCTGCCCGCGTCCGCGGCGGTGATCGTCTCCGAGGTCATGGCGGCAGTCTGCCCCGCTACCCGCAATGCCGCGTAGTTAGTGTTTGGGGCTGGTTGTCAAGCCTGGTGAAACAGCCAACGGAGTCCCTGCTAGAACAGAAATCGACCAAGATCACTGTCGGCAGGAACTCCGTTGGACAACCAGTCTGT
>NZ_JBQJIM010000045.1:0-47481 GCF_052078295.1 Crossiella sp. CA198
CACGTCGCTCAGGAACTCAACGGCCGTCCACGCAAAACGCTCGGCTGGGCCACCCCAGCCGAGCGTCTGCGTGATCTACTCACCGCCTAAACCACAGCGGTGTTGCAACGACCCCTTGAAACCGCCCCGAGCGGTGTGCGGGCCCTCTTCCAGCAAGCACAGCCCGGACCCCGAATCCCGACTGGCCACAACACTTGATTTCGTGTCCACCAACTCGATGGCTGAGGAGTGAACGCGGTAACAATACCCCCTCCCCCCTGGGGTGTGTCACGCGCGGTCACCCATTGCTCACCGGGACGGCGCAATCCCCGCCTGAGCTGCGATGGCCGTGCTCACCGTGCTGTGCTCGATGGCGGTGCCCCTCGGGTAGTACGCGCTGTCCTGGCGCACCACCGTGCGCTCGCCGAGGAACCGGCCGGAGGACGGCTCGATGATGATCTCGGTGCCGGTCCGGTCGTCCTCGACGCCGAGTGAGACGCCGTGCCTGCCGCCGAGGTCCACCGCGTGGTCCTTGATCCTGATGCCGGGCAACAGGCGCAGGGCTGCATAGACCCGGTTGCGGACCTCGGTGCGCAGCCTGCCGGTGCGCAGCGCGGCGCGGGCGTTGTCCAGCGCCACGGACTCGCCGATGCCCGCCGGATCGGGCGCACGCAGTGCGGCGTAGAGCCCCTGCGGATCACTCGGCAGCGCGTTCTGCCAGCTCTGGGTGGGGTTGTGCCAGGCACCGGCGCGGTCGCGGGCGTGCACGGCCTCGGGCGGCAGGATCGGGCAGGGCGCCTGCTCGCAGCGGGTCAGCTCACCCGCCTGGCTGAATTCCCCGCGCGGGGCCCGCTTCTCGGTGACCTGGCCGGTGGGCTCCAGCGGCAGCCCGGCGGCCCGGTACCCGGCCTCGCTGACGCCCAGGGTCCACTGCCGGTTGCCGGTCAGGCGTTCCCGCCGCACCCACTCGCCGTTCTCGTCGAAGGGGATCCAGGTCTCGCGGAGGGTTTCCTCCAGGTAGCTGTAGGTCTTGCCGTCGCGGTCCCAGCTGGCGGCGTCCCAGGAGCGGGTGAGCACGTAGCGGTACTCGCCGGGGTGCAGCGGGCGGTCGCCGTCACCGGCCTTGGCGGCGGTGGCCAGCACGTCCCGGGCGTCGGCCGTCCCGCCGCCGGAGAAGGGCTGGGCCAGCAGCGCGCCGGTGCTGACCAGCGCGACCGCGGCGGCCGCCACCAGCCAGCGCCGGGCGGCACGACGCGGCCGGGCCGGAGCCGGGAGCTGGGCTGGAGCGGGAGTCTGGGCCGGGATCGCGGTCGGAGCCGGGGTCTGGGCCGCGGTCAGCAGCCGGGAGCGGGCGGCGGCCAGGGCTTCCGGGGCCGGGGACACCTCCGGGCGCAGCCGGTCCAGGGCGGCGTCGAGTTCGTCCTCGCCGCACAGGCGGTGCTCGGTCATCGGGTGTCCTCCTCGCTGGGGTTGGTGGTCTGGGCGCGCAGGCCGCGGCGGACCCGGTGCAGCCGGGAGCGCACGGTGCCGACCGGGATGTCCAGGGCGTGGGCCACCTCGGTGGAGTCCAGGCCCGCCCAGGAGGTCAGCAGCAGCACGTCCCGGTCGCCGGGGGCCAGTCCGGCCAGTGCCGCGGCCAGGCCGCGGGTGGCGGTCTCGGCGTCCACCCTGGCCGCGACGCGCCCGTCGTGACCGTCCTCCTGCGATCGGTCGGCGCCTGCCGCGCGGGCGGTGGCCTGGTAGCCGCGGACCTCGGCGCGCAGGTGGCCGCGCAGCAGGTTGGTGGCGATCCCGTACAGCCAGGAACGCACCGCGGCGCGGGCCGGGTCGTAGCTGTGCCGCCGTTGCAGCGCGACCAGGAAGGTCTCGCTGACCAGGTCATCGGCCGCGGTGGCGCCCACCCGGCGGGCCAGGTAGCGGTGCAGCGCGGCGGCGTGCGCGTCGAACAGGCGCCCGAACACCGCGGCCGGTTGCGGGCACGACAGGTCGGGGTGCTCGGCCTCGGCAGGGGGCGGCGCCCCGGCCCGGCGTTCGGTCATCGTCCTCACAACCTGTGTTGTCCGCCGGAGGTCGAGGCGTTCACGCGTTCGTGGCCGAACGTAGACTCCGGTGTCGGATCGGGCAGGAGGGGCATCGTGAGCGAGCGGACGCAGTCGGAGCTGGTGCGGGCTACCCTGGCCCGGCTCGCGCCCGGCACGGCGCTGCGGGACGGCCTGGAGCGGATCCTGCGCGGCCGCACCGGCGGGCTGATCGTGCTCGGCCACGACGAGGCGGTGGAGTCCATCTGCGACGGTGGCTTCCGGCTGGACGTGGAGTTCAGCGCCACCCGGTTACGCGAGCTGTCCAAAATGGACGGCGCGCTGGTGCTCTCCACCGACGCGGGCAAGATCCTGCGGGCCAACGTGCAGCTGGTGCCGGATCCGACCATCCCGACCGAGGAGTCCGGCACCCGGCACCGCACCGCCGAGCGCACCGCGATCCAGACCGGACACCCGGTGGTCTCGGTCAGCCAGTCGATGAGCATCGTCAGCGTGTACGTGGACGGGCGCAGGCACGTGCTGACCGATTCGGCCACCATCCTGTCGCGAGCGAACCAGGCGCTGTCCACTTTGGAGCGGTACAAGGCCCGCCTTGACGAGGTGGCGCAGGCGCTGTCCGCGCTGGAGATCGAGGACTTCGTCACGCTCAAGGACGCGATGACCGTGGTGCAGCGGCTGGAGATGGTGCAGCGCATCGCGGACGAGATCGGCTGGCACGTGGTCGAGCTGGGCGCGGACGGCCGGTTGATCGAGCTGCAGCTCGACGAGCTGGTCGGCGGGGTCGAGCTGGACCGCGAGCTGGTGATCATGGACTACCTGGTGGAGGAGCCGGGCGCGCCGAGCACCGGTGCGGTGGTGGCCGCGCTGGACGCGCTGGACGGCACCGAACTGCTGAACGTGGCCGCGATCGCGGCCGCCTTCGGCTTCCCGGCCGGACCGGAGTCGCTGGACGGCCAGGTCAGCCCGCGCGGGTACCGGCTGCTGGCCAGGGTGCCGCGGCTGCCCGCGCCGGTGCAGCACCGGCTGGTGGAGCACTTCGGCTCGCTGCAGGCACTGCTCGCGGCCACCGCGGACGACCTGCAGACCGTGGACGGGGTCGGCGACACCAGGGCCCGGATGGTCCGCGAGGGACTGTCCCGGCTGGCCGAATCCTCGATCGTGGACCGCTACGGCTGATCAGCGCAGCCGGAACGGAGCCGGTGGGCTGGCCAGGTCGTCGACCTTGGCCACCACGGTGTACTCCCCGGCGAGCACGGCCTTGCGCTTGCCAGCGCAGGTCGGCGCCGAGGTGCGGCCGTGCCAGGCCAGCCGGAACACGGCCATGCCGCCGGGTTCCAGGGTGCGCAGATCCGGGTTGCGGCCGGGGTAGCAGTCGTTGCTGGACCACAGCCGGGCGCCGTCCAGGCCGAAGACCAGGATCTCCTGCACCCGGGGATCCAGTTCGCGGGTGCACGGCACCGGGCCGGTGTTGGTCACCACCAGCCGGAACTCCGGCCGCTGACCCACCCGGTACTCGGGCGCGCCGACCTCGGCGGTGACCTTGGTGACCTGGTTCGGGCAGGGCTGCGGCGGCCCAGGGGGCGGCGGTGGTGGGGGTGGTGGCGGAGGCTGGTCAGGGGGCGGACCAGGGTTGCTCGGCGGCGGCAGCGCCGAGGGACTGCCCGGCGCACTCGTGCCGGTCGCGGCCAGGCTGCGCGCGGCCGCGGCGGCCCGCAGCTCGGCCAGCTCGCGTTCGGTGTCCTCGCTCCCGCCGAAGGCCAGGCCGACCGCCCACACTCCGAGGAGTAAGACCAGCACGAACGCGCCAAGGGCTACCGCGCGCCGGCGCCAGTACACCGACGGCGGGTGAGGTCCCACCGGATCCAGCACATGCAGACGGTAACGCCCCGGTTGCTCCGAATGACGTAATTGGCCGTTGGACCGTTCGGGCGTGTTGCGTGCGCAACCAAGAGTGGACCGGACGCGTGAGTTTCCTCAAACGAGTCTTGCCCTGTTCACATCCTCGGGTTCTCATCAAGGGAGTAGGGCAACCCCCTCAGACACCCGGATGCTGTCGTGCCTTGAGGAGTGTGTCATGACCGCGATCGACGAACTGCTCCAGCGCAACGCCGTCGCAGGCGAACTGGGCCACCCGGAGATCCCCTCTCCGAAGCCCTCCCTGCACCTGGCGATCGTCACCTGTATGGATGCCCGGATCAAGGTGTTCGACGTGTTCGGCCTCCGGCACGGCGAGGCGCACATCCTGCGCAACGCCGGTGGCGTGGTCACCGACGACATGATCCGCTCGCTGACGATCTCCCAGCGCAAGCTGGAGACCCAGGAGATCATCGTCATGCAGCACACCAGCTGCGGCCTGGCGACCTTCACCGAGGACGATTTCAAGGACGAGCTGGAACGCACGACCGGCCTGCGCCCGCCGTGGGCCCTGGAGGCCTTCCGCGAGGTCAAGGACAGCGTCCGGCAGTCCGTGCAGCGAGTGCGGCGCAGCCCCTTCCTGCTGCACACCGACCAGGTCCGCGGCTTCGTCTACGACGTCTCCACCGCGCTGTTGCACGAGGTCATCTAGGGGAAGGACAAGGTCCGCGCGAACAGGGTCACCACGATGAGCACGGTCGGGAAGCAGACCAGGAACATCGCGAAGGTGTAGCCCATGATGTCGCGGGCCTTGAGTCCGAGCACGGCCAGCGTCGGCAGCATCCAGAACGGCTGGAGCAGGTTGGCGCTGGCCTCCCCCAGGTCGTAGACCACCACCATCCAGCCCTGGTGCACCTGGAGCTGGTTGGCCGCGTCCAGCACGTACGGGGCCTCGATCACCCACTTGCTGCCGCCGCTGGGCACGAACACGCCCAGCACGCAGGAGTAGATGGCGATCAGCGCCGGGTAGAGCACCGGGTTGGAGATGTCCACCAGCCAGCCTGCGATGGTGGCGGACAGACCGGTGAAGGCGATCATGCCGAAGATGCCGCCGTAGAGCGGGAACTGCAGCAGCACCCCGGCCGCGGCCGGCGCGCCCGCGCGCACCGCGGCGACCAGCCGGTACGGCCGCCAGTGCAGGATCAGCGCGAGCAGCAGCAGGATCAGGTTGATGGTGTTGAGGTCCAGCGCGTTGAGCGGGCTGCCGGTGGCGTTGACGAAGTGCCGCACCAGGTACCAGGCGCCGATGGCGAAGATCAGCACCGAGAACACCGGGCTGCGCTCCAGCCAGTCCCCCGGTCTGCCCTTGGGCTCGGCCTCGGCCGGGGCGAGCAGCGGTTTCAGTTCGATGCCCAGGTCGGCGGCGGTCTTGGCGCGCTCACCGGAGGGCGCGATCAGCGCGGCGGTGATAACCGCGACCACGAACACGATCAGCGTGGCCACGATGCCCTGCCACAGGAAGATGGTGTCGGTGAGCGGGATCAGCCCGGTGCCGCGCCCGGCCTTGATCACCTCCTGCACCGCCTTGGGGCTGGACTCGGCGCTGGCCACCTGCAGCGCGGCCGAGCCGGACAGGCCCTGCGCCCACACCGTGCCCAGGCCGAGGAAGGCCATCGCGCCCAGCGCCCGGTAGTCCACCCCGCGCACCAGCCGGGCGATCTCCTTGGCCAGGATCGCGGCGAAGATCAGGCTGAACGCCCAGTTCAGGTACGAGGTGATCATCGAGGCCGCGGCGGTGAAGGTGATCGCCGCCCGCGGCGTCTTCGGGATGGTGGCCAGCCAGGCGATCACCCTGGCCACCGGCCGGGCGGTGGCCAGCGCGTACCCGCCGATGATGATCATCGCCATCTGCAGGGTGAAGGTGACCAGGCTCCAGACGCCCTTGCCCCAGCCGTCGATCAGCGCGGTCGGCGACTGACCGGTGGCCAGGCCCAGCAGCAGCACGATGATCGTGCCCACGAGCACGAAGCCGAAGGCGTCCGGCAGCCAGCGTTCGGTGAACGCGGTGAACCGCAACGCGATCCTGGCCAGCAGGTTGTCCGAGGGTGGGGCAGAGCGGGTGGCCATGTTTCCTCCGCGTCCGGGGCAGGTGCGAGGATTGTGCACGCTATGGCGACTGTTTCTTCCCTGGATCCCGGGGCCGTGCTCGGCTGGTTCGACCGGGTCGCCCGCGACCTGCCCTGGCGGGACCCCGACCGCACCGGCTGGGGTGTGCTGGTCAGCGAGGTCATGCTGCAACAGACCCCGGTGGCCAGGGTGGAGCCGATCTGGCTGGACTGGATGGCGCGCTGGCCGGTGCCCTCGGCGCTGGCCGCGGCCGGTCAGGGCGAGGTGCTGCGGGCCTGGGGCAAGCTGGGCTACCCGCGCCGGGCGCTGCGGCTGCACGCCGCGGCCACCGCGATCGCGGCCGAGCACGGCGATGTGGTGCCCTCGGACGTGGACACCCTGCTGGGCCTGCCCGGGATCGGCGCGTACACCGCGCGGGCGGTGGCCGCCTTCGCCTACGGGCAGCGCGCCCCGGTGGTGGACACCAACGTGCGCCGGGTGGTGGCCCGCGCGGTGCACGGGGCCGCGGACGCCGGACCACCTTCGACCACCAGGGACCTGGCCGATGTCGAGGTGCTGCTGCCGCGCGAACCCGCGCGGGCGGCCCGGTACTCGGCGGCGCTGATGGAACTGGGCGCGGTGGTGTGCGTGGCCAGGACCCCGCGCTGCGCGGCCTGCCCGGTCTACGCCGACTGCGCCTGGCAGCGGGCCGGGCGACCGGCCTACGCGGGTCCGGCCAAGGTGGTACAGAAGTTCGCCGGCACCGACCGGCAGGTGCGCGGGCGGCTGCTGGACGTGCTGCGTGGCGCGCCGGGGCCGGTGTCCAGGGCGGCGCTGGACGCGGCCTGGGACGAGTCAGGGCAACGGGACCGGTGCCTGCACTCGCTGCTGGTGGACGGCCTGGTCGAGCAGACCGACAACGGCCTGTTCGCGCTACCTGGCGAGGGCTAGAAACGCACGTCCACGGT
This sequence comes from Crossiella sp. CA198, assembly GCF_052078295.1. NCBI lineage: Bacteria > Bacillati > Actinomycetota > Actinomycetes > Pseudonocardiales > Pseudonocardiaceae > Crossiella > Crossiella sp. CA198. The sequence goes on from NZ_JBQJIM010000045.1 coordinate 6,947, forward strand.
CAGGCCGCCGTCCGGGTTCGGGCTGGCGGTGATCGTGCCGTGGTGCGCGGTGACCACCGCCCGCGCGATGGTCAGGCCCAGGCCGTGCCCGGCAGGCCTGGTACGCCCGGCGGAGCGGACGAACGGCTCGAACAGCCGCCCGGTCAGCTCGGCCGGGATCAGCGGGCCGGTGTTGGTCACGGTGAGCCTGCCGTCGGCCACCGTGACGCTGGCCCGGCCGCCGGGGTCCAGGTTGGCCAGGGCCTGTGCGGTGACCACGGCCAGGTCGGTGGGCACCGGGTTGGTCAGGCCGTGCCCGGCGCGGGCCAGGTCGAGCAGCGCGTCCACCAGTTCGGCGCCGCGCTCGTTCACGGTGCGCAGCTCCGGCAGGTCGCAGCGCTCCGGGTGTGCGGCGGCGACCTCCAGCAGGGTGCGGCCGGTGGCCAGCGGGGTGCGCAGCTCGTGCGCGACGTTGGCGGCGAAGCGGCGCTGCGCGGTGGCGGTGCCCGCGTAGAGCAGCGTGATCCGGGTGCGGATGGTCATGGCCGGACCCCGTCCGCGTCCAGGACCGGCGAACACCGGTCCTGGGCGCGGCACCGCGGAGCGCGGACCCTGGCCACCAGCTCGGGGAAGCGGAACGGCCTGGCCAGGTAGTCGTCAGCGCCCAGGTTGAAGCCGCCGACGGTGTCGGCGAGTGCGTCCTCGGCCCTCGGAACCCGCATGGCCCCAAGGGTCGCCGACCGGGTGTTTCCGCAGCGTCTCCGGCCGGGGCGGGGTCAGAGCGGGTACGGGCCGAACCGTCCCCAGGCGATGACCACGGCCAGCACCAGGAACACCGCCGAGGGCGCGAGCTGGCCGAACTCCTTGCGCCGGACGTGCGTGAGCACCGCGCCCAGCATGGTGATGGCCAGTCCGGTGGCGGCTACCGGCACCAGGATCGGCGCGATGCCGGTGACCGCGGGCAGGATCAGGCCGAGTGCGCCGAGCACCTCCACGGCGCCGATGCCCCGGAAGGCCGGGTCGGAGTAGGACTCCGCCCAGGACATCTTGTCGAGTAGCTTCTCGCGGCCCTGGCTGAGCTTGGCCGCGCCGGCGCCGAGCATGGCGGCGGCGAGCACGATCTGCAGGATCCACAGCACGGTGTTCATGACGGCTCCAGGTGGGCCAGATGGAATGTGCCGCGATCAGTGTGCTCCGATTTTCCTAGTAGGTCACGTGCGGCACGATGCGCGAGTGGCTGACGCTCTGGAGATGTTCTTCGACCCCGAGGCCGACACCGCGGTGCGCGGGCTGTGGCGCAGGCTGGAGCAGGCCGGGGCGCCCAGCCTGGCCACCTTGACCCACCGGCGGCACCAGCCGCACGTCTCGCTGGCGGTGGCCGCGCAGATCCCGGCCAGGGCCAGGGCGGAACTGCGCGCGGACCTGGCGCTACTGTCCATGCCCGGCCTCTGGCTGCACAATGTCGGGGCCTTCGCCACCAGCGAGAACGTGCTGATGCTGGCCGCGGTGGTGGACGCCGAACTGCTCGCGGTGCACTCGGCCGTGCACGATGTGCTGGCCGGACGGGTCAAGCACCCCTCGGCCTACTACCTGCCTGGGTCCTGGGTGCCGCACTGCACGCTCGCGCAGGGCGTGACCGGGGCCGAGCTGGCCGCCGGATTCACCGCGCTGCACCCGTACGAGCCGATCCGGGCGAACGTGGCCGCGATCGGTGTGGTGGACACCCGCACCGGCGAGGCCGACGAACTGTGGTCCGCCTAGCGGCCCAGCACCTCGCTGACAAAAGCCTCCACCGCGCCCCGGTACAGCTCGGGGGCCTCGTAGTGCACGACGTGCCCTGCCCCCTCGGCCAGGAAGTAGCGGCCGTCCTGGGCCCGCCGGGCCACCTCGGCGATCTGGCCGGGTGGCATGCCCGAGTACCCGGCCTCGATGGCCAGCAGCGGGCAGCGCACCGCCTCGACGAAGGACCAGTACTCACGCTCGCCCCATTCCGCGGCGATCTCGTAGAGGTCCGCCAGATCGGCGGTGAGCCGGTAGCCGTCCGGGGTCTCCTCGAAGCACTCGATGAAGTAGTCGCCGACATCGGTCCGGTCCGCGCCGAAGAACTCACGCACCGCGGCCAGTGACTGGAACGGCATCGGCCAGGCCGCGAACCAGTCCCGCCAGTCCTCGACACTTTTGCCGCGCTGGTCCGGGGCCATGTCCTCGGAGACCACCGCCCGCACCAGCTCGGGATGCCGGGCGGCCAGCGCCCAGGCGTGCAGGCCGCCCATGGAGTGGCCGATCACGATCGCGGGCCCCAGCTCCAGCTGCCGGATCCGTTCGGCCGCGTCGTCGGCGAAGGTCTCGGTGCGCCAGGGCTTGTCCCTGGTGGCGCGGCCGTGCGCGCGGGCGTCCAAGCCCACCACCCGGCCGTAGCGGCGCAGCCACTGGGCGGTGGACCACCAGGTGCTGGCCCGGCCCATCAGCCCGTGCAGCAACAGGATTCCCGGTCCCTCGCCACCGAAGTCGAGCACGCCGTCACGCATGCCGGTCAGGCTAGGCTGGCCGCATGGCCGTTGTGAAGATCAATGCGATCGAGGTACCCGATGGCTCCGGCGCGGAGCTGGAGAAGCGGTTCGCCGCGCGTCTGGGCGCGGTGGAGGGCGAGCCGGGTTTCCTCGGTTTTGAGATGCTCCGCCCGAAGGCGGGCGAGCAGCGCTACTTCATCTACACCCGCTGGGAGACCGAAGAGCACTTCCAGGCATGGATGAACGGTTCGGCCAAGGCCGCGCACTCCGGTGAGCGGGCCAAGCCGGTCGGCACCGGGTCCAGCCTGCTGGAGTTCGAGGTCGTGCTCAGTGCCGGACCTCGCGTCCAGGACTGATCTCACCCGCGCCGCGGAGCTGCTGCGCGGCGCGGACGCGCTGCTGGTGTGCGCGGGCGCGGGCATGGGCGTGGACAGCGGCCTGCCGGACTTCCGCGGTGACGCGGGCTTCTGGCGGGCCTATCCGCCGTATGCGGCACTCGGCCTGCGCTTCGAGGAGCTGGCCGACCCGGTGCACTTCGCCGAGGATCCGGCGCTGGCCTGGGGTTTCTACGGGCACCGGATCGCGCTGTACCGGGCGACCGTGCCGCATGCCGGGTTCGCCCTGCTGCGCAAGTGGGGTGAGTCCCGGCCGCGCGGGCAGTGGGTGTTCACCTCCAACGTGGACGGCCAGTTCCAGCTGGCCGGTTTTGACCGGGTGGCCGAATGCCACGGCTCGATCCACTGGCTGCAGTGCGCGGGCGGCTGCTCGGATGACATCTGGCCGGCCGCGGACCTCCAGGTCGAGGTCGACCCGGACACCATGCGGGCCGTCGGCGAACTGCCGGGCTGTCCCGGCTGCGGCGGACTGGCCCGGCCGAACATCCTGATGTTCGGCGACTACGACTGGGCCGGGCGGCGCAGCCAGGCCCAGCTGGCGGACTACACCCGCTGGCGGCGGGAACTGCGCGGGGCGAACCTGGTGGTGGTCGAGATCGGCGCCGGTCAGGCCGTGCCCACCGTGCGACGGCAGGCCGAACTGGCCAGCGCGGCGGGCGGCGGACTGATCCGGATCAACCCGCGGGAGCCACAACTCCGGCACGGGCGCGGCATCGCCCTGCCGCTGACCTGCCTGGACGCCCTGCAACAGCTGGATGAGCTGATCTAGGGACCCGCGCTGGGCACGGTGAGGGTGGCCAGGATCGCGCGGTGGTCGCTGCCCGGGATCTCGAAGACGTCGAAGCGGTCCACCGGGCAGCGCTGGTCCACCAGCACGTGGTCCAGGGTCACCGGCGGCGGGATCAGCCCGGCGCCGACCCCCGGCCAGGTCGGGGTGAGTCCGGCGCCCGCCTGGTCGGCGGCGTCCAGGTAGCCCTGGCCGAGCAGGCGGCGCAGCGGCGAGTGGTCAAGGGTGGCGTTGAAGTCCCCGGCCAGCACCCGGGCCGGGCCCTCGGTGCGGGGTTCGGGCAGCGTGCCCAGATCCCGCAGCCACGGGTCAGCGCCCTCGGGGCCGACCGGGATGCGCGGGTGCACCGCCATGATCTCCAGGCTGCGCGGGCCGGGCAGGTTGACCAGCGCGGCGGGCTGGGCGAACGCGCCGGGCGCCGGCGGGCGGCCGAGCACGATCCGGGACAACGGGTGCCGGGAGGCGATGCCGGTGCCCGCGGCCCCGGCGGCCGGTTCCAGCACCCGGAACGGCAACTCCTGGTCAAGCCCGGCCTGTGCCAGCGCGGTCACCGACTCCGGGGTGAGTTCCTGCAGGCTGAGCACGTCGGCCTTGGTGTTGCGCACCAGGTTCACCACGAACGCCGGATCGGCCCGGCCGAAGAGCAGGTTCACCGACAGCACCCGGACCTGCGCGCCGACCGCGATCGGCCGCGCCTTCACGAACGCCCTCGGCAGCACGATGAAGGCCAGCAGCACCGTGCACAGCACCAGCACGATGGCCAGCAGCCAGCGCCGGAACAGCAGCGTGAGCACCGCGAGCAGGGCCGCGGCCGGCAGCGCGTACGGGGTCAGCGCGATCGCGGCGGCCGCGTGCTTCTGCTGGTCGAAGCCGGCCGCGCGCAACCCGGTGAGCGCGATGACCGGCAGGGCCAGCAGCAACAGCGTCACCCCGGCGAACTTCCCGCCACGCCGCCGCCGCTTGGGTTCCGCCGGTTCCGGCGGCCGGGGCGGTGCGGGCCGACGCGTCAGCGGCGTCGTGTCTGCCTCGATCCGCGGATAGCTCACCCCACCAGAGTGCCTGATCATCCGCGCGGGGGTCGGCACACGCGAAAAGGGCAGGACACCAGTGGTGCCCTGCCCTTCTGCTCGTGCGCTCGGATCAGCCGTTGGTGCCGGTGCCCGACTCGGGCTCGTCACCGCCGGCCGGACCGGCCAGGTCGACGGGCGGCGCGTCCGGCACGCGGGTCGGCTTGGCCTCACCGCGGAAGGTGAACTTCACCTTGTCGTCCGGACCCTCGCCGTCCCAGCCCTCGACATCGCAGATGATGATCTGCCCAGGCTGGATCTCGCCGAAGAGGATCTTCTCCGAGAGCTGGTCCTCGATCTCCCGCTGGATCGTCCGGCGCAGCGGCCGCGCGCCCAGCACCGGGTCGAACCCGCGCTTGGCCAGCAGCTTCTTCGCGTTCGGGGTCAGCTCCAGCGACATGTCCTTGTTGCGGAGCTGGGTTTCCACCCGGTTGATCATCAGGTCGACCATGCGGATGATCTGTTCCTCGGTGAGCTGGTGGAAGACGATGATGTCGTCGATCCGGTTGAGGAACTCGGGGCGGAAGTGCTTCTTCAGCTCGTCGTTGACCTTCTGCTTCATCCGGTCGTAGTTCGACCCTTCACCGACCTTCGCGGTGAAGCCGAGGCCGACGGCCTTGGAGATGTCCTGGGTGCCGAGGTTCGAGGTGAAGATGATCACGGTGTTCTTGAAGTCCACCGTGCGGCCCTGACCATCGGTCAGGCGGCCGTCCTCGAGCACCTGGAGCAGCGTGTTGTAGACCTCCTGGTGCGCCTTCTCGATCTCGTCGAAGAGCACCACGGAGAACGGCTTGCGCCGCACCTTCTCGGTGAGCTGACCGCCCTCCTCGTAGCCGACGTACCCGGGGGGCGCGCCGAAGAGCCGCGAGGCGGTGTAGCGGTCGTGGAACTCGCCCATGTCGATCTGGATGAGCGCGTCGTCCTCGCCGAAGAGGAACTCGGCCAGCGCCTTGGACAGCTCGGTCTTACCCACACCGGACGGGCCGGCGAAGATGAACGAGCCGGAGGGGCGCTTCGGGTCCTTCAGACCGGCGCGGGTACGGCGGATCGCCTGCGAGACGGACTTGACCGCCTCGAACTGGCCGATGATCCGCTTGTGCAGCTCGTCTTCCATCCGGAGCAGACGCGAGGTCTCCTCCTCGGTGAGCTTGAAGACGGGGATGCCGGTCCAGTTCGCCAGCACTTCGGCGATCTGCTCCTCGTCGACCTCGGCGACGACGTCGAGGTCACCGGCCTTCCACTGCTTCTCCCGCTCGGCCTTCTGGCCCAGCAGCTGCTTCTCCGCGTCCCGGAGCTTGGCCGCGCGCTCGAAGTCCTGCGCGTCGATCGCGGATTCCTTGTCCCGGCGGACGTCGGCGATCTTCTCGTCGAACTCGCGCAGGTCCGGCGGCGCGGTCATCCGGCGGATGCGCATCCGGGCGCCGGCCTCGTCGATCAGGTCGATCGCCTTGTCCGGCAGGAAGCGGTCGTTGATGTACCGGTCGGCCAGGGTGGCGGCGGCGACCAGCGCGGAGTCGGTGATCGAGACCCGGTGGTGCGCCTCGTACCGGTCGCGGAGACCCTTGAGGATCTCGATGGTGTGCTCGAGCGAGGGCTCGCCGACCTGGATCGGCTGGAAGCGGCGCTCCAGCGCGGGGTCCTTCTCGACGTGCTTGCGGTACTCGTCCAGCGTGGTGGCGCCGATGGTCTGCAGCTCACCTCGGGCGAGCATCGGCTTGAGGATGCTGGCGGCGTCGATCGCGCCCTCCGCGGCGCCCGCACCGACCAGGGTGTGGATCTCGTCGATGAACAGGATGATGTCGCCGCGGGTGCGGATCTCCTTGAGCACCTTCTTCAAGCGCTCCTCGAAGTCACCGCGGTAGCGGGAACCGGCCACCAGCGAGCCGAGGTCGAGGGTGTAGAGCTGCTTGTCCTTGAGCGTCTCGGGCACCTCGCCCTTGACGATCCGCTGGGCAAGGCCCTCCACGACCGCGGTCTTGCCGACGCCGGGCTCACCGATGAGCACCGGGTTGTTCTTGGTGCGCCGGGACAGCACCTGCATGACCCGCTCGATCTCCTTCTCGCGCCCGATGACCGGGTCGAGCTTGCCCTCGCGGGCGGAGGAGGTGAGATTGCGGCCGAACTGGTCGAGCACCAGCGAGGAGGAGGGAGTGCCCTCGCCCCTGCCACCGGACTCGGCGGGTTCCTTGCCCTGGTAGCCGGAGAGCAGCTGCAGCACCTGCTGCCGCACCCGGTTCAGGTCGGCGCCCAGCTTCACCAGGACCTGGGCGGCCACGCCCTCGCCCTCGCGGATCAGGCCGAGCAGGATGTGCTCGGTGCCAATGTAGTTGTGGCCGAGCTGGAGAGCCTCCCGCAGGGACAGCTCGAGGACCTTCTTCGCCCTCGGCGTGAACGGGATGTGCCCGCTCGGCGCCTGCTGGCCCTGACCGATGATTTCTTCGACCTGCTGGCGCACGCCCTCAAGGGCGATGCCCAGCGACTCCAGCGCCTTGGCGGCGACACCCTCACCTTCGTGGATCAAGCCCAGAAGGATGTGCTCGGTGCCAATGTAGTTGTGGTTCAACATCCTGGCTTCCTCCTGGGCCAGGACAACCACCCGCCTCGCGCGGTCGGTAAACCTTTCGAACATTCGCACTCCCTGACTGCTGCGCCGGCGGCCCTCGACCCCGCGTCTCACTCCCGGGTCGGCACCGTAGGGCCACTCTAGTCGGCCCGACTTCTTCCTTCTGTTCTCACACTCTCGCTACTGACCGACACAACGAGTGTGAGGTGGACACAATTCCACCGGATCGGCGGTGTCCGCTAAGCGCGAACAAACCACCTCCCGGCGACGAGATCACCCCGATGGCGCAATACGCGCTTACCCTAGGTTAGGTTAGGCAAGCCTGACCAACAACCGAGGAGCCGTGCGTGACCGTCCGTCTGGCGCGCAGCGCCCTGGCCGACTCGCTGGCCAGTGCCGACACCTCGCGCGGGCACGTGACCGTGCGCTTCGGGACCCCCGACGACTCCTGGCGGAACTGCGCCGAACTGCTGGCCGATCCGGCCCGCTTCGACCTCTGGCGCAAGGACCTCGCCGAATGGCTCAACGAACGGCACGACGGAAATATTCCGGACCGCACCACCGCCGGGTACGTGCTGGCCTGGTACCTGCAGATCCCGGCCTACCTGGGCGCGATCCTGTTCCACACCGCGCGCCGGGTGCCCTGGCTGCGGCCTGCCGATCTTGCTTTCCGCCTTTCGGGTGATCGTCGGCACCCCGATGGGATCGCGCTGCTTTCTGCCGGTTTCGTCTGCCTGCCGGACGACCCGGCGGCAGGCACGCCGGAGGCCACCGTGGTCAGGGACGAGGCCGCGCTGGCCGGGGTGCTGCGGGCGCGCTACGCCGGGCACGCCCGCGAGTTCGTCGCCGCCTACGGCCCGACCGTCCGGCTGGGCAGGCACATGCTCTGGGGCGCGGCCACCGACGCGCTGGACAGCGCGCTGTGGAACACCGGCCGGATGTTCGGCGACGAGGGCGCCGGGGTGGCCCAGGCCGCGCTGGTGCTGCCGGCGCGGATCGAACCGTTCACCTCGGCCTCCCGGCTGTACCCGGTGCACGGCGAGGGCCGGACGGTGTGGACCCGGCGCCGGGAGAGCTGCTGCTTCCACTTCGCCCTCGACGGTGGCACCGCCTGCGTGACCTGCCCTCGGGTGTCCGCGGCCGAGCGGGAAAAGCGGGTGCTGGCGCAGCCCTGACCCGGTTGACTGCGGGCGTGGACTGGGTGCGGGACTTCTACTCCAGGACCGGCGCGTGGTGGGCCGCGGCGGACGCGCGGGTGAGCGAGCGGGACGAACGCCGGGTGGCGCTGCTGCGGGCGCACGGCCCGGCGCGCGGCCGGGTGCTGGAACTGGGCTCCGGCTACGGCTCGACCGCGGTGTCCACCGCGCGGGCCGGGTACGCGGTGACCGCGGTGGAGATCAGCGACCGGGCGCTGGCCGTGCCGGAACTGGCCGCGGACCTGCCACCGGGCGCGCTCACCGCCCATCAGGCGGACTTCTTCGAGATCGAGCTGCCCGGCGGGTTCGACGCGGTCTGCTACTGGAACGGCTTCGGGGTCGGCTCCGACGCTGATCAACGGCGGCTGCTGGCCCGGATCGCGGGCTGGCTGCGGCCGGGCGGGGTGGCCATGGTGGACGTGTTCAACCCGTTCGTCTGGGCGGGCTGGGACGGCGACGAGGAGCACCTGCTGCCGGATCCGGACCGGGGCTACCGGCACGAACTGCGTGAGCGGACCAGCTTCGACCCGGTGACCTGCACCGCGACCGACACCTGGTGGGACACCGCGGACCCGGCGCGCACACTCACCCAGACCCTGCGCTGCTACACCCCGGCCGATCTGTCCCTGCTGCTCACCGGGACCGGCCTGGCGCTGACCGGGCTGGTGCTCGGCGAAACGGAGTTGCCGCCAGGACCGCACCCCGGCCTGGCCGGGCTGTTGCGCGAGCACCACGAGTACCTCGCGCTGCTGCGCCGCACCGCTTAGACCTTGTGCCTGCTGCCCACCGGCACCACCAGCGGGGTGCCCGCGATCGGGTCCTGGATCACCTTGGCGTCCAGCTCGAAGACCTCGCGCAGCAGGTCCTCGGTGAGCACCTCGGCCGGCGGGCCCTGGGCGACGATCTTGCCTGCCCGCATGGCGACCAGGCGGTCGGCGTAGCGGGCGGCCAGGTTCAGGTCGTGCAGCACCATGATCACGGTGCGGCCCGCCTCGGCGTGCAGGCGCTGGACCAGGTCCAGCACGTCGACCTGGTGGGCCAGGTCCAGGTAGGTGGTGGGCTCGTCCAGCAGCAGCAAATCGGTGCCCTGGGCCAGCGCCATGGAGATCCAGGCGCGCTGGCGCTGACCGCCGGAGAGCTGGTCCAGGGTGCGCTCGGCGAACTCCAGCATGCCGGTCATCCGCAGCGCCTCGGCCACCGTGTCCTCGTCGTCGCTGGACCACTGCCGGTACCAGGACTGGTGCGGGTGCCTGCCGCGGGCGACCAGGTCGGCGACGGTGAGGCCCTCCGGCGCGGTCGGGGTCTGCGGCAGCACGCCGAGCACCTTGGCGACCTCGCGTGTCGGGGTCTTGTCGATCCGCTTGCCGTCCAGCAGCACGTGCCCGCGCTGCGGGCTGATCAGCCTGCCCAGCGCGCGCAGCAGGGTGGACTTGCCGCAGCCGTTGGGGCCGATCACCGCGGTGACGGTGCCGTCGAGCACCTCGAAGTCCAGTCCGTCGACGACCACGTTGTCGCCGTAGGCCAGGGTCAGCTCGCTGGCGGCCAGGCGGATCGCTGGGGCGGCTGTGGGCAGCGCGGTCATCCGCGTACCTCCCGATAACGTCGGACGAGCAGGAACACCAGGTACGGAGCGCCGAGGATCGCGGTGACGATCCCGACCGGCAGTTCGACCGAGCCGAAGGCGGTGCGGGCCAGCACGTCGGCGGTGACCGTGAGCGCGGCCCCGAGCACCGCGCTGGCCAGCAGCGGCGGCTGGGCCAGGCCGGTCAGCCGCAGCGCGATCTGCGGCACGGCCAGTGCGACGAACTCGATCGGACCGGCCGAGGCGGTGGCCACCGCGGCCAGGCCGACCGCGGCCAGCACCAGCAGCGAGCGGCTCAGCTCGACTCGCACGCCGAGTCCGCGCACGGTGTCGTCGGTGAACTGCAGCGCGCCCAGGGTGCGCGCGCCGAAGAGGGTGAGCGGGACCAGCACGGCCAGCGCGATGCCCACCGGCAGCACGTGGTCCCAGCCGCGGGCGTTGAGGCTGCCGGTCAGCCACACCATGGCCCGGCCCGCGTCGGCCACGTCGGAGAGGGTGAGCAGCCAGAAGGTCACGTTGGACAGCACCGCGTGCACGCCGATGCCGACCAGCACCAGCCGGAAGCCCTCGATGCCACGCCGCCAGGCCAGCAGGTAGACCACGGCGGCCGCGAGCAGGCCGCCGAGCAGCGCGGCGATCGGCAGGCCGACCGCGGCCAGGTAGCCGCTGAGCCCGCCGGCGCTGCCGCCGAACATCACCACGAACACCGCGCCCGCGCCCGCCCCCGCGCTCACCCCGAGCAGGTCCGGGCTGGCCAGCGGGTTGCGCGCGATGGCCTGGGTGATCGCGCCAGCCAGGCCGAGCGCGGCGCCGACCAGCGCGCCGGTCAGCGCCCTTGGCAGCCGCAGGTCGTAGAGGATGAACCGGTGCGCCTCGTCCCCGCCGCCGAGCAGCGCGGCGAAGACCTCGCCAAGGCTGATCGGGAAATCGCCCAGGGTCAGGTTCAGCGCCAGCACGAACACCAGCACGGCCAGGCCGAGCACCGGCACCGCGACCGCACGCAGCCGCAACGTCCAGGAGGCCCCGGCCAGGCGCAGCGCGGGGCGGCCGGGCACCCGGGGCTCGGTCTTGGCGGTCACAGGCTCACCAGATTCCGGCGGCGCACCAGCACCACGAAGAACGGCGAGCCGACCAACGCCAGCATGATGCCGACCTGCAGCTCACCGGGCCGGGCGAGCACCCGGCCGAGCACGTCGGAGGCCAGCACCAGCACCGCGCCGATCAGGCCGGCATACGGCAGCAGCCAGCGGTAGTCCGGGCCGGTGATGGCCCTGGCGAGGTGCGGCACGATCAGCCCGACGAAGCCGATCGGCCCGCAGGCGGCCACCGCGGCCCCGGTCAGCAGGGTCACCGCGGCGATGCCCAGCGCGCGGGTCAGCCAGATCCGCTGGCCGAGCGAGCGGGCCACGTCCTCGCCGAGGGAGACCGCGTTCAGGCCCGGCGCGTTGGCCAGTGCCAGCACCAGTCCGGCCAGCAGGAACGGCAGCACCTGCAGGATGATCTCCGGATCGCGGCCTGCCAGTGATCCGCTGCGCCAGAACCGGAAGGTCTCCAGGCTCTGCGCGTCCAGCAGGATCAGCGCCGAGCTGAGCGCGTACAGGAAGGCGGACACCGCCGCGCCGGAGAGGGCCAGCGTCACCGGGGTCGGCCCGCCGCGGCCGCTGGTGCCCGCCGAGCCGATGGCGAAGACGATCACGGTGGCCAGCAGCGCCCCGGCGAAGCCGAACCAGACGAAGGTGAACAGGTCGGTGAAGCCGAAGGTGAAGATGGCCAGCACCACCGCGAACGCCGCGCCCTGGTTGACCCCGAGCAGGCCGGGATCGGCCAGTGGGTTGCGGGTGTGGCCCTGCAGCAGCGCGCCGCCGATGCCCAGCGCCAGGCCGACCAGCAGGCCGAGGATGGTCCGCGGGATCCGCAGCGAGTTCACGATCAGGTCGTTCTCACTGCCCGTCGGGGCGGTCAGCGCGTGCCACACGTCGCCGAGCGGGACCGGCTTGGCGCCGATGGCCACACTGGCCACCAGTGCGAGCCCCAGCGCGAGGGCGAGCAGCAGGAGGCCGAGCACACGTCGGCGTCGGCGGACCGGGGCCGGAACGGCGGACCCGGGCGCGATCGCGGCACGGGTCATGCTGCGGCTCCTATCCTCTACTGAGGCAAGCCTAACCGAACGGAAGGACCGCTATGACCAGGCCACCGAGGGTGCTCGCCGTCCTCGCCGCCACGGCCCTGCTCGTCGGCGCGTGCGGCGGTGGCGGGACCCCGCAGACCGGCCCGACGTCCGCCGGGGAGTCGGCCGCCGGGTTCCCGCGCACCGTCGAGCACGCCATGGGCAAGACCACCATCGAGAAGCAGCCGGTCAAGGTGGCCGCGCTGGACAGCTCCTACGTGGACGCGGTGCTCGCGCTGGAGACCCAGCTGGCCGCCTACACCCTGTTCCCGGCCAGCGGGGAGAAGTTCCCGGACTACCTCAAGGCCGAGGCGGACAAGTACGCCAGGAACGCCAAGCCGGTGGGTGAGCTGGAGCAGACCAAGCTGGAACAGGTCCTGGTGGCCGAGCCGGATCTGATCCTTTCGGCCAAGGTCCGGCACGAGAACCTCTATGGCGTGCTCTCCGCGCGCAAGCCGACCGTGTTCAGCGCGGAGACCGGCAAGACCTGGAAGGCCAACATCCGGCTGGCAGGCAAGGCCCTCGGCAAGGAAGCGCTGGCCGAGACCAAGATCAAGGCATATGAGGACCGGGCGGCCAAGCTCGGCGCGGCGATCAAGGCCAAGGCTGGCAAGACGCCGACTGTCTCGGTTGTCCGTTTTGTGGACGGGCCGACCAGGGCCTACTCGATGAACAGCTTCATCGGGATCGTGCTCAAGGACACCGGACTGGGCAGGCCAGCGGATCAGAACGACCCGAACGCGGCGCAGATCTTCGTGGAGCTGAGCCCGGAGAACATCCTGCGTGCCGATGGCGACCAGGTGTTCGTGACCGCCTTCCCGGATCCGAAGGGCGGCTCGGCGAAGGCGAAGGAGAAGTTCCAGGCCAATCCGCTGTGGGCGCAGCTGAAGGGCCAGGTGCATGAAGTTTCGGATACCACCTGGATCTCCTCGGTGAGCCTGCAAGGCGCGCACGTGGTGCTGGACGACCTGGCGAAGGCTTTCGGCGTCGATCCCGGTAAGTGATCACGCCATATAGCACAGAACGGGACTCGCCGCACGGCTACAAACCGGTGGCGGGTCCCGTCCCGTATTGAAATGTCCAAGTGGTGGCCGTTTTGTGCCGGTCAGTTCTCCTGGTGGAACTGCTGCAGCACGTCCGCCGGGATGCGGCCCCGGTCGGAAACCTTCATGCCCCGCTTGCGGGCCCACTCACGAATCGCCTGGTTCTGCTCGCGATCGGCGGAAGCGACCCGGCCGGCCGCCCGTCCACCGACAGCACCGGAACGCCCGGGCGCCGAAGTCGTGCGCCGACGGCCACCAGTCCGGCGGGCGCCTGCGACATAGGACGCGAGCGCGTCCCGAAGCTTCGTCGCGTTGTCCCCGGAAAGGTCGATCTCGTAGGACACCCCGTCGACAGCGAACTCGACGGTCTCTTCCGCTTCCGAACCGTCCAGGTCGTCGACCAGGGTTCGGACGACTCTCTCCGCCATGCGCTTGTTCCTTCCTGAAACCCCAGTGGCTGCCGGCGAAGCTCCCGGCGTGTAGTTCGTCTGTAGAGACTACGCGGAAGATTAGCGCACTAACAGCTTGACGAACACTCACCACACGGTCTCAAAGTGGTGAACGTCATTCAGGCCGGACTAGCGGGAACAGGATCGTCTCCCGGATACCAAGACCGGTGAGCGCCATCAAGAGCCGGTCAATACCCATTCCCATACCGCCGCTGGGCGGCATTCCGTACTCCAGCGCACGCAGGAAGTCCTCGTCGAGACGCATCGCCTCGACGTCGCCAGCCGAGCCCAGCCGGGCCTGCGCCTCGAGGCGTTCCCGCTGGATAACGGGGTCGACCAACTCCGAGTATCCGGTGGCCAGCTCGAAACCGCGGATGTAGAGGTCCCACTTCTCCGCGATGCCGGTCTCGCTGCGATGTTCCCTGGTCAGCGGGGAGGTGTCGACCGGGAAGTCACGCACGAAGGTGGGTGCGTGCAGGTGATCACCAACGAGGTGTTCCCACAGCTCCTCCACCAACTTTCCTCCTCCGGCAGCCGGGTGAACTTCCAGTCCGCGAGATTCCAGGTGCTTGCGCAACAACTCAACCGGTGTCGCCGGGGTGATCTCCTCACCGAGTGCCTCGGACAGTGAGCCGTACATAGTCAGTGTGGTCCACTCGCCGGACAGGTCGTACTCCGAACCGTCCGCGAGGGTGACTGTCCGACTACCGAAAACGGCGTCCGCGGCTTCCTGCACCAACTCCCGGGTGAGCTTGCCAATCGTGTCGTAGGAACCGTATGCCTCGTACGCCTCGAGCATCGCGAACTCTGGTGAGTGCGAGGAGTCCGAACCTTCGTTCCGGAAGTTCCGGTTGATCTCGAAGACCTTCTCGATCCCGCCGACCACACAGCGCTTCAGGTACAGCTCGGGTGCGATCCGCAGGTAAAGGTCGATGTCGAACGCATTGGAGTGCGTGGTGAACGGACGAGCGCTGGCACCGCCGTGCAGCGTCTGCAACATCGGCGTCTCGACTTCGGTGAAAGTCCGGCGGTGGAAGGACTCCCGCAGCGAACGCATCACACCGGCGCGGATACGCACCGCGTCCCTGGCCTCCGGTCGGAGCAACAGGTCGACATAACGCTGCCGCACTCGAGTCTCTTCGGAGAGCTGCTTGTGGGCGACCGGCAACGGGCGCAACGTCTTGGCGGCGAGTTGCCATTCGGTGACCATGACCGACAGTTCCCCACGCCGCGAAGTGGCCACCTCGCCGCGGACGAACACGTGATCACCGAGATCGACGTCGGACTTCCACCCGGCCAGCGCTTCCGCGCCCACCTTGTCCAGGCTCAGCATCGCCTGCAGCTCGACGCCGTCACCCTCGCGGAGAGTGGCGAAACACAACTTTCCGGTGTTCCGCTGGAACATGACCCGACCGGTCACACCGACGATTTCCCCGGTGGGGGTGTCCGGCGGAAGATCGGGATAGGCGGCCCGGATCTCGGTGAGCGAGTGGGTGCGGTCCAGTACGACCGGATAGGGCGCCTTGCCCTCGGCCAGCAGCCGCTCCCGCTTTTCGCGCCGGACGCGCATCTGCTCCGGCAGGTCGTCGTCGCTGGTTACGGGCTGGTGCCGCGGCTGCTCTGTCACGGCAACACAGGTTACGGAGTACCCGGAGAGTAATGCGAACGGGATAGGTTCTCGCTGTGCCGGACTTCACCCCAAGCGATCGCCTCGCCACCGAACACGCGCGCCGGGCCCGTTCCTTCGGCGCCGCCGCGACCGATTACGCCGACCACCGCCCGGACTACCCGGCGGCCGCGGTGACCTTCGCGCTGGCCCCGGTGGCCGGCCTCCGCCCGCTGCGGGTGCTGGACCTGGCCGCGGGCACCGGCAAGCTCACCGAGTCGCTACTGCGCGCGGGCCTGGACGTGATCGCGGTCGAACCGGACGCGGCCATGCGCGATGAGCTGGTGGGCCGGTTGCGCGGGGTGGTCGCGCTGCCCGGTTCGGCCGAGGCCATCCCGTTGCCGGACAACCGGGTGGACGCGGTGCTGGTCGGCCAGGCCCTGCACTGGTTCGACCTGGACCGGGCCCTGCCGGAGATCGCCAGGGTGCTCAATCCCGGCGGGGTGCTGGCCGCGCTGTGGAACCTCGACGACGACCGGGTGGACTGGGTGGCCGAGTTCGCCGAGATCGCCGGGCTGAGCGTGCGCTACAGCCTGCGCGCCGGCCGCAGCATCCCGGCGCACCCCGACTTCCAGGAGCAGGAACTACGCGAGTTCAGCCACAAACAGCCCCGTACCGCCGCCTCGCTGACCGCCACCGTCGGCACCCACTCCCCCACCCTGGTCCGCACCCCGGACGAACAGCAGGCCCTACTCAGCCGGGTGCGCGCCTACCTGGACACCAACCCCGCCACCGCAGGCGGCGAGTTCGAGCTACCCCTGGTAACCACAGTCTCCAGGGCAGTAGTCACCAAGTAGCCAACGCAACCACCACAACTTGTTGCGAAACAGGCGTGGCGCGCAGCGACACGGCGGGCCCTTCACCAGCGGCGGGGTACCGATTTTTCGCGTTGCCTTGTCGTGCGTCCGACGCATCCGAAGCTTGCTTCGCGTGCGGCGGATGCACGACGAGGCGACTGAGAGCGAAAAATCCCGCGTGCGGAGCACGCCAATCGATACAGCTCAGCGCAGGTTGCGCTCGTAGACCAGGCGCAGGCCCAGCAGGGTCAGGTCCGGGACGTGGTGCTCGATGGTCGCCGACTCCGCGAGCACCAGGGTGGCCAGGCCGCCGGTGGCGATCACGGTGATCTTCTCCTCGCCGTCGGCGGTCAGCTCCTCGATGATCCGCCGGACCAGCCCGTCGACCTGCCCGGCGAAGCCGTACAGGATGCCGGACTGGAGGCATTCCACCGTGTTCTTGCCGATCACCGAGCGCGGGCGGACCAGCTCGACCTTGCGCAGCTGGGCGGCGCGGGCGGCCAGCGCGTCCACCGAGATCTCGATGCCGGGGGCGAACACGCCGCCGAGGAACTCGCCCTTGGCCGAGATGACGTCGATGTTGGTGGAGGTGCCGAAGTCGACCACCACACAGGCGGTGTCGTGCAGGTGGTGCGCGGCCAGGGTGTTGATCACCCGGTCCGAGCCCACCTCCTTCGGGTTGTCCACCAGCAGCGGCACCCCGGTGCGCACGCCGGGCTGCACGATGACCTTGGGCACCGAGTCGAAGTAGCGGCCCAGCATCACCCGCAGCTCCCGCAGCACCGAGGGCACCGTCGAGAGCGCGGAGACGCCGGTGACCTGCCCGGCGTGCTCGCCGAGCAGGCCGCGCATGGTCAACGCCAGCTCGTCGGCGGTCATCCGGGCGTCGGTGCGCATCCGCCAGTCCCGGACCAGCTTCGCATCGTCCCCTGAGCCCTCGTAGAGCCCGAGCACGATGTTGGTGTTGCCGACGTCGATGGCGAGCAGCACCCGCGTTGTCCTCTCTAGTTTTCGGCCTGGAGCAGCGCGTCCAGCCGCGCCGCGTCCACCGTCTCCGACTGCGGCGCGCCGTCGGCCTCGGCGGTGACCGCGCCACTGGACAGCCCCGAGCCCTCCGGCGCGTGCGCCGGGTCGCCGCCGAGTTCGACGATGCGGTTCTCCGCGTCGACGAAGACGACCTTGGGCTTGTACGCCTTGGCCTCCGCCTCCTCCATCAGCCCGTAGGCGATGAGGATGACCAGGTCGCCGGGGTGCACCAGGTGCGCGGCGGCCCCGTTGATGCCGAGCACGCCGCTACCGCGCTCGCCGGGGATGACATAGGTCTCCAACCGGGCGCCGTTGCTGACGTCCACGATGGCGACCTGCTCGCCGGCCAGCAGACCGGCCGCGTCCATCAGGTCCTCGTCCACGGTCACCGAGCCGACGTAGTGCAGGTCGGCCTGGGTCACCGTGGCACGGTGGATCTTGGACTTGAGCATGGTCAGGAACATGGCGATGCCTCCCGTTCACCGTTCCCGAGCAGGGAGCCCAGCGGCCGGGTTGTAGGTGTCGTCGTTCTCGTCGACTCCGTGACCGACCACGAGCTGGATGTTGTCGAGCAGGCGGGTCCGCCCGGCGCGGGCCGCGATCAGCAGCCGCGCCTTGCCGTTCTCCGGTGCGGGGCCCAGATCCCTGGCCCGCAGCTCCAGGTAGTCCAGGCTCAGCCCGGACTCGGCTTCGATGACCGCCCTGGCCGCGGCGAGGATCGCCGCCGGGCCGCCGGGACCGGCCATCGCACCCGCCGCCAACGCCGCCGGGATCGCGAGCGCCGCCCGGCGCTCGTCCTCACTGAGGTAGGCGTTGCGCGAGGAGAGCGCCAGGCCGTCGGCATCGCGCACGATGGGCACGCCGACGATCGCGCTCTCCAGGTTCAGATCCGTCACCATCCGCTTGACCAGCACGAACTGCTGGTAGTCCTTCTCCCCGAAGTAGGCGAAGTCGGGCCGGACGATGTTGAGCAGTTTGGCCACCACGGTGAGCACGCCCTCGAAGTGGCCGGGCCGCACCGCGCCCTCCAGCTCCGCGCCCAGCTGACCCGGGTGCACGGTGGTGCTCGCGCCGGTGCCGTACATGGCCTCCGGCGAGGGGTTGAAGACCAGGTCCACGCCCTCGGCCCGGCAGGCGTCCAGATCGGTTTCCAGCGGCCGCGGGTAGCGGTGGAAGTCCTCGTCCGGGCCGAACTGCAGCGGGTTCACGAAGATCGACACCGCGGTCACCGTGCCGGGGACCCGGCGGGCGCGGCGGATCAGCGTGCGGTGCCCCTCGTGCAGCGCGCCCATGGTGGGCACCAGGTTGATCTTGCGGCCGGTGGCCCGCAGCGCCCTGGTGACCTTGCCCAGCTCGTCCGGCGAGTGGTGCACGGTCAGCTCGCCGGGCGTGTAGGGCCGTTGCCCGGTCATGGTTGCTCCTCGTCGAGTTCGAAGTGGACCGCCTCGGCCTGACCAGGCCGGAGCAGACCCGCGGCCACCGCGCGCTCGGCGGTGCGGTGGGCCAGCGCCCGATAGGCGGACAGCGATTCGGGCGCCGCCGCCCGCAGCACGCCCAGATGCGTGCGAATCGTACCGACATCGCCGCGGGCCACCGGACCGGTCAGGGCCCGGTCGCCTAGGCGCAGCGAGTTGTCCAGCGCGGCGGAGAGCAACGGGCCCAGCAACCGGCCCGGATCGGCCACTCCGGCCCCGCGCAACAGGTCCGCGGCCTCGGCGACCAGGGTGATGAGGTGGTTGGCCCCGTGCGCGAGCGCGGCGTGGTAGAGCGCCCTCGCGGATTCGGGGATGCGCACCGGTTCCGCGCCCATCTCCACCACCAGCGCCTCGGCCACGTTCCAGGCGATCTCCTCGCCGTCGGGCGCGGTCACCCCGAACGGGCAGGCCACCAGGCGCTGCAGGTCCTCCTGGCGGCCGGTGAAGGTCATCGCGGGGTGCAGGGCCAGCGGCAGCGCACCCAGGTCGGCGGCGGGGGCCAGCAGCGCGGAGCCGTGCGCGCCGGAGGTGTGCGCCACGATCTGGCCGCCGCGCAGCGAACCGGTCGCGATCAGGCCGCGGAGCAGTCCGGGCAGTTCGTCGTCGGGCACCGCGAGCAGCACCAGATCGGCGCGTTCGGCCACCTGATCGGGCGGCAGGATGGCCGCCTCCGGCAGCAGCGCCTCGGCCCGGCGCTGGGAGGCGGTGGACACGGCCGCGGCCGCGACCACGTGGTGTCCGGCTCTGGCCAGCGCGGCGCCGAGCACTGCGCCGACCCGGCCGGCGGAGACAACGCCGACGGCGAGTCGGGCTGGGCGGTCGGTCATGGTGTCCTCTTCCGGCGTTCCAGTCCCGCTCCACTGCGGGTACCGGACGACCTGGGCACCGTAACCCCGGGCCAGCCCTCCGGCAGCTCAATGTGACCAGTCGCGCTCAGCCCGGTGAGCCGCTGGCGATCTCCCTGGCCCTGGTCAGCGCGACCAGCAGTTCCGAATGGCGGTCGGCCAGCTCGCGCGGGGCCGGGCCGGGGCCGATGCGGTGCCGCAGGAAGGCGAGTTCGGTGACCGCCACCTGGTACTCGGCCACCGCCCGGGAAGCGCGTTCGCCGGAGCGCTTGTGCACCGCGCTGCGCCACCAGCGGCGGCCGGGCAGGGTGGCCAGCAGTTTGACCTCGCTGGGCGCGATCCAGCCGTTGCTGGCCATCTCCGGCAACTCGCCGGTGATCACCCGCTGCTCGCGGCGGCGCTGCCAGATCACCAGCGCCACGGTGGCGATGAAGATCGGGAACATGATGGCGAAGTAGATGTTGAGGAAGCCCAGCCCGCCGCCGAAGGTGGCCGCGCCGTTCCACAGCGCGTGCAGGGTGACCGCGAGCAGGAAGCCCACAAGCGGCGCCAGGACCTTGAGCGCGCGGTTGCCGGTGGAGGCGGCGATGCCCGCGCCGATGCCCAGCATCACGGTGAACAGCGGGTGCGCGAACGGGGAGAGCACGCCGCGCAGGATGAACACCGCGATCACGCCGCTGCTGATGCCGCCGAGGCCGTACTCGGCGAAGGCGCGGCCGAAGTAGAAGATGTTCTCGGTGAAGGCGAACCCGGCCGCGACCATGCCGGAGTAGACGATGCCGTCCACGATCCCGTCGAACTCGTGCCGCCGCCGCCAGAGCAGGGCCACCACGAACAGGCCCTTGCCCGCCTCCTCCACCAGCGGGGCGGAGATCACCGAGGTGATCAGGTCGCCCTCGCCGTGGCCGAGCAGGATCTCGCCGAGGTGCTGGGCGGTGTCATTGACCAGCAGCGCGCTCGCGGTGGCCCCGCAGGCGCCCCAGAGGAAGGCGGCCAGCAGCAGCCGGGCCGGTTCGGGCTCCCAGCGGTCCACCCACAGGAAGGCGCCGATGACGGGGATCACCGGCAGCAGCGCGGCCAGCGCGCCGACCAGCACGGCCTCGAACCCGACCCGCGCGGTGGCCACACCCAGCAACACCAGGCCGGACACCCCCAGCACGGTCAGGCCGAGCACCGAGCCGATCACCGCCCGGCGGCGCCGGGCGAACTGGTCGAGTCGAGGCGACACGGGGGCTTCAGGCGCGGTCACGATCAAGACTTTACGGTCAGCACATGCGGGACTGGCAGGACGCCTGGTGGAATGCGTTGTACTCCAATGGGGGGTTCTTTACCCGTGGGGAGCGTCCGGCCGGGCATTTCCGCACCGCGCCGCTGGTCGGACCGGAACTCGCCGAGGCCCTGCTGGTGCTGCTGGACCGGGTGGACCACGGCCTGGACCGACCGTCCACAGTGGACTTCGTGGACCTGGGAGCGGGTGGCGGCGAGCTGGCCGAGGCGGTGCTCCGACTGGCTCCGCCGAGGCTGTCCAGCCGACTGCGGGTGACCGCCGTGGACCTGGGTCCCAGCCGGGATATACCTGGAGTTCAATGGTTTCACGAGTTGCCTGAACACATTGTCGGCCTGCTGGTCGGGCACGAGTGGCTGGACGCGATCCCCTGCCCGGTCGTCACCGTCCACAATGGACTCATCCGGCGCGTGCTGGTCGACGAGCACGGCGCGGAGGAGCCTGGACCGGAGGCCGGGACGGCGGAGCGGGAATGGCTGCGGCGGTGGTGGCCAGGGGCGAGCCGGGCCGAGGTCGGCACCACCAGGGACGCGGCCTGGGCCGCCGCGCTGGCCCGGGTGCGCGGGGCGGCGCTGGCGGTGGACTACGGACATCTCGCGGGCGACCGGCCCGGCGACGGCACACTGACCGGCTACCGGGCCGGACGGCAGGCCAGACCGGTGCCGGACGGTTCCTGCGACCTCACCGCGCACGTGGCCATGGACGCCTGCGCGAGTGCCGCCGCGGCCGGTTCGACCGTGCTGCGCACGCAGTCAGCCGCCCTGCGCGCGCTCGGCCTGACCGCGACCGCGCCGCCGTCCGGCCTGGCCGCCACCGACCCGGCGGGCTGGCTGAGCGCCACCGCCGCCGCGGGCCGGGCGCACGAACTGCTGGACCCGGCCGGACTGGGCGGCTTCCACTGGCTGCTGCAGAGCACCGCGGGCACGCCCGCGCCGGAACTCATGCGAGCATGACCGGCGTGAGCAGGCAGGAGATCGTCGGAGTCGGCGCGGGCGCGGCCCACCTCGGGGTGGACCGGGTGGTCGACCTCGGCCCGCTGCACCCCAGCGCACACGGGGCCTACCGGCTGCGGCTCACCCTGGACGGCACCACGATCACCGCGGCCGAACCGCTGGTCGGACACCTGCACCGGGGCGCGGAGAAGCTGTTCGAGGTCCGCGACTACCGGCAGGTGCTCACCCTGGCCAACCGGCACGACTGGCTGGCCGCCTTCTGCAACGAGGTGGTGGTGGCCCAGGCGGTGGAGCGGATGACCGGGATGGACGTCCCGGCCCGCGCGCTGTGGCTGCGCACCCTGCTGTGCGAGCTGAACCGGCTGCTCGCGCACCTGATCTTCCTGACCCCGCTGACCCGCTCGGCCGAAGGCGAGTCCACCAGCGCGACCAGTGCCGCCCAGGCAGGCACGCAGGCGATCCAGGGCGCGATGGAGGCGGCCTCCGGCGGCCGGATCCACTTCATGGCCAGCCGCATCGGCGGCCTGCGCGAGGACATGCCGGCCGGCTGGACCGGCCAGACCGCCACCGCACTGTCCACTGTGGACGAATCGCTGACCGCGATCATGTCCACTGTGGACTCAGCCGGGTTCGTGGCCGCGTACCAGGGAATCGGCGTGCTCAGCACCGCTGACGCGATGGCCCTCGGCGTCACCGGCCCGGCCGGCCGGGCCAGCGGCCTCGACTTCGACCTGCGCCGGGACTCCCCCACCCTGGCCTACCCCGAACTGGCGGTGACCCCGGTGCTGGACACCGCGGGCGACGCCCTGGCCAGGGTCCGCTGCCTGGCGGGCGAGGTCGAACAGTCCCTGCGACTGGCCCGCCAGTGCCTGACCAGCCTGCCCCCCGGCCCGGTGAACCTGCGCCTGCCCAAGGCGGTCAAGGCCCCCGAAGGCTCGGTCTACACCTGGGGCGAGGCGCCCCTGGGCGTCTCCGGCGTGCACCTCAGCTCCCGCGGCGAGAAAACACCATGGCGACTCAAGCTGCGCACCCCGTCGTTCAACAACATCCAGGCCCTGGCCGCCCTGCTGCCGGGCACACCGGTGGCAGCACTGCCCGCGGTACTGGGGTCCTTCGCCGTAATCGTCGGCGACGTGGACAAGTAACCCCTAGTCGTCTTTACGACGACGACGGCGCGGGGGCTCGGTGTTGCCGTGGGCGGCCAGCAACTCGCTGACCGACTTGCCGCCACCGCCGTGCGCGCCGGTGTCCGGGTCCAGCCGGGAGCGGCTGGCGTCGTCGGAGAGTTCCGGGTTCCAGCCGCCCAGGGCGTCCCAGGAGCTTTCCGGCTTGCGGCGGCGACCGCCGCCAGGGGCCTCGGGCTCGGGTTCCGGTTCGGGTTTGCGGCGGCGGCCCGCTGGCTCGGCGGCTTCCTCGAACTCGAACTCCGGCTTGCGCCTGCGGCCTGGGCCAGCGGGCTCCTCGGGCTCGTATTCCGGCTTGCGGCGGCGGCCGGTGGATTCGGCTTCCGGCCAGGAAGACGGGGTGGAACTACTTGAGGGAGAGCCGGTGTCGAACGCCCAGGACGGGGTCGCGGCGGGCTCGTGGGGTTCCGGGTCGGGGCGGTAACGACGGGCCACCACCTCAGTGTGGTCGATCACCGCGGGTGCACTCGGCTCGGGGTGACGATCACCGATAGTGGGATAGACCTCGGGCCGCTCGACCGGCCGGGACGGCTGCGCCGGGCGCTGCACCTGGCCGCTGCCGATCACCTCGCCTCGGGTCACCGCGGGCTCCGGGCGGGCCGGGCGCGCGGGCGGGGTCTCGGTCCAGGTGGACGCGCCGCCGTCCAGCTCGGCCACGATCGAGGCGCTGGCCGGTTCCGGGCGGCGGAACTCCGGGCGCTGCGCGGGCTGCTGCTTGACCACCGGCTGCGGCTGGGCCTGCCTGGCCAGCCGGGCGGTCTCGGCGAAGGCCGGTTCCGGCTCCCGGCGTTCCGGCTCCCGGCGCTCGGGCTCCCGGCGCGGCTGCTGCCGGTCCCGGTCCCGCTGCACGTCCGGGCGGCTGGGTTCGGGGGTGGTCTGCTTGCGCGGCGGCACGTGCTGGCGCTGCGGCGCGGCCGGGCGGGTCTCCCGGCGCTGCGCCTCGGCGCGCACGGCCTCCTTGGACACGAACGCGGTGCGGGCGGCGTCGGCGCGCACGTCCTGCTGGGGTTCCTTGCGGTCGGCGCGCACGGCCGGGATGAGCTGGGTGCTCTCCTCCTGGCGGGTCGCCTGGGCGCGGACCGGCTCGACCGTGCCCGCGGTGATCTTGCGGAAGCGCTCCTCGGCGGAGGCGATGACCCGGTCGGACCGATCGGAGATGGCCAGTCGGCGGGACTGGTCGGGCAGTGAGCGCATGCGGGTCGATTCGGCGCGTAAAGCCACTCGTTCGACCAGCACCTCACCACCCAGCAGCGCTTCCAGGTTCTCCCGCAGCGCGCGCAGCTCGTTGCGCAGCTCGTCCAGATCGCTGCGCGACTCCTGCTCGATCCGCTCCCTGGTCTTGGCCTCGACCTCCAGCTCGTACTCGCGTCGCGCCGCGACCTCGCACTCCAGCTCCAGCTCGTAGACCCGGTGCAGCTCCTCGGCGCGCTGGGCCCGCTCGCCTGCCTGCTTCCGGTAGCGCGCGGCGGCGAAGGCGCCGACCAGCGCCGCCCACAGGGCCGCGACCACGCCCAGCCGCAACCATCGGGCATCGTCGCTGACCACGAGCACCACCGCGGCGGTCGCAGCCAGGAGCAATACGGCTCCGAGCAGCAGGATTCCGTTCCCGCGGGCCGTGCTGCGAGGCTCGGCGGTCGAGTCGCTGCGGCCGTTCATGGCCCCTACGGTACCCGGGAGTTATCCGTTCGAGACCTGTCCGTCAGGTTCCGGATTGGTAAGGAAGTCGTTCAGGCGACGAAAAAATCCACGGACAGCGACCACAGGTCACGGTGCGTCCCGGTCCTCCGGCTGGTCCGGCGTGCGGCAGCAGTGCTCCAGCCACAGCCCCGCGGCGATCAACGCGCCCGCGCTGACAGCGCCCAGCACGGCGGGCACGGTGTCGTTCTGCGCCGCCACAAGCTGACCTTGCAACGGCAGCACGTAGGCCAGCACACCCAGCCACACCCCGAGCAACACCGCCCCGGCCAGCGAGGACGCCTTGGCCAGCGCGACCGAACGGGCGGCCACCAACGGTTCGAGCAGCCGGGCGTTCGGGCGGCGCTGGATCCGGCCGCGCAACACGAAGGCCCACCACACCTCGCCGAGGGCCACCGGCAGCAACGTGACACCCGCGAGCACCGGCACCCTGGGCACGTAGCCGTAGGCAAGTCGCAGTGCGAGATATGCCACAACGGCCAGCACGAGCCCGGGAACCACAAGATCACGGGCCCTGGTGAACCTCATATGCTCCCCATTCCCTCGGCCACCCCGTCCATGGGCGCGGCGACGCGCTGGTTCAGTGGCACCGCGAGGAAGAACTCGCGCAGCTCCGGGTCCAGCGAACCAGCCTTGGTCCGCACCAGCTGCCGCGCCCTGGCCAGCGTCTCCACCGCGGCGTCGAAGCGCCCGCAGCGCCGCTGCACCTCGGCGTGCCAGTACAGGATCTCCTCGCCGCGCACCGTGGGCAGCGGCCCGCGCCGCGCGTACAGCTCCACCGCGGCGGTGCTGGCGGCCTGGGCCTGCGGCAGTTCGTCCAGGGCCAGGTGCAGCCGGGCCAGCAGCGAATGCGCGGTGACCTCGCTGCGCACCATGGCCGCCCGCTGACACCGTTCCAGGTTCGCCGCGAGCAGTTCCTCGGCCGCGCCGAGCACATCCGCCCGGCGGCCCGCGGTGACCAGCAGGCCCTCGGCGTAGAGGTTGCACACCAGGGTGGCCACGGTCACCGAGGGCGTGCGGCCGGTCTCCGCCCAGGCCGACTCCAGCACATGCACCCCGGCGGCCAGATCGCCCAGCTCCACCCGCAACCGGCCGAACAGGGCCAGGTTGTAGGCGTGCCAAGGGTCCGGGGCGCCGTCACCGAGTCCGGCGGCCTCGGTCAGGGTGTCCGCGGCCGGATCCCACAACCCGGCCGCGAGCTGCACCTGGGCCAGGTGGTTGAGCCCGATCGGCAGCAGCGGCGCGGATTCCGGCTCACCACGCAGCCGGGCCACCGCGAACTCCAGCCGGGACTTGGCGATGCCCAGGTAGCCCGCGTCGAACTCGCCGACGCCGATCTCCAGCTCGGTCCGCCGGAACGCCCCGCGCAGCACCGAGGAGCGGCTGCCGGTGATCTCCGGACTGGCCTTGGCCCGCTTCTCCGCCTCCAGCAGCACCGCCAGCCCGGCGCGCAGATCGCGTTTGGTCAGCTCCCGGCCGTAGGCGGACAGGGTGAGGAACTGCACCACCGCGTCCCCGCTCTGCCTGGCCAGCTCGACCGCCCGCTGCTGCACGGCCAGCGCCGCCTCCACGCCCTGGGTGCGGTGCAGCACCCGGCCGGCCACCGAGGCGGCCCTGATCCGCAGCTGCAGGTCGCCGATCCGGGTCGCGGCGGCCTCGGCGTCGGCGGCCCAGCGCTCCACCGGGTTGGCCGAGCGGTACTCCGGGCTCCGGCTCCAGCGCGGTTCGGTGAGCAGCAGCAACAGTTCCAGCAGCTCCACGCACAGCCGGTCGGTCTCCGGGGTGGGCCGGCCGGGAAGCTCGGTCAGGCCCTCCCGGCACACCGCCTCCGCCTCGGCCTCCTTGCCCCGCTCGGCCAGCGCCCGCGCCGAGCGCAGCGCGGACTCGGCGAGCAGCATGGCCTCACCGGGGCGGTGGTGCGTCACCTCGGCCTCCTACGCCTGCGGGAGGGTGAGCGTGAGGTCGTCCCGCCTGCGCACCCCGTCCATGGACAGCGCGGACAGCAGTGCGGCGACCGGGCCGTGGCCGGGCAGGATCGCGGCGGGCTGGACGTCCAGCCATGGTGCGAGCACGGTGGCCCGCTCCGGGGTGCCCGGATGCGGCAGCAGCAGGTCAGGGTGGTCCGAACGCACCCCGTCGACGGTCACCACGTCGACGTCCAGGGTCCGCGGCCCCCACCGCAGGGTCCGGACCCGGCCGGCCGCATTCTCCAGTTCCTGACCACGGCGCAACCACCCCCACTCGTCGGTGGCCGGATCTTCGACCAGCAACACCGCGTTGAGGAAGTCGTCCTGGTCGGTCACGCCCCACGGGGCGGTCTCATACACCGGGGACACCGCGCGCACCGCGGCCCCGAACCCGTTCACGGCGAACTGGAGGTGACCGAGCCGGTCCCCCAGATTGGCACCGAGGGAGAGCACCGCGGCGCTCATCGGCTCAGTAGTCCCCGGCCGGTTTGCCGCGGGCCCGGCGGGAGCGCCGGGCGGTCACCGCGACATCGGCGAAGGTCAGCGGGATCGGCGCGGACGGCTTGTGCACGGTGACCTCGGCCGCGTGCACCCGCCGGTCGGTCATCACGTCATCGGCCACCCGCGCGGCCACCGTCTCGATCAGGTCGAACGGCTCGCCGCCGACGATCGCGGCCGCCCGCTGGGCCAGCGCGCCGTAGTCCATGGTGTCGGCCAGATCGTCGGTCTCGGCCGCCACGTCCAGGTCCAGCCACACCGTGATGTCGACCAGGAAGTCCTGGCCGTCGCGTTTCTCGTGCTCGAAGACGCCGTGGTGCCCGCGCACCCGCAGCCCGGTCAGCGTGATCCGGTCGGTCACCGATCCCCCTTCTCCGCCACTGCCACGCGTGCCCCGCCACGAGCCCAGGCCGAGGCCACCGCCACCGCGTCGAGCGAGCCGTGCACATCGTGCACCCGCACCCCCCACGCGCCCGCCGCCGCGGCCAGCGCGGACACCGCCGAGGTGGCCGCCTCCCGGCCGTCCGGACTGCGCGGCGTGCCGTGCGGTCCAGCGAGCAGGCTACCCAGGAACCGCTTCCGGGAGGCCCCGACGAGCACCGGGAAGCCCAGATCAATGAGCTGGTCGAGATGTTGCAACAGGGCCCAGTTGTGCCGGTCGGTCTTGGCGAAGCCCAGCCCGGGGTCGACCACCAGCGCCTCCGGGGCCACGCCAGCGGCCAGCGCCGCGTCCACCCTGGCGGTCAGCTCGGCGCGCACGTCGGCGACCACGTCCCGGTAGCTGGCCAGCAGGTCCATCCCGGCGCTGTGCCCGCGCCAGTGCATCAGGATCCAGGGCACCCCGGCCTCGGCGACCACGGCGGCCATCCGCTCGTCGGCCAGCCCGCCGGAGACGTCGTTGACGATGCTCGCCCCCGCCGCCAGCGCGGCCAGCGCCACCTCCGAGCGCATGGTGTCCACACTCACCAGCACCCCCTCGGCCACCAGCTCCCGGATCACCGGCACCACCCTGGCGGCCTCCACCTCCGGCGCCACCCGCTCCGCACCCGGCCGGGTGGACTCGCCACCGACATCGATCAGGTCGGCGCCCCGCCGATGCATCTCGATGCCATGCGCCACCGCGTCCGCGGCGTCCAGGTAGCGACCGCCGTCGGAGAAGGAGTCCGGGGTCACGTTGACCACGCCCATGACGACACAGCGGCCGGGGTCGGGCAGCAGCCGATGCAGCGCCGCTCCCATCACGTTCACCGTCCCTTGATCAGCTCCAGCGCCTCGGCCCGAGAGGAGGCCGAGGTCTTCAGCAGACCACGGACGGCCGAGGTGATCGTGCGCGA
Source organism: Crossiella sp. CA198 (assembly GCF_052078295.1). NCBI lineage: Bacteria > Bacillati > Actinomycetota > Actinomycetes > Pseudonocardiales > Pseudonocardiaceae > Crossiella > Crossiella sp. CA198. The sequence continues at coordinate 35,410 of NZ_JBQJIM010000045.1, forward strand.
CCCCGGTTTCCGGATCCCGCGCATGGCCATGCAGAGGTGCTCGGCCTCCATCACCACGATCACCCCACGCGGATCCAGCTTGCGCACCACCGCGTCCGCGACCTGCGAGGTCAGCCGTTCCTGCACCTGGGGCCGCTTGGCGTAGAGGTCGACCAGCCGCGCGATCTTGGACAGACCGGTGACCCGGCCGTGGCTGTTCGGGATGTAACCGACGTGCGCGACCCCGTGGAAGGGCACCAGGTGGTGCTCACAGTTGTGCGTGAGGTGACCGGCGACCAGGAAGGTCGGATGGGGGTCGCAGGTGAAGCTGTACACGGTCTCGGCCGCCTGGACCGGTCGCACCGAGAGCACCCGGGTCCAGCGCGAGTCGACCAGTTCGGTGCGGTGCGCGTCCTGGGCGAACCCGTGCCGCAGGGTCCAGTCGTCCCTGCCTACGAGCACCGGCGTCCGGGCACTGGCAAGCGCCATCGGCCGGGCGAGCTGAGCGCCGAGGTCGGCCAGCGGCGTCCACTCAAGGTAGCTGCCGCCGACGTCCTTGGCCTCCTGCCAGCCCTCCGGGGTTGCCAGGGGGTGGTCCGGGGTCAGGACGAAGCGGCCTTCCTCGGTGGTGACCTCGACCAGCTCGCGGGCCGGGCGGGCGGTGACCTCGGTGACCTCGGTCTGCTGCGCGCGTCCGTCGGCCAGGGTCCACAACCGGTCGCCGACGCGGACATCCCTGGCGGCCTTGCGCCCGCCGACGGCGTTGACCGTCTGCTTGCTCGGCACGCACGTCGAGTACATCGGGATGTCCTTGACCAGGACCAGTTCTTCGTGGCTCTCGTCGAAGGTCTTGTTCAGCACCGAGTCGGGTTCGGTGTACAGGCCGGCGAACATCTCGCGGTAGGCGCGGGCGACCCGGGACGGGGTGTCCTTGAGGCCGTCCCGGTCCGGGTCCTCGCCGCAGGCCAGGAGTAGTTCGCGGACGGCCGCCTCCGCCCTGGTGTGGTCGAAGGCGGGCCGTCCCTGCTGCTTGTCCGTGTTCAGCGGTTGCCGTCCGGCGGCTCGGAGTCGATCGGCCGGGTGGTGGTGGCGTCCCGGTTGTCGGTCGGCTTGGCCTGCGCCTCCGGGGGCGGGGTGCCCTGCGGCGGCTGCTGGGTCGGCCACTGCTGGCCGCCGGGCACCGTGGCCGGGGTCCAGCCGGGGGGCGCGCCGTAGTAGGGCGGGCCCGCCGACGGAACCGGCTGGGTGGGCTGGGCGTTCCAGCCGGTGGGCGGCTGCGGCTGACCGGCGGGAGTGCCGTTCGGGCCGGGTTCCGGCTGCGGGTACGGCGGGCCGCCGGGCAGTTCGTTGCCGCCGGGCACCGAGGCGACCGGGGTGGGCGCCTCCTCCTGGACCGGGGGCCACGGCTCGCCGCGCTCCTTGGCCAGCTCGCCGGGGGTCTTGATCGGCGGGCGGTCGGAGGGGACGCGGTCGCCGAAGTCGTTGAACAGGGTGATCCGCGGGCGCTTCTGCACCGACTCGAAGATCACCTCCAGGTCCTTGCGCTGGAGGGTCTCGCGTTCGATCAGCTCGCGGGTCAGGTTGTCCAGCACGTCCCGGTAGGTGTTGAGCACGTCCCAGGCCTCGTCGTGCGCGGCCTCGATGAGCTTGCGCACTTCCTCGTCGATCTCGTGCGCGACCTCGAGGGAGTAGTCGGGCTGGTGGCCCATGGAGCGGCCGAGGAACGGCTCGCCCTCGTTCTTGCCGTACTTGACCGCGCCCAGCCGGGCGCTCATGCCGTACTCGGTGACCATCGCGCGGGCGATCTTGGTCGCCTGCTCGATATCGCTGGAGGCGCCGGTGGTGGGCTCGTGGAAGACGAGTTCCTCCGCCGCGCGACCACCCAGGGCGAAGACCAGCCGGGCGATCATCTCCGAGCGGGTCATCAGCTCCTTGTCGTCCTCTGGCACGACCAGCGCGTGTCCGCCGGTGCGCCCCCGGGGCAGGATGGTGACCTTGTAGACCGGCTCCAGGTCGGGCATGGCCCAGGCGGCCAGCGCGTGCCCGGCCTCGTGGTAGGCCGCGATCTTCTTCTCGCGTTCGGAGATGATCCGGCTCTTCCTGGCCGGACCGCCGACCACGCGGTCCACCGACTCCTCCAGCGCGGCGGCGTTGATCAGGTTGCCGTTGTGCCGGGCGGTGAGCAGCGCGGCCTCGTTGATCACGTTGGCCAGGTCGGCGCCGGAGAAACCAACGGTGCGCTTGGCCAGCGAGTCCATGTCGACGTCGGGGTCCAGCGGCTTGCCCTTGGAGTGCACGTGCAGGATCTGCCTGCGGCCGCGCATGTCCGGTGCGGCCACCGGGATCTGCCGGTCGAACCGGCCGGGGCGCAGCAGCGCCGGGTCCAGGATGTCCGGCCGGTTGGTCGCCGCGATCAGGATGATCCCGCCGCGCGAGTCGAAGCCGTCCATCTCCACCAGCAGCTGGTTGAGGGTCTGCTCCCGCTCGTCGTGCCCGCCGCCGAGGCCTGCGCCGCGATGGCGGCCGACCGCGTCGATCTCGTCCACGAAGATGATGCACGGCGCGTTCTGCTTGGCCTGCTCGAACAGGTCGCGCACCCGGGAGGCGCCGACGCCGACGAACATCTCCACGAAGTCCGAACCGGAGATCGAGTAGAACGGCACGCCCGCCTCACCGGCGACCGCGCGGGCGAGCAGGGTCTTGCCGGTGCCGGGCGGGCCGTAGAGCAGCACGCCCTTGGGGATCTTCGCGCCCAGTGCCTGGTAGCGGCCGGGGTTCTGCAGGAAGTCCTTGATCTCGTACAGCTCTTCCACTGCCTCGTCCGCGCCCGCGACGTCGGCGAAGGTGGTCTTGGGCATGTCCTTGGAGAGCTGCTTGGCCTTGGACTTGCCGAAGTTGAGCACCCGGTTCCCGCCGCCCTGGGCGTTGTTCATCATCCAGAGGAACAACAGCAGCAGCAGACCGGCCGGGATCAGGTAGAAGAGGGCCTGCAGGAGCACGGACTCCTGGGTGACCTTGACATCCCAGCCGCCGGTGACGCCCTTGGCGTTCTCCAGCTGGCCCAGGATGTCGTCCGCGCTCTGCGCGGGGAAGTAGGTGATCAGCTTGTCCTTGCCGTCGACGGCGTTGGTCAGGCTGACCCGGAGTCGCTGCTCCTTGTCCTCGAGGACCGCTTCCTTGACGTTGCCGTTCTTCAGCTGCTCGATGACCTTGGACGTGGGTACCTGGGAGAACCCTCGTGCGTCATCGAGCAGGACGCTGAACGCGTAGTAGAGCAGCAACGCCGCGACGATCCAGATCAGCGGGTTGCGGAGCAGGCGCTTGCGGTCCATTAACGTGCGGCCGCGGGGCGGCCTCCACCCTCCCTGACTTGCGTGCCGGGCAACGGAGCACCCGCCGCTGACGCGGAGCGGGAAACCATCGTCCGGCCAGCGTACCGCCCATGGTGTAGCGGCCTGGTGAGCGGACCGGCCGCCCACGCACTGTTTCGCCTTGCCAACGGTCGGGCGGCCGCTGGGGTTCCCCAGGTGACCGGTGTCTCGCGGGTGTGAGCAGCGCCACCTCTAGCTGACCCGTTCGGTTGAGCCTTGATCGCTGAACGCTGGAGCCCACTGATCCGTACGAGTGAGTACGAAGTCGCCGTCTTTTCACGGACGAGTGAATATGTCATTCTCCGTGGTCGCAGACGTCGGGGTGCGAAAAATCTTTCACCATATCAGGTGGAAGTTGGTCGACTATTTTCTATACGGAAGGGTCTCGAAGGGCCATGTCTGGTCGTCACCAGCTCTCCAGGCCCAGCGCAGGTCTCAAGAGGGCCGCACTCCCCCTCGGCGCGCTGCTCGGTGTTGTCGTCGCGGCCGGGGCCACCGTGGTCGCGCTGCGGGTGTGGGACCCGACGGGCGGCTGCGCGGGCGAACTCCCGCTCTACGTGACCACCGCGCCCGCGGTGGAACTCGTGGTCAAGGCGGCCGCGGATGAGTTCCACCAGTCGAAGACCGCGGTCGGCGGCAAGTGCGTCAAGGTCGAGGTGCGCCCGATGAACTCCGCCGAGGCCGCCACCGACATCACCGGCCCGGTGATCCCCGGGCAGAAGGTGCCCGCGCTGTGGATCCCGGACTCCGGGCTGTGGGCCCAGCGCGGCAAGAAGCAGGCCGAGTCCTCGGCCGCGCCCAGCTCGGTGGCCTCGATCGAACCCGGCCAGTCCCTGGCCAGTTCGCCGCTGGTGATCGTGGCAGGCCCCGGGACCAGCGAGAAGCTGGGCGGGGCTGTGTCCTGGAAGCGGGTGGTCGACGGCGGTGTGACCACCACGATCGGCGACCCGGCGGGCACCACCGAGGGCCTGGCCACCCTGATGCTGATCCGTTCGCTGCTGGGCAACCCGGACGGCAGCCCGCGCCAGGAGCTGGTGGCCGCGCTGCTGCGGGTGGGCCGCAACACCATGCCGCTGGTGCGCGACGGCTTCGACAAGCTGGCCGCCGAACCGGAGACCGCGCCAGCCTTCTCCGCCACCGAGCAGGCGGTGATCGCGCACAACCGGCGCGGCCTCGGCGTCAAGGCGACCGCGTTCTACCCGGACGAGGGCACGATCTCCTTCGACTACCCGCTGACCAGGGTGGCCAGCAAGGAGGAGGCGCCGGGCACCGCCGAGGCGGCGGAGACCTTCAGCCGGTTCCTGCGCACCGACGGCACCGCCAAACGGTTCCGGGACGCCGGTTTCCGCGATCCCGGCGGCCGCGCGGACCAGGCATGGGCGGATTCCGGGGTGAGCCCGAACCCGCCCTCGCTGCTGCCGCTGCCCACCCCGGACCAGGCCGCCGAGGTGTTGCGCACCTACAGCGCGGTGACCCTGGACGCCCGGATGCTGGCGGTGATCGACGTCTCCGGCTCGATGGCGGCCAAGGCTGGCAACGGCCAGTCCCGGATCGAGCTGGCCCGCGACGCCGCCGGCACCGCGCTGGGGCTGCTGCCCGACACCACGCACATCGGCCTGTGGGCCTTCTCCACCGACCACGCGCCGAACCGGCACTGGACCGAACTGGTCAGCCTCGGCCCGCTGGCCGAACCGATGGCCGGGGTCAACCGGCGGGCCGCGCTGGCGGGCGCGGCGGCCACGTTGCCGGGCAAGGTCAAGGGCAACACCGCGCTCTACGACACGCTGCTGGCCGCGGTGCGCACGGTGAAGAAGGACTTCGACAGCAAGCGGATCAACTCGGTGGTGCTGATCACCGACGGCGCCAACGACAACCGCTCCGGGCTGGACCTGGGCGGGCTGGTGCAGACGCTGACCGCGGAGACCGACCCGGCCCAGCCGGTGCCGGTGATCGGCATCGGACTCGGGCCCGATGCCGATCTCAACGCGTTGCAGCAGGTCGCCAAGGTGACCGGCGGCAAGGCCTACGCGGCGCGGGAGGCCACTGACATCCGCGCGGTGCTGATGGACGCGCTGATCCAGCGGCGCTGCCGGCCGAACTGCTAGGTCGTGTAGACCTTGGGGTCGAGCGTGCCGATGTAGGGCAGGTCCCGGTAGCGCTCGGCGTAGTCCAGCCCGTACCCGACCACGAACTCGTTCGGGATGTCGAAGCCGACGTACTTCACCGGCACGTCCACCTTGACCGCGTCCGGCTTGCGCAGCAGCGTGCAGACCTCCAGCGTGGCCGGTCGGCGCGAGGCCAGGTTCTTCAGCAGCCAGGACAGGGTCAGGCCGGAGTCGATGATGTCCTCGACGATCAGCACGTCCCGCCCGGCGATGTCCCGGTCCAGGTCCTTGAGGATGCGGACCACCCCGGAGGAGGAGGTCGCGGAGCCGTAGGAGCTGACGGCCATGAAGTCCAGTTGCACCGGCACGGGCAACGCCCTGGCCACATCGGCCATGAACATCACCGCGCCCTTGAGGACGCCGACCATCAGCAGGTCCGAGGAGCGTCCGTCGGTCGGGTAGTCAGCGGCGATCTTCTTCGCCAGCTCGGCGGTCTTGTCCTGGATCTGCTGCTCGGAAACGAGCACGGAGGCAATGTCGCCCTCGTACACGGCGCGGCTTCCCCTCAGTCACAACGATCGGTCGAGGACCAGCCTGTCATGCGCGCGCCCGGCCACCAACCCGCCGGGCAGCGCGACACCCCCTTGACCACGCCAATGCGCCACCAGGGCGTCCACAGCCCGCAACTGGGGGTCGGTGAGTTCGCTCACACCCGCGCCGAGCAGCCAGCTCCGCAGCACCCGGCGGCGCAGCGCGGCGGGTGCCGCCTTGAGCGCGCCGACGGCCAGGCCGTCGCCGTCGCGGGCCTGGGCCAGCAGGGCGGCGGCCAGTTCGTCCAGGGCCTGGGTGTCCTCGCGGAGCTGGGCGGCGGTGCGGGCCAGCGCGGCGGCCACCCCGCCCTGGAGCACCTCCTCCAGCAGCGGCAGCACCTCCCGGCGCAGCCGGACGCGGGTGTAGGCCGGGTCGAGGTTGTGCGGATCGGACCAGGTGACCAGGCCGAGCGCGGCGCAGGCGGCCGCGGTGCTCGCCCTGGACAGGCCGAGCAGCGGGCGGCCCCACGGCGGGTCCAGTTCGGCCATTCCGGCGATCGAGCGCGGCCCGGAGCCGCGGCCAAGGCCGAGCAGCACGGTCTCGGCCTGGTCGTCCCTGGTGTGCCCGAGCAGCACCAGCGCGCCCTGCGGCGCGGCCGCGCGCAGGGCGGCGTAGCGGGCCCGGCGGGCGGCCGCCTCCGGCCCGCCAGGTCCGGTGACCTCGACGGTGAGCACCCTGGCCGAGGCGCCCAGTTCGCGGAGCTGCCCGGCGGCCCTTTCGGCGACCTCGGCCGAACCGGGCTGGAGCCGGTGGTCGACCACCAGGCCGTGCACGTCGAGAGCACGCTTTCGTCCACAGTGGACGGTCGCGGCGGCCAGCGCCAGCGAGTCCGCGCCGCCGGAGCAGGCCACCGCGATCTGGCCGGTGACCTGGTGGCGGTCCAGGAAACGGCGCAGCGCGGTGCGGACCTGCGAGACCGCCGGATCGGGCGCGGACAACGACTCAGCCGAGCACGCGGCGGATCCAGGCGTCCGGATCGGCGATCTCGGCCCGGCTGGGCAAGGTCTCCGGCGAGGTCCACACCCGGTTGAACTCGGTCATGCCGACCCGGTCGACCACGTGCCCGGTGAAGGCCGAGCCCTGGGCGTACTGGCGGATCTTGGCGTCCACCCCGAGCAGCGCGCGCAGCACCCGGTCGGCCAGCCCGCGCGGGTTGCGGCGCACGGTGAACCGGGAACGGATGGTGGCCACGCTGGGCACCACGGCCGGTCCGGCCGCGTCCATCACGTGGTCGGCGTGCCCCTCCAGCAGGGTGGACAGCGCGATGATCCGGTCCAGCACGGCCCGCTGCTTCGGCGTCTGCAACAGCTCGACCAGTGCGACCGGTGGTTCCTCGGTGTCCTTGCGGCGGGCCGAGCGCAGTGCCTCACCGGCCCTGGAGAGCAGTCCGGCGGTGGCGTCGTCCATGGTGGAGAGCAGGGTGCCGACCTGGGCGGCGAAGTGCTCGCGCAGCCAGGGCACCGCGGTGAACTGGAGCCGGTGGGTGGACTCGTGCAGGCACACCCACATCCAGAAGTCCGCCTCCGGCACCCGCAGGGCCTGTTGCGCGGCCACGATGTTCGGCGCGACCAGCAGCAGCCTGCCCGCGCCGTCCGCGCCGCCGAAGGGGTCGTACTGCCCGAGCACCCTGGTGCTCAGGTAGGCCAGCACCATCCCGGCCTGCACCCCGGCGGTCCCGGCCAGCACACCACCGCGCCAGCCGCCTGCGCCACGGGGCAGCGCGTGATCGGTGAGCGCGGCCAGGCCGTCCACGGCGGCCCGCACCCAGTCCGGGCGGTCGACCACATCGCCGGGCAGCAACGGCAGTCCCGCGCCGAGGCCGGTGATCTCGCGGACGTGGCTCTCCGCGGCGACGGAGAGTTCCCGCATCCCGCGCACGGCCGCCTGGGCGGCGTCGCGGGCGATGACGGGCCCAGGGCGGAGCAGCCGCTGAGCGGTCGCCGTGGCGACACCCCAGTCGACAGGCCCCGGCCCCTCAGCCGGATCCAGCGGCCGTGCGGCCGATCCCGCGTTCACCCCTAGGACGCTACCTGGCAGCCCCCGTGATCGTCATCGGCCAGCCGGTGAACAGCATGGTTACGGTCGCGATCGAGACCCTGACTCACTGAGAGGAATCCGGGTGAAACGACTGCTCAGAGGCTCGGTCGCGGCAGCGATGCTGTTGTCCGTCCTGACCGTGCCCACCGCCGCCGCCACGCCGTTGATCAGCTGGAAGCCGTGTGCGGAGGCCCAGCTGGCCGCCGCGGGGGCCGAGTGCACCGACCTCGCGGTGCCGCTGGACCACGCGAACCCCGGCGGCCCCAGAATCAGTCTGGCCGTATCGCGGGTGAAGCATTCGGTGCCTGAAAGTGCGTACCTCGGGGTGCTGCTGGTCGCCCCGGACGCCTTCACCGGCGGCGGTTACCTGTTCCCGCTGACCGCGGCCAGACTGCCCGGCGCGGGCGCGGCCTACGACTGGGTCGGCTTCGCCCGGCGCGGGCTCGCCCCGAGCAGCCCGGCGCTGAGCTGTGTGCCGGACTACCACGACTTCAACCGCCCGAAGTACGTGCCTGCCTCGGCCGCGGACGAGCAGGTGTGGCTGGACCGGACCAGGTCCTACGCGCAGGCCTGCGCCAACCAGGAGGCCAAGGCGCTGCTGCCGCACATGCGGGCGGTGGACGTGGCCGCGGACATGGATTACGTGCGGGAGGCGCTCGGCAGGCAGACGGTGTCGCTGTTCGGCCAGACACACGGCAGCTACCAGGCCCAGGTCTACGCCACCCGGTACCCGTTCCGGCTGGGCCGGATGGTGCTGGACAGCAGCACCGACCCACGCCGGGTCTGGTACGGCGCGAACAACGTGGACCTGGCCCAGCCGTTGCAGCGCAACTTCCTGCTCTGGTTCGACTGGCTGGCCGAGCACGACGCGAGCTACCACCTCGGGCGGACCCGGGGTGAGCTGAAGGCGTTGTGGGACAATAAGATCCGCGAGGTGAGCGAGCAGCCGGCCGGTGGCGCGATCGGGCCGTCGGAGCTGCTCGACTTCTTCCTGGTGCCCGCCTACAACCAGGCGAGCTGGCCGGTGTTCGGCCAGGCGCTGGCCGACTGGGTACGCACCGGTGAGGCCGAACCGCTCAAGGCGCTGTTCACCCAGGTCATGCACCGCGGCAACGACAACGTCTACGCCGCGCTGCTGGCCCAGATCTGCACCGACGCGCAGATGCCAGCCGACTTCCCCGGCTGGCGCCGGGATGCCCAGGCGCTGCACACCGTCGCCCCGGACACCACCTGGGGCAACGTGTGGTTCAACGCGCCCTGCCTGCGCTGGCCGGTGGAGGCTTCCGCGCAGGTGAACACCGGCGGCCAGACCCGCACGCTGTTGCTGGCCGAGACGCTGGACGCGGAGAGCCCGTTCACCGGCAGCCTGGAAACCCGGTCCCGCTGGCCCAATTCGGCGTTGCTGGCCCAGCCGGGCGGCACCAGCAACGGCGTCACGCCCAACGGCAACGCCTGCGTGAACGCCGCGCTGAACGCCTTCCTGCTGCGCGGTGAGCTGCCTGCCAGGCAGCCGGGGGTGCGGGCGGACGCGGAATGCGCGCCCAACCCGCGGCCGGTGCCGTTCAGTTAGCCACAACCACAGCGCCGCAACGCCGCGGCCAGCGAGTCGAGCGCGTCCCGCGCCGGATCGCTGGCCGCGCCGGTGGCCATGAAGGAGAAGGCCAGCAGGCGACCGTCGTTGGTGGTGACGACGCCTGCCAGGCTGTTCACCCCGTCCAGGGTGCCGGTCTTGGCCCGCACCCAGCCGCGGCCGGTGGCGTTCTGGCCCTTCTCGTACCGCTTGGCCAGGGTGCCGGTGCCGCCGGCCACCGGCAGGCCGGTGAGCAGCGGGCGCAGTTTGGCCGCCTTGGCGTCGGTGCCGGCGGCCGCGGCCAGCAGCGAGCTGAGGAACTTGGCAGGCACCCGGTCCTCGGTGGACAGGCCGCTGCCGTCGGACATCTTCACCCCGGCCAGGTCGAAACCGTTGCGGGAGAGCACATCCAGCGCGGCCTTGCTGGCACCGGCGAAGGAGGGCTCGTTGCCGGTGCCGCGGGCGGTCTCCCTGGCCACCGCCTCGGCCAGGATGTTGTCCGAGGTGGACAGGAAGGCCGCGACCAGCCGGGGCAGCGGCGGCGAGTCGACCTTGGCCAGCACCTTCGCGCCCTTGGGCGCGGAGCCGACCTCGGTGGCCGGGTTGCCGCCGAGCCGTTTGGCCAGCTCGCTGGCTGCCGCCTGAGCCGGTTTGTCGGTACGCGGGGTGGTGGAGGTCAGCGGGTCGCGGCGGGCCGCGTCGACCATCAGCGGCACCATCGGCGCGACGTGCCCGCCCGCGATGTCCACCGCCAGCCAGCCGGGGGCCAGCGGCGGACCGGCGTACCGGTCCACGTCGATGACGATCTTCTTGACCGGTCCGCCCGCCTTGGCCTTGACCTGCTCGGCGAGGTCGTCCAGGCGCGCGGCGTCCGGGTAGAAGTAGGTGGGCTTGGTGGCGGGCAGCGCGGACAGCGTGGTGTCGCCGCCGCCGACGAGCACCACGGTGCCCGGTTCCGGACCTTCCAGCACGGTGGTGCTGAGCCGGGTCTGGTGGTCCAGGGCGAGCAGCGCCGCGGCCGCGGTGACCAGCTTGCCGGTGGAGGCCGGGGTGCGCGCGGTGCCCGCGCCGCGTTCCCACAGCACGTTGCCGGTGCTCGCGTCGAGCACGCTGCCGGTCAGCTCACCCAGCGCGGCGTTGCCCGCGAGGGGGTCCAGCGCGGCGGCCACGCCCTTCGGGCTGGGGGTGGGGGCTTGTGCGGGCAGCGCGCGCAGCGCGGCCTGCGGGTTCAGCGGCGCGGGCGGCGGCTGGGTGCCTGCCCCGCCTTCACCGCTGAGGCCGAGTTGCTGGGCGATCCAGGGCCCGCCGAGCACCCCGCCCACGCCGAGCCCGGCCACCAGCACCAGCACGGCGGCGAGCAGCAGAAGTTTCCTGCCACGTTTCCCCGGTTTGGGTGGCGCCGCGGCTGCGGTGGCGGCCGCGGGCGGCGGCGGTCCGACCCTGACCGGCTGCGCGGGGGCCGCACCGGGCACCGGCAGCCGCACCGTCACCTGGTCCAGGCCCGGGTTGACCTGCGGTGATGCGCCCTGCTGCGGCGGTGGCACCGGGCCGTTGCCGTGCGGCTGCTCGCCTCCGGTCACGCGTGTCCTCCTGCGGCGGATGGAGAAAGGAACTTCTGAACTCGGTCAATGTCACACCGTCCCAGGCCCGCTCGGAGCGGTTTCGGCGCGACTCTTGGTCCACACTAGACGGGTCTAGACACAGCTCGGCTGCGCCTGCTAGCCGGGGCACGTGCCGATCCGAAGAACGAGCGAGGAACCGCGTGGAGTTCGACGTCACCATCGAGATCCCCAAGGGTGTGCGGAACAAGTACGAGATGGACCACGAGACAGGGCGCATCAAGCTGGACCGCACCCTGTTCACCGCCACCCAGTACCCGGCGGACTACGGCTTCGTGGACAACACGCTCGGCGAGGACGGCGACCCGCTGGACGCGCTGGTGCTCGTGCAGGAGCCGACCTTCCCCGGCTGCCTCATCCGGGCCCGCACCATCGGCATGTTCCGGATGACCGATGAGAAGGGCGGCGACGACAAGCTGCTCTGCGTCCCGGCGGCGGACCCGCGCTCGGAGCACCTGCGCGACATCCACCACCTCGCCGAGTACCACCGCCTGGAGATCCAGCACTTCTTCGAGGTCTACAAGGACCTTGAGCCGGGCAAGAGCGTGGAGGGCGCCTCCTGGGTCGGCCGCACCGAGGCCGAGGCCGAGGTCGTCCGCTCCTACGAGCGCCTGAAGAACGCCGACGGGCAGCACTGACCCGCCCGCACCCGGAACACACAACGGCCCCGAGCGCAGGGCGGGTTCACGTGGTCGTTGCAACACCTCGATCTGAGGGGTTGCAACGACCATGTCGTTTTCGGAGGACCTTCACCAGCACCGTGACACGCTGCTGAGGATGATCGACGCTGGCGTGCCAGT
>NZ_JBQJIM010000046.1:0-45019 GCF_052078295.1 Crossiella sp. CA198
AGTTGGACAACCTCGGCTTTCAGCTCTGCCGAGTATCTCTGCGCCTTCTTTGCCACGTCTCGTTCCCTCCGGACTCTCCGTCAATTCTACTTGGAGACGTGTCCGGAAAACTCGGGGCACCTCATACGCCGGTTCGGCCAACACACCGTCCAGAACGGCCAACACACCGTACGACAACGGCCAACACGGTGGCTTGCTCAGGATGGGCAGGGGGCTGGGAGCAGCGACTGGCGGTTGAGCTGGGCGGAGATGGGGACGGTGTCCTGCTTGTTCCCCTTCGCGTCGTAGAACGTCGCGCTGCCCTGGGAGACGAAGGTGGTCAGGCCCTGGTAGTTCGCGGCCATGGCGAAGGTCAGCGAGCCGGTGGTGGCCCCGCTGCTGTCGAAGAACCGCTCGATCCCTTTGAGGTCAAAGGAAGTCAGCCCGGTGAGCCGCCAGCGGCCCTTGCCCTCCACCCCGTCTTCCGGCTTGGTGAGGTAGCACAGCGTGCCGTTGAGGTGGAAGGAGAGTTTGGCATCGACCTGCATCGACGGAAAGGTGATCTTGCCGGTCCACACGCCGACCGGCGGCCCGATCGCCTCCCGTGCCGAGCCGGGCGCGTTGCCCTGCGCCGCGGCGGAAACCGTTGCGGGGACCAGCATGGTGGCGGCGACCGCCACCGCGGTGGCGATCGTGCGCAGTGTCCTTCTCATCGTCGGTCATCCTTTTCCGGCCCTGGGCGGGCCTGTTCGGCGGGACAAGCAACCGGCGCCGGCCGCCGGCCGCGGCCTGGGAACTCAGGCCGCGGCCGGGGCGCGGGGCTACTGGCAGTTCACCGGAACCAGCGAGATCCGCTTGAAGCGGGACGTGGTGGGGATGGTGCCCAGGTTGTTGCCCTGCGCGTCGAACAGCGTCGCCGTGCCGTCGGCGACGAAGTTGGTCAGCCCCTGGTAGTCGGCGTTCATGTCGAAGGTCAGCGAGCCGGTGGTCGCGCCCGAGCCGTCGAAGTAACGCTCCCTGCCGTTGAAGTTGAAGGAGTTCGGGTCGGTCAGCCGCCAGCGGCCCGAACCCTCGATGCCACCGCCCGGGTCGGGCGGCGGCGCGATTAAGCACAGGGTTCCGTTGAGACGGAAGGAGAGTTTGATATCGACCGCACCATCCGGGAAGCTGATCTTTCCGTCCCACACCCCGATCGGCGGGCCGAGCACGTCCAGGGCCGAGCCGGGCGCGTTGTCCTGCGCCGCGGCGGAAACCGTTGCGGGGACAAGCATCGCGGAGACGACGACGGCCGTTGCCGCGGCCATCGTGCGCAGTGTCCTTCTGAACATCCGTCATCCATTTCCGGCCCGGTCCGGGCCTGTCCAACAAGACAAGTGACCAGCACCCGGCAGCGCGACGGCCCGTACCCATGCCACCGCCCCCCGGATGTGGTGCTGCCACGCTGGCGACGAGCGCTAAGGGAGGGCTGGATTTCCCCTTGACCGCAAGGGATCCGGCTGCATTCGACCGGAGGTCCAGCGAGTGGACCGACACTGGGCTCGCCTCGACGACGAGCCCAACCGTGACAGCACGAACCACCGACCGGTGGTCTGCCTACGCGATCACACGTTTCGCAAGGTGATGGAGGAGTGATGACGGACGCGATCGTCGCCGAGGGCTTGAGAAGGCGCTTCGGCTCGACCGTCGCACTGGACGGGATCGACCTGGCCGTCCAGGAAGGCACGGTGATGGGTTTGCTGGGGCCCAACGGTTCTGGCAAGACCACGATGGTGCGGGTGTTGTCCACCCTGCTCCGTCCCGACTCCGGCCGGGCCACGGTGGCCGGGCTGGACGTGGTGGCCGACGCGGTCAAGGTGCGCCGCCGGATCGGATTGTCCGGCCAGTACGCCGCGGTGGACGAGGACCTCACCGCCAGGGAGAACCTCCAGATGATCGGCCGCCTCTACCACCTCGGTGGTCCGGCGGCCAAGCGGCGGGCCGACGAGCTGGTGGAGCGGTTCAACCTGAGCAAGGCGGCCGACCGGCAGGTCAAGGGTTACTCCGGCGGGATGCGCCGCCGGGTCGACCTGGCCTGCGCGGTGGTGGCCAAGCCCGAGGTGCTGTTCCTGGACGAGCCGACCACCGGCCTGGACGTGCAGAACCGGATGGCGCTCTGGGAGGTGATCGCCGAGCTGGTCCGGGAGGGCACCACGCTGTTGCTGACCACCCAGTACCTGGAGGAGGCCGACCAGCTGGCCGACCTGATCACCTTGGTGCACCACGGAAAGGTGATCGAGCAGGGCACGCCGGCCGCGCTCAAGGCCAAGGTCGGCGGCGAGCGGCTGGAACTGGCCGTGGCCAGTGCGGCCGACCTGCCTGCCGCGCGGCAGGCGCTGGCCGGCCTGGCCCAGGGCGAGATCACGGTGGACGAGCAGGCCAGCCACGTGATCGTGCCGGTGAGCAGCGGCTCGGAGGCGCTGATCGCCAGCATCCGGTTGCTGGACAACGCGCACGTGGCCCTGGTCGGCGCGAACGTGCGCAGGCCCACCCTGGATGAGGCGTTCCTCGCCCTGACCGGGGAGAGCGGGACCGAGGAGTACGAGTCCGGCAAGTCCAGCACTGGCGACGAGGTCGGCGGCAAGGTGAAGGAGCAGGTCCAGTGAACGTGGTCACCAGCGCGATCAGCGATGGCCTCACGCTGAGCAAGCGCAGCTTCCTCAAGAGCCTGCGCAACCCGGACATCGTGGTGTTCTCCAGTGCGGCGCCGATCGCCTTCGCCCTGCTGTTCGGGTTCGTCTTCGGCAGCGCGATCGACATGAAGGGGGCGAACTACCGGGAGTTCATGATCGTCGGCATCCTGGCCCAGACCATGTTGATGACCGCCTCCAACACCGGGGCGGGCATCGCCTATGACATGAAACAGGGCCTGGTGGACCGGTTCCGCTCGCTGCCCATCTCGCAGGCGGCGGTGCTGGTCGGCCGGACCAACGGCGACGCGATCAACAACGTGATCGTGATGATCCTGATGTCCATCACCGGCCTGCTGATGGGCTGGCGGATCCGCGGTTCCTTCCTGGACGCGGTGCTGGGCTACCTGCTGCTGTTCCTGTTCGCCTACGCGGCGTCCTGGATCACCGCGGCGATCGGCCTGACCATCAAATCGCCCGAGGTGCTGGGCAACATCATGCTGATGGTGCTGCTGCCGCTGACCTTCATCTCCAACTCCTTCGTGCCCAGCGAGGTCCTGCCGCCCGCACTGCGGGTGGTCGCGGACTGGAACCCGGTCTCGGCCGTGGTCGAGGCATGTCGGCAGCTCTTCGGCAACATCCCGCCCGGCCGGGTGGCGCCCGAAGTGCTGCCGCTGCAGTACCCGATCGCCGCCTCCCTGCTCTGGGTGGCGCTGATTCTGGCGATCTTCGTCCCGCTGGCCATCCGCCGGTACACGAAGGCCGTCAGCAAGTAGCTGGTGGACCGCTGGGCGCGGTGCGGCCGTGGCTCCCGGTCCCTGATGCACAAGGAGAAACTGTGCGATTCCTGTTCATCACCGGGGGCGGCTCGGCTCCCGTCCACGCCGGCATCCCGCTGGCGTGGACGGCCCGCACCGCGGGGCACGAAGTGATCGTCGCCTGCCCCGAGGAGAACCGCGACCTCATCGCCCACGTCGGCCTGCCAGCCTACGCGGTGACCCCGGTGGGCATCGCGGACGCGATGCTCAAGGACCGGGCGGGCGATCCGCTGCCCATCCCGGAGGACTTCACCGCCCAGCTGGACTTCATCGGCCGCGGCTTCGGCAGGCTTTCCGCGGCGGCCCACCAGGAAACCCTGGCCCTGGCCAAGACCTGGAAGCCGGATGTCATCATCGGCGGCGAGTACAACCACCACGCCCAGCTGGTGGCGCACCAGCTCGGCCTGCCGCTGGTGAGCCACACCTACGCCCTCTACGACCGGGCCGAGGCCGACTGGCAGGGCGCCACCGACGAACTGGCCCCGGAGCTGTCCGCGCTGAGCCTGTCCGCGCTGCCGGAGGCCGAGCTGTTCGTGGACATCACCCCGCCCAGCCTGCGGCCCGATGACGCGGTGCCCGCGCGGCTGATGCGCTGGACGCCGGGCAACCAGCAGGTCGGGCTGGAGCGGTGGATGTGCGCCAAGGGGGACAAGCCGCGGGTGGTGATCACCTCCGGTTCGCGCAGCAAGTTCGTGCCCGCGCTGGGCGCGGACTTCTTCCGTCCGCTGCTGGCCAACCCCGCGCTCAGTGACGGTTCGGTCGAGGTGGTCATCGCGACCACCGAGCCGGTGGCCCAGCAGCTGCGCGCGGAGTTCCCGGACATCAAGGCGGGCTGGGTGCCGCTGGACGTGGTCGCGCCGACCGCGGACCTGGTGGTGCACCACGGCGGCGGGGTCACCGTGATGACCCTGCTCAACGCCGGGGTGCCGCAGGTGGTGCTGCCGGAGATCCCCACCTCCGCGGTGTCCGTGCGCCGGGTCGACGAGCGTGGCGCGGCGATCACCCTGGACGGCAACAACCCGCCGGTGGCCGAGGTGGCCGGGGCCATCACCAAGATCCTGGGCGATTCCGGCTACCGGGCCAGCGCGCAGGAGATCTCCCGGGAGATCGCCGGGCTGACCCCCTCGGCCGAGATCGTCAAGGAGATCGAGAAGCTGGTCTGAGAAACCCGCTCCCCGCAACGGAAAGGGCCACCCGGTCGGCGCCGGGTGGCCCTTTCCACTGTGCGCGTTCACAGCGCGAGCAGCACCTCACGCACCGCCGAGATCACCTTGTCCTGCAGGTCCTCCGGCAGCGCCGGGTACATCGGCAGCGAGAAGATCTGCTCGGCCAGCCGCTCGGTCACCGGCAGCGAACCCTTGGCGTAGCCCAGGTGCGCGAAGCCGGACATGGTGTGCACCGGCCACGGGTAGCTGATGTTCAACGAGATGTCGTACTGCTTGAGCGCCTCGATGATCCGGTCCCGCTCCGGGTGCCGGACCACGTAGACGTAGTAGACGTGCTCGTTGCCCGGATTCGTGCTGGGCAGCACCAGACCGCGCCCGGCCAGTTCGCCAAGGCCCTCCTCATACCGCCGGGCCACCGCGCGCCTGCCCGCGATGTACTCGTCCAGCCTGCCCAGCTTGCGGCGCAGGATCTCCGCCTGGATCTCGTCCAGCCGGGCGTTGTGCGCGGGCGTCTGCACCACGTAGTAGGTCTTCTCCATGCCGTAGTAGCGCAGCCGCCGCATCCGCTCGTCGATGGCGGGATCCGCGGTGAGCACCGCGCCGCCGTCGCCGTAGGCGCCGAGCACCTTGGTGGGGTAGAAGGAGAACGCGGCGGCATCGCCCATCGTGCCCGCCAGCTCGCCGTGGTGGCTGGCGCCGTGCGCCTGCGCGCAGTCCTCCAGGATGGCCAGGCCGTGCTTGGCCGCGAGTTCCCGCAGCGGGGCCATGTCCACGCACTGGCCGTAGAGGTGCACCGGCAGCAAAGCCTTGGTGCGCGGGGTGATCGCCGCGGCCACCTGGTCGACGTCCATCAGGTAGTCCTGCTCGCGGATGTCCACGAACACCGGGGTGGCCCCGGTCCCGACGATGGCCACCACGGTCGGCGCGGCGGTGTTGGACACGGTGATCACCTCATCGCCCGCGCCGACGCCGAGCGCTTCCAGGCCGAGCTTGACCGCGTTGGTGCCGTTGTCCACCCCGGTGCAGAGGGACCGGCCGTGGTAGGCGGCGAACTCCTGCTCGAAGCCACTGACGCTGGGCCCGAGGACCAGCTTGCCGGAGCGGAACACCGTCTCCACCGCGTCGAGCAGGTCCGCCCGCTCGGCCTCGTACTCGGGCAGGTAGTCCCACACGTAGGTAGTCATGTCAGACCGCACTCCATTTCGCGTTTGTCTTGCCCTGTCGCTGGACGAACTCGTGCCAGAACGCCTCCACCGCCTCGGTCAGCGAGCGGTGCGGCCGCCAGCCGAGCAACCGCTCGGCCGGTTCGATGTCCACCTGGGACCACTCCTCGGTGGAGTGCCGGATCGCCGATCCCGGCCGCTCCACGATCACCGCGGGCAACCCGCTGCAAGTGATCAACATTTCCACCAGGGTGCGCACCGGGAAGCTCTGGCCACGCCCGATGTCCACCAGCCTGCCGGACACCGGGGACAGCGCCGCGGCCGCGACCGCGTCGGCGACATCGCGCACGTCCACGTAATCCCGGTGCGCCAGCAACGGATCCAGCTCGATCACCGCCCGCTGCCCCTGCGCGCCCAGCAGCAGGCGGGCCACCCGGCCGAGCAGGCTGACCTCCGGGCTGCCGGGGCCGGCCAGGTTGGCGATGCGCAGCACCATGCCGGCCAGCCGACCGGTGCGGGTCTGGCTCAGCACCGCCTGGGTGGTGGCCAGTTTGGCCATGCCGTAGGCGCCGGTCGGCCGGGCCACCGTGCCCGCGCCGACCGTGGTGCCAGCCTGCACCTGGCCGTACTCCAGCACCGAACCGAGCTGCACCAGCCGGGGCCGCTCGGCCAGCAGCGCCAGCGCGTCCAGCAACCGGAACGTCGGCGGCGCCACCGCCGCCCACATCTGCTCCTCGGTGCGGCCCCAGCTGCTGCCCGCCGCGTTGACGATCACCCTCGGACCGATCACCTCCAGTTCCCGCGCCAGCTCCTCGGCAGGCGACTGGCCGAGGTCGAGGGCCAGAAATCGGCCTGGTGGCTCGTAATCGGGCGGTTTCCGGGCCACGACGACGACGTCGAAGCCTCGGCGGCGCAACTCCGCGCACACGTGCCGTCCGGCGAATCCCGTACCGCCCAGGACCACCGCGCTGCCGTTAGCGGACATGGCGTCCTTCCTCCGCTGCGAATGGGCACTTCGGCCGCATCGTGGACGGGGGCGGTCACGGCTGACTCAAGTCCCGCCCGACGCCAAGCCGGGCTCCGACGTGGTTCGAGCGGAACCGGAGAGGGTCGCACGGCCAGGAGCGCGCCGTCCGGTGCGTGCCCGCCCGTACCTGAGAGGTGCCCAGTGGCCAAGCTGCTGCATATCGACTCGTCCAGCTCCGTGCATTCGGTCTCGCGCAAGCTGGCCGCGGAATTCCGTGCGGTGTGGGAGAAGGAGCACCCGGAGGGCACGGTGGCCTACCGGGATCTCGCCGCCGATCCGGTGCCACACCCCGACCACGACGCGGTGCTCACCCTGATGTCGCCGCCGCGGACCGAGCGCCAGCAGGCCGCGGCCACGCTGCACGAGGAGCTGGTGGCCGAGCTGCTGGCCGCGGACGCGCTGCTGATCAGCGCGCCGATGTACAACTGGACCATCCCGTCGACGCTGAAGGCGTGGCTGGACCAGTCGCTGGTGCTGGGCCGCACCCTGCCCTTCGATCCGAGCCACCAGCCGCTCGGCGGCCGCCCGGCCACCGTGCTGCTGGCCTACGGCGGCAGCTACGGCGCGGACTCGCCGGATGCCGACATGGACCACTGCGCGCCGTACCTGCGCACCGTGCTGGGCAAGGTGCTGGGCTACGAGCTGGAGCTGATCACCGTCGAGCACACGCTGGCCGCCTTCACCGCGAAGGACCCGGCCGAGCAGGCCAAGGGCTTCGCCTCGCTGCGGTCGGCCGAGGCCGCGGTGGCCGAGCGCGCCCAGCGGGTCGCCGAGAGCCTGGTGCAGGCCTGACCGGACGCCATTCCGGGTCCGGATTTTCCGTTGTTTCCCATGGTTTCCAAATAACTGGAGAAGGGTAATCCATGACCATTTTCGTGTCCGGCGCCACCGGCAACGTCGGTCGTCCGCTTGTTGAGGAGTTGCTGGCGGCTGGACACCAGGTTCGCGCGCTCACCCGCAATCCGGCGAAGGCGAATCTGCCCGCGGGTGTCGAGGTGGTGGCAGGCAACCTGGACAACACCGACAGCCTGGCCGGGGTGTTCACCGGTGTCACCGCCGCGCACCTGATCAGCTTCGGCGACAACTACGTGCCGCTGTTCAACGGCGAGGAGATCATGGCGCTGGTCAAGCAGGCAGGCGTGCGCAAGGTGACCGTGCTGCGGGGCGATGTGGAGCCCAGCGCGCTGGACGCGGCGGTGGCGGCGGCCGGGCTGGACCACACCTACCTGGGGCCGGTGGAGTTCATGTCCAACACCCTGGAGTGGGCCGAGTCGATCAGCAAGGACGGCCTCGTCCGGGAGGGCTTCTCCGGTGTCCGGAGCGCCGTGGTGCACGACGCGGACATCGCCTCGGTGGCCGCGGCCGTGCTGACCAGCGACGGTCACACCGGCAAGGAGTACTGGCTGACCGGCCCGGAGGCGCTCACCCCGCCGGAGAAGGTGCGGATCATCGCCGAGGTGCTCGGCCGGGAGATCGGCTACGTCGACCTGACCGAGGCCGAGGTCATCGAGCAGTGGCGCGCGCAGGGCTACTCCGCCGAGGACATCGGGTTCTTCCTTGGCATGCGGCAGAACCCGCCGGAGCTGGGCGCCACCGTGCAGCCCACGGTCGAGCAGGTCACCGGCAGGCCGGGGCGGACCTTCGCCCAGTGGGTGCGGGAGAACGCGGCGGCCTTCGGCGGCTGAGCGCGGCGGGGCCAGGGCCCCGGTGTCCCGATGGCTGACCGCCGCCGGGCGCCGGGGCTCTTTTTCATTGCCAGGGCACGGCATCGATTTGACGGGCATTTCTACGGCAATTTTTTGTCATACGTTTGACGTGTGGGATTCGAGTGCGAATACAGGCGGTGTTGAGTCCGGGAATTGAACATATGAGCCGCGCAACACGATGTGGCTTGCGGGCTGCGTGTCTTTCCCTGCGACCAGAGCCATCTGGAGGCCGCTTTGACCACTTACTCCCGGACCGCCCTACCGGTCGGGACCGCACTGACCGATGAGCCCGCCGAGCTGATCGCGCGTTCCGTGCTGGCCCGCTCCGGCCGCATCGCCGAACTGGAGCACTTCCACCGCTGGATGGCCGATGAGAAGCGGCGCTCGCACATGGACGTCCGCGCCGTGCCGCTGCAGAGCCTGAGCGGCTGGCGGGTCGACGGGCAGACCGGCAACATCGGCCACGACTCCGGGAAGTTCTTCTCCATCGAGGGTCTGGACGTCGTGGTGCCCGGCGGCCCGGTGACCTGGTGGCAGCAGCCGATCATCAACCAGCCCGAGGTGGGCATCCTCGGCATCCTGGTCACCCGCTTCGCCGGCGTGCTGCACTGCCTGATGCAGGCCAAGATCGAGCCCGGCAACTGCAACGGCCTGCAGCTCTCGCCGACCGTGCAGGCCACCCGCAGCAACTACACCCGGGTGCACCAGGGTTCGGCCGTGCCCTACCTGGAGTACTTCCGGGACACCGAAGGCCACCGGGTGCTCGCCGACGTCCGGCAGTCCGAGCAGGGTTCCTGGTTCCACCGCAAGCGCAACCGCAACATGGTGGTGGAGGTGACCGAGGAGGTGGAGCTGCTGGAGGGGTTCTGCTGGCTCACCCTCGGCCAGCTGCACCAGCTGCTCGCGGTGGACGACCTGGTGAACATGGACGCGCGCACCGTGTTGTCCTGCATGCCTTTCGCCGGCCGCGACCTGCTGCCGCTGTTCCAGGACGTGCGCACCGAGTTCACCGCGGCGCTCATCCGCTCCTACTCGGTGGAGTCCGCCACCCGGCACAGCATGGCCGAGGTGCTCAGCTGGATCACCGAGGTGCGCAGTCAGCAGCTCTGCCAGGTCGAGCTGATCCCGCTGCGCGAGGTCAGCGACTGGCGGCAGGAGGACGGCCGGATCCGGCACGACAGCGGGCTGTACTTCAACGTGATCGGGGTCAGCGTCACCGCGGCGGGCCGTGAGGTGCGGGCGTGGAGTCAGCCCATGATCGAGCCCTGCGACGAGGGCGTGGTGGCCTTCCTGGCCAAGCGGATCGACGGGGTGCTGCACCTGCTGGCACAGGCCAAGACCGAGCCGGGCTACGTGGACGTGATCGAGCTGGCGCCGACCGTGCAGTGCTCGGTGTCCAACTACGACGCGCTGCCGCCGCAGGCCCGGCCGCCGTTCCTGGACACCGTGCTGGCCGCGGACTACCAGCAGATCCGCTTCGACGCGGTGCACTCGGAGGAGGGCGGCCGGTTCTTCCACGCCCGCAACCGGTACCTGGTGGTGGAGGTGGCCGAGGACTTCGAGCCCGAGCACCCCGGCTACCGCTGGCTGACCCTGGCCCAGCTGGTGGACCTGTTGCGGCACAGCAACTACATCAACATGCAGGCGCGCAGCCTGATCGCCTGCCTGCACGGGCTGTCCGGCTGAGTTCGATCCGGGTTCGAGGGCGCGACCGCAGACTCCTTTTTCGCCAGGCACCATCCGCACTCCCATGGAGATCGACATGAGCAACGGTGGCGTGACCTTCGTGAACCGGTTCACGGCCAAGGGCGACCCGGAGGAGTTCGAGCGCGCCTTCGCCCAGGTCGCGAAGTTCATGGCGGACCAGCCGGGGATCAAGGGCTACACCCTGTCCCGGCACAGCGAGGACCCGCAGCAGTACGTCAACATCGCGCTCTGGGAGGACGCCGGGGCCTTGCGCGCGGCGGTCTCGCACCCGGAGTTCGGCTCGCACGTGGGCGCGCTGCGCCAGCTCGCGGTGAGCACCTCCGACCTCTACCAGGACCGCCACCGCGTCCAGGGCTGAGGCGGTCGGACCGGCGGTCGCGGGCGCACGGCTATCCCACAGGCAGCTCAAGTGCGGCTTGAGCGGCAGGCACTACCGTGCGCGCGTGACCGATCATGACGACATCCGCATCGTCGGCGCGTGCGAGCACAACCTCAAGGACGTCTCGCTGCGCATTCCGAAGAACAAGATCACGGTGTTCACCGGCGTCTCCGGTTCGGGGAAGTCCTCGATCGTGTTCGACACCCTGGCGGTGGAGGCCCGGCGCCAGCTCTACGGCACGTTCAACTGGTTCATCCGCAACCAGCTGCCGAAGTACCAGCGACCGCACGTCGAGGCCATCGAGAACCTGACTACGCCGGTGGTGGTGGACCAGAAGCCGGTGGGCGGCAACGCCCGCTCCACCGTGGGCACCATGACCGACATCTACTCGGTCCTGCGGGTGCTGTTCTCCCGGCACGCCACGCCGTCGCACCCGCCGTTCATGTTCTCCTTCAACGCCCCGCAGGGCATGTGCCCGGCCTGCGAGGGCCTCGGCCAGCAGCGGCAGGCCGACGCGGACCGCATGGTGGACCGGACCAAGTCGCTGGACGAGGGCGCCATCCAGCTGCCCAATCACAAGGTGGGCAGCCTGGACTGGCAGCAGTACGCCAACTCCGGGCACTTCGACACCGCGAAGAAGCTGAGCGACTACACCGAGGCCGAATGGCAGATGTTGTTGCACGGCAGCGGCGGCAAGGTCACCGTGCGCACCACCAACAGCTCCAGCTCGCTGAGCTACGAAGGCCTGGTGGACCGCTTCGTGCGGACCAACCTCAACCGGGACCTCAGCTCGCTCGGTGAGCGCAAGCGGGCCGCCCTGGAACAGTTCATCCACCTCGGCGAGTGCACTGCCTGCGGAGGCGCCCGGCTGAACCCGGAGGCACTGGCCGCCACCATCGACGGCCGCAGCATCGTGGACCTCGCGCGGATGGAGGTCAGCGAGCTGATCCAGGTGCTCGGCGCCATCGACGACCCGGTGGCCACGCCGATCGCGCGCAGCGTGTGCACCTCGCTGGAGCGGATCGCCTCGATCGGCCTCGGCTACCTCTCGCTGGACCGGGCGACCTCCTCGCTCTCCGGCGGCGAGGCGCAGCGGCTGAAGATGGTGCGCCACCTCAGCAGCAGCCTGACCGGGATGACCTTCATCTTCGACGAGCCCAGCACCGGCCTGCACCCGGCGGATGTGGGCAGGCTCAACGACCTGCTGCGTGCGTTGCGGGACAAGGGCAACACCGTGGTCGTGGTCGAGCACGACCCGGATGTGATGGAGATCGCCGACCACCTCGTGGACGTCGGCCCCGGCGCGGGCGTGCACGGCGGCGAGATCGTCTTCGCCGGTCCCTTCGACGCGCTGCGCGAGTCCGGCACCCGCACCGGCGCCGCGCTGCGCCGCGGCGGTTCGATCAAGGACACCTTCCGCGCGCCCACCGGGAAACTGCCGGTGGACAACGTCTCGCTGCACAACCTCCAGGACGTCTCGGTCAGCTTCCCCACCGGGGTGCTCACCGCGGTCACCGGGGTAGCGGGTGCGGGCAAGTCCTCGCTGGTGGCCGAGGCGTTCGTGCAGGCGTACCCGGGCACGATCTTCGTCGACCAGTCCGCGATCACCGCCTCCTCCCGGTCCACCCCGGCCAGCTACCTGGACGTGATGGACCCGATCCGCAAGCTGTTCACCAAGGCCAGCGGCGCGCCGGCCGGACTGTTCAGCTTCAACTCGGCGGGGGCCTGCGAGGAGTGCAAGGGCCGCGGCGAGCTGATCACCGAACTGGCCTACATGGACCCGGTGCGGATGCACTGCGAGTCCTGCGACGGCCGCCGGTTCAAGCCGGAGGTGCTGGCGCACCGGTTGCGCGGCAAGTCCATCGCCGATGTGCTGGAGCTGACCGCCGAGGACGCGGTGCAATTCTTCACCGAGCCGGAGATCGCGGGCAGGCTGGCCGGGCTGCTCGACGTCGGGCTGGCCTACATCAGCCTGGGGCAGGCGCTGAGCACGCTCTCCGGTGGTGAGCGGCAGCGGTTGAAGCTGGCCGGTCAGCTGGCCGGGACCAGCAACATCTACGTGCTGGACGAGCCGACCACCGGCCTGCATCTGTCCGATGTGGACACCATCGTGGCGCTGATGAACCGGCTGGTGGACCGGGGCAACACGGTGATCGTGATCGAGCACAACCTGGACATCGTGCGCCAGGCCGACTGGGTGGTCGACCTGGGGCCGGGCGGCGGCAAGCACGGCGGCCGGGTGGTGTTCACCGGCACCCCGCGGGAGTTGTTGTCCGCCAACGGCTCGGCCACCGGCGAGCACCTGCGCAGGTATCTCGCGGACTGATCGAGCCGGGGGAGGGGAACCGCTCTAGTTCGGTTCCAGCCGCCTCCAAGGTGCCCCGGGGAGGCTTCGGCCCGATCCAGGACCCAAGCCGATCCGGGGGCACCGATGGCCGCAGAAACCTTTCCCTACGAGCGGAAATGCCCGTTCTCGCCGCCAGCGCAGTACGAGGAGATCATCGGCGTCACACCGGTGTCGAAGGTGCGGCTGGCCACCGGACTGGACGCCTGGCTGGTCTCCGGCTTCGCCGAGGCCAGGCAGCTGCTCACCGATTCGCGGGTCAGCGCCTCGCGCAAGCACCCCGGCTACCCGTTCTACTTCGAGGCGCCGCCGGAGTTCCGCAGCGACACCTCCTTCATCGCCTACGACCCGCCGCAGCACACCAACTCCCGCCGCAAGGTCGCCGCCTCCTTCACCCACCGCCGGGTGCGGCAGCTGCGCGGCGCGCTGGAGCGCAACACCGACGAGTGCATCGAACAACTGCTGGCCGCTGGCCCCGGCGCGGACCTGCACCAGCTGGTCTCGCTGCCCGCGCCGATGATCATGATCTGCGAGCTGCTCGGCGTGCCCCGCGAGGACCAGGGCTTCCTGCAGAAGCACGGCGAGAACCTCTTCGGCGGCAGCTCCTCGCACGCCGAACGCCAGGCCGCCATGGTCGAGGTCGCCCAGTACCTGGACACGTTGGTGCGCCAGAAGATGGCCACCCCTGGCGATGACCTGATCAGCCGCGCCATCGCCGAGCACCGCGCCGAGGACGAGGACTTCGACGTCGCCTCGCTGGTGCACATGTGCCGGATGCTGATCAACGGCGGCCACGAGACCACCGCCAACCACATCACCATGGGGGTGGCCGCGTTGCTGTCCCACCCCGACCAGCTGGCCAAACTCCGCGCGGAGCCTGCGCTGCTCAAGCCGGCGATCGAGGAGCTGGTGCGCTGGCTCAGTCTTGGCGACCTCGCGGTGCCGCGGGTCGCGCTGGCCGACATCGAACTCGGCGGCGAGGTGATCCGCGCGGGCGAGGGCATCCTGTGCCTGCTGCAGGCGGCCAACCGCGATCCCGGCGAGTTCGACCGCCCGGCGGAGTTCGACATCACCCGCGGCAGCCGCAGGCACATCGGCTTCGGCTATGGCGCGCACCTGTGCATCGGCGCGGACCTGGCCCGGCTGGAGCTGGAGGTCGTGCTGTCCCGGCTCTTCGAGCGGATTCCCACCCTGCGGCTGGTGGACCCGGTCGAGCGGATCCCGGCCAAGGAGCGCGCGATCGTCTACGGCCTGTGGGAACTCAAGGTCACCTGGTGAACCCGTCAGCCAACCGGCCGGAGGTGCCCGGTGCGATTTGACGACATTTTCCTGCGCGGCACCGGATCCTGGCTGCCGCCCCGGCGAACGCTGGCCGAGGCGGTGGCCGCAGGGGAGTGCCCGGCGATGCTGCCCGAGCGCACCGGCATGGACGCGGTGGCGGTCTCGGCGGGCGAGTCCGCGCCCGAGATGGCCGTGCTGGCCGCGCGAACCGCCCTGGCCACCGCCGGGTCCGGACCCGGTGATGTGGACCTGATCCTGCACGCCGACACCTACTACCAGGGCCACGACGTCTGGGCGGTGGCCTCCTACATCCAGCGCGAGACCGTCGGCAACCAGTGCCCGGCGATCGAGATCCGGCAGATGTCCAACGGCGGCCTGGCCGCACTGGACCTGGCCGCCTCCTACCTGCTCGCCGCGCCCGGCCGCCGGGACGCCCTGCTCACCACCGGCGACCGGTACTGCCCGCCCGGTTTCGACCGCTGGCGCGCCGATCCCGGCACGCCGTACGGGGACGGCGGCGCGGCGGTGGTGCTGTCCCGGCGCGGCGGGTTCGCCCGGCTCCGGTCGCTGGCCACCTTCGCCGACCCCGAGCTGGAACCCTCGCACCGCGGCGAGGACCCCTTCGGCGACGCGCCGCTGTCACACCGCAGCCCGATCGGCTTCGAGGAGGTGACCAAGTCGTTCAACCGCAAGCACGGGATGTCCTTCGCGCTGCGGCGGGTGGCGCAGGGACAGACCACCGTGCTCAAACACGCGCTGGCCGAGGCCGAACTCGAACTCGCCGAGGCGGACTGGGTGATCCTGCCCAACTTCGGCCGGATCCGGCTGGAATCGCTGTACTACGACCGGTTCGGCATCGAGCAGGCGCGCACCGCCTGGGACTGGGGCCGCACCGTGGGACACCTGGGCGCGGGCGATCAGTTCGCCGGTCTGGACCACCTGGTGCGCACCGGCGCGGTCCAGCCGGGCGAGAAGTGCGTGCTGGTCAGCGTCGGCGCAGGCTACAGCTGGGGCTGCGCTGTAGTGGAAATCGAGGAACCCATGCCCTCGCTGGGGATCAGTGGTTCTTGAGCCGGAGTCCGGCCGGGGTTTTTACCGTCGCCACAACGGCTTTTCCCCCGCCACTGTGGAGACACCAATATGGATGGCATCGCCGTCGTCGGCATTTCCTGTCGCTTCCCCGGGGCCGCGGCACCGGGTGAGTTCTGGCGGCTGCTCCGCGCCGGGCAGCACACCATCGGTGCGGTGCCGGCCCGGCGGTGGCGGGCCGAAGGCCAGTTCGGCTCGTTCCTGGACGAGATCGACACCTTCGACCCTGCCTTCTTCCGCATCTCCCCGCGCGAGGCCGCCGCGATGGACCCGCAGCAGCGGCTGATGCTGGAACTGGGCTGGGAAGCCCTGGAGGACGCCGGGATCGTGCCCGGCACGATCGCGGGCAGCAAGCTCGGCGTGTTCGTCGGCGCCATCTGGGACGACTACGCCCAGCTGTCCTACCGCAACGCCGCGGAAGCCGCGCAGCACACCACCACCGGCATCCACCGCAGCATCCTGGCCAACCGGCTGTCCTACTTCCTCGGTGTGCACGGGCCGAGCATGGCGGTGGACAGCGGGCAGTCCTCCTCGCTGGTCGCGGTGCACCTGGCCTGCGAGAGCCTGCGGCACGGTGAGTCCGAACTGGCCATCGCGGGCGGGGTGAACCTGGCCCTGCTGGCCGAGACCGCGGCCATCTCGGCCGCCTGGGGCGGACTGTCCCCGGACGGCCGCTGCTACACCTTCGACGCCAGGGCCAACGGTTACGTGCGCGGCGAGGGCGGCGGCGCGGTGCTGCTGAAGCCACTGGAACGAGCGGTCGCCGACGGGGACGACATCTACTGCGTGATCCGCGGCAGCGCGGTGAACAACGGCGCGGGCAACGGCCTGACCGTGCCAAGCGAACAGGCCCAGGGCGAGGTGCTGCGCGCCGCCTACGCCTACACCGGCCTGGAACCCGGTGCGGCCCAGTACGTCGAGCTGCACGGCACCGGCACCAAGGCGGGCGATCCGGTGGAGGCGGCCGCGCTGGGCGCGGTGCTCGGCGCCCAGCGGGCCGGGCCGCCGCTGCAGGTCGGCTCGGTCAAGACCAACATCGGCCACCTCGAAGGCGCGGCAGGCATCGCCGGGCTGATCAAGGTGGCGCTGAGCGTGCGGCACCGGGGCATCCCGGCCAGCCTGAACTACCGCGAACCCAACCCCGCCATCGACCTGGACCGGCTGAACCTGGCCGTGCGGCAGGACTTCGGCGACTGGCCGGCCCCGGACCGGCCGCTGGTGGCCGGGGTCAGCTCCTTCGGCATGGGCGGCACCAACTGCCACCTGGTCGTCACCGACTGGCCACAACCGGAAACCCTGGTGGGCCAAGGCGATCCGGGCGGACCGTGGGTGCTGTCCGGGCGGACCGAGGCCGCGCTGGCCGCCCAGGCCGGGCGGCTGCGCGAGTTCGTGCTCGCCGACCCGGAACTGGACCCGGCCGCGATCGGCCGGACACTGGTCGGCGCCCGCACCCTGTTCGAGCACCGCGCGGTGGTGCTGGGCGAGGACCGGGACGAGCTGCTCGCCGGCCTGGCCGAGCTGGCCGAGGGCAGGCCCGCGCCCGGTGTGCTGCGCGGTCAGTTCACCGAGGGCGTGCCCGCGGTGCTGTTCACCGGTCAGGGCGCGCACCGGCCAGGCATGGGAAGCGAGCTGTACCAGGCATTCCCCGAGTTCGCCGCGGCCTTCGACCAGGTGTGCGCGGAGCTGGACCCGCTGCTGGGCCGCCCGCTGCGCGAAGTGATCAACTCCGGCGAGGGACTGGACCGGGCCGAATTCGCCCAGCCCGCGGTGTTCGCGCTGGAGGTCGCGCTGTTCCGGCTGGCCCGCGCACGCGGGTTCGAACCGGCCTACCTGGCCGGGCACTCCATTGGCGAGCTGGCCGCCGCGCACGTGGCCGGGGTGCTGTCGCTGCCCGATGCCTGCACGCTGGTGGCCGCGCGCGGCAGGCTCATGGGCGCGCTGCCGCCCGGTGGCGCGATGGTCGCGGTCTTCGCCCCGGAGGCCGAGGTCCTGCCACTGCTGGCCGGACAGGAGGAGCGGCTGGGCATCGCCGCGGTCAACGGCCCGAACGCGGTGGTGCTCTCCGGCGCCGAGACCGCGGTGGCCGCGGTGGTCGAACAACTGCGCTCGCGCGGGCACCGGGCCCGGCCGCTGCGGGTCAGCCACGCCTTCCACTCGCCGCTGATGGAGCCGATGCTGGCCGAGTTCCGCGCGGTCTGCGCCGGACTGACCCACTACCCGCCACGGCTGCCGATCATCTCCACGGTGACCGGGCGGCCGGTGGCCCCCGACGCCGAGTACTGGGTGCGGCACGTGCGCGAACCGGTCCGCTTCCTGGACGCGGTGCTCGCGCTGCGGGCCGCGGGTGCGGGAACCTTCCTGGAACTGGGCCCGGACGCCGTGCTGGCCCCGATGGCCGCGCGCTGCCTGCCCGAGTCCGGAGTCACGGCCGCCGTGCTGCGCAAGGGAAAGCCGGAACGGGAGAGCTTCCTGGCCGCGCTCGGGCAGGTCTTCGTCCGCGGCGCGGCGGTGGACTGGCACAGCTTCAGCGCGGGCGCGGGCCACCGGGTCAAGCTGCCCACCTACGCCTTCCAGCGGGACCGGCACTGGCTGGACACCGCCGAGACGGCGCCCACCCCCGTCGAGACCGGGTTCGCCGGACGACTCGCCGGTCTGTCCACTGTGGAGCGTCAGCAGGCGGTGACCGGCCTGGTCTCGGCGCAGGTCGCGGTGGCACTGGGCCTGGCCGGTGGCACACCGGTCCAGCTGCGCGCGCCATTCACCGAACTGGGCTTCGACTCGATGATGTCGGTGGGCCTGAGCGAGGCACTGGCCGCGGCCACCGGACTGCGCCTGCCCACCGGCCTGGTCTATGACTTCCCGACCCCGCACGACCTCGCCGCGCACCTGCTGGCCGCGCTGACCGGTACCGCGGCGAGCGCCGCCCCGGCCCGCACCGCCGAGGTGGACGAGCCGGTGGCGATCGTGGGCATGGCCTGCCGGTTCCCCGGCGGGGTGAGTTCGCCCGCGGAACTGTGGCGACTGGTCGCCGACGAGGTGGACGCGATCTCCGGCTTCCCGGACAACCGCGGCTGGCCCGCGGACCTCTTCGACGCCGATCCGGCCCAGGCCGGGAAATCCGCGGTGCGCCAGGGCGGATTCCTGCACCAGGCCGACGAGTTCGACCCCGCCTTCTTCGGGTTGTCCCCCCGGGAGGCCCTGGCCATGGACCCGCAGCAGCGGCTGCTGCTGGAAACCGCCTGGGAGACCGTGGAACACGCGGGCATCGACCCGGAATCGTTGCGCGGCAGCGACACCGGGGTCTTCGCCGGACTGATGTACCACGACTACGGGCCGGCCTACGACCGGATGCCGGAGAACCTGGAAGGGCTGCTCTACACCGGGAACCTGGGCAGTGTGGCCTCCGGCCGGGTGGCCTACCAGTTCGGCTTCACCGGACCCGCGGTGACCGTGGACACGGCCTGCTCCTCCTCCCTGGTAGCCCTGCACAACGCGGTGCGCTCGGTGCGCTCGGGGGAGTGCTCCCTCGCGCTGGCCGGTGGCGTCACGGTGATGTCCTCACCGGGGGCGTTCCTGGAGTTCAGCCGGTTGCGCGGACTGTCCCCGACCGGCCGCTGCCGGGCCTTCGACGCGGCCGCGGACGGCACCGGCTGGGCCGAGGGCGTGGGCCTGGTGCTGCTGGAACGGCTGTCCGAGGCCCGCCGCAACGGACACCGCATCCTGGCCGTGGTGCGGGGATCCGCGGTGAACCAGGACGGCGCCTCCAACGGCCTGACCGCACCCAGCGGCGCGGCCCAGCAGGCGGTGATCCGCCGGGCCCTCGCCGACGGCGGACTGTCCACTGTGGACGTCGACGTGGTGGAGGCACACGGCACCGGCACCAAGGTGGGCGATCCGATCGAGGTGGACGCGCTGCTGGCCACCTACGGCCGCGACCGGCCAGGGGACCGGCCGCTGTGGCTGGGCTCGCTGAAGTCCAACATCGGCCACGCCCAGGCCGCCGCCGGGATCGGCGGTGTGATCAAGATGGTGCAGGCGATGCGGGCCGGGGTGCTGCCGCGCACCCTGCACGTCACCGAGCCGACCCCGCTGGTGGACTGGTCCGGCGGTGGCATCCGGCTGCTGACGCAGGCCCAGCCCTGGCCGCGCCAGGAAGCCCCTCGGCGGGCCGGGGTGTCCTCCTTCGGGATCAGCGGCACCAACGCGCACGTCGTGCTGGAGGAGACCCCCGAACCCGAAGTCCCGGTCACCGACGATGAACCCGCGGTGCTGCCTTGGGTGCTGTCTGCCCGCAGCCCGGAAGCCTTGCGGGCACAGGCGGAACGACTGCACGCCACGGTGACCGATCTGTCCACTGTGGACATTGGTTGGTCGCTGGCCTCGGGCCGAGCGGTGTTCGAGCACCGCGCGGTCCTGCTCGGCGATCGCACCCGGCTGACCGAAGGCCTGGCCGCACTCGCCACCGGCGCCCCGGCCACCGGCCTGGTCACCGCGGACACCGCTGCCAAGCGGCGCAAGGTGGTGTTCGTCTTCCCCGGCCAGGGATCCCAGTGGGCCGGGATGGCCAGGGAACTACTGACTTCCTCGCCGGTGTTCGCCACCGCGATGGCCGAATGCGAACAGGCACTCGCCCCACACCTGGACTGGTCACTGCACGCCGTGGTCCGCGGTGAGCCTGGCGCGCCCGAACTGGACCGGGTGGACGTCGTCCAGCCCGCGCTGTTCGCGATGATGGTGTCCCTGGCCGCGCTCTGGCGGGCACACGGGGTGGAACCCGCCGCCGTGCTGGGCCACTCCCAGGGCGAGATCGCCGCCGCGCACGTGGCCGGCACGCTCTCCCTCGCCGACGCGGCCCGGATCGTGGCCCTGCGCAGCAAGGCCCTGCTCGCACTGGCGGGCAAGGGTGGCATGGTCTCCATCCCCTTGCCCCGCGACGACGTTGACCAGCGACTGTCCACCTGGGACGGTCGGATCTCGGTGGCCGCGGTCAACGGACCGTCCTCCACCGTGGTCTCCGGCGACGCCGCCGCACTCGACGAACTCTTCGCCGAACTGACCGTGGCCGGTGTGCAGGCCCGCCGGATCCCGGTCGACTACGCCTCCCATTCCGCGCACGTCGAGCTGGTCCGCGACGAACTGGCCGACCTGCTCGCGCCGATCGAACCGCGTCGGATGCGGGTGCCGCTGCTGTCCACGGTGACGGGGGAGTACCTCGGCGACCACGAGGCCGACGCCGGGTACTGGTACCGGAACCTGCGCCAGACCGTGCGGCTGGAGGAGGCCACCAGGGCACTGCTCGCCGAGCAGTACGACGCGTTCCTGGAGATGAGCCCGCATCCGGTGCTCACCGTGGGCATCCAGGAAACCGTCGAGGACGTCGGCGCGGACGCCCTGGTCACCGGCACGCTGCGGCGCGATCAGGGTGGCCTCGACCAGCTGCTGACCGCGTTCGCCACCGCCTTCACCCAGGGCGTCCCGGTTGACTGGACCGCGGTGTTCGCCGGCACCGGCGCCCGCCCGGCCGAACTGCCCGGCTACGCCTTCCAGCGCGAGAGCTACTGGCTCACCGCCAGATCCGGTGCGGGCGACCTCGCCGGCGCCGGGCTGAGCACCGCCGACCACCCACTGCTCGGCGCCACCGTGGACAGCGCGACCGGCGGCGACACCCTGCTCACCGGCAGGCTCTCCCAGCACACCCACCCCTGGCTGGCCGACCACCGGGTCCTCGACGCGGTGATCCTGCCCGGGGCCGCGCTGCTGGACCTGGCGCTGCGCGCGGGGGAGCGGACCAGCAGCCCCCGGGTGGACGAACTGACCCTCCTGGAGCCGCTGATCCTGCCCGAACAGGGCGGCGCCGACGTCCAGGTCGTGGTCGGCCCACCAGACGAGTCCGGCCGCCGCACACTGAGCGTGCACTCCCGTCCGGACACCGAGCAGCCCTGGACCCGGCACGCCGCCGGGGTGCTCTCGGCCACCACCGCGCCGGTCACCACACCCGACTGGCCCACCGGCAGCGGCCCGGACATCGACCTGACCGAGTTCTACGCCCGGCTCACCGAACAGGGCTACGCCTACGGTCCGGCCTTCCGCGGCCTGCGCCGGTTGTCCCGCCAGGGCACGGACCTGCTCGCCGAGGTCGAGCTGCCGCCACGACGCGGCCTGACCGGCGAGTTCGTGCTCGACCCCGCGCTGCTGGACGCCGCCCTGCACCCGCTGCTGCTCGGCGTGGCCGAGGGCACCCACCCTGCCGTGCTGCCCTTCGCCTGGTCCGGCGTCACCGTGCACGCGGCCGGCGCCAGGGCGGCCAGGGTGTTGCTGCGCCTGGACACCGGGTCCACCGACTCGGTCTCGGCCGCGCTCACCGTGCTCGACAGCGCGGGCGGCCTGATCGCCACCGTGGACTCGCTGCTGCTGCGCCCCATCACCGCCACCGGCCTGCGCCCGGCCCGCCCGGAGGGCCTGTACCGCCTGGACTGGCCCGCCATCCCCGCCGCCGACCTGACCAGCACCACCGAGACCTGGGCCCTCCTCGGCCAGGACGAGTCACTCACCCCGGCCACCCTCCGCCGGAAGATCACCACCCACCCGGACCTCACCGCACTGGCCACCGCGAACCCCGTCCCCGCAACGGTCCTGCTGCCCATCACCGGCAGCGACACCAACCCGGTCGAGCACACCGCGACCGTGCTGCGCGACCTGCTGACCACCCTGCGGCACTGGCTCAGCGAGGAGCGCTTCGCCGCCTCCCGCCTGGTGGTGCTGACCCGCAAGGCCGTGCCCACCACCGAGGCCGAGCAGGTGAGCCCAGCGGTGGCGGCCGTGTGGGGCCTGCTCCGCAGCGCCCAGACCGAGAACCCGGACCGCCTGGTCCTGCTGGACACCGACGGCCGGGAGTCCTCGACCCGCGCCCTGCCCGGCGCACTGGCCACCGCCGAAGCTCAACTCGCCCTGCGCGACGGCGTGATCCAGGTGCCCAGACTGGCCCCCGCGGCCACCGACACCCTCACCCCGCCCGCCACCGGGCACTGGCGACTGGTCCCGGTGGCACACACCGCCCCCGACGACCTCGCACTGGTGGAAGTACCGCGCGAACCCCTTGGCGCGGGCCAGGTCCGGCTCGCGGTGCGCGCCGCGGGCCTGAACTTCCGGGACGTGCTCATCGCCCTCGGCATGGTCCCGGAGCGGAACGTGACCATGGGCGCCGAGGGCGCGGGCGTGGTCCTGGAAACCGGCCCCGGGGTAACCGGCCTGGCCCCCGGCGACCGGGTCATGGGCTACTTCGACGGCGCCTTCGGCCCGGAAGCCGTGGCCGACCGCCGATTGCTGGCCCCCATCCCCGACGGCTGGACCTTCGCCCAGGCCGCCGCCGTCCCGCTGGTCTACCTGACCGCCTACTACGGCCTGGTCGACCTCGCCCAGCTGCAATCAGGCGAATCGGTGCTGATCCACGCCGCCGCCGGCGGAGTCGGCACCGCCGCGGTGCAACTGGCCCGCCACCTCGGCGCCGAGGTCTACGCCACCGCCAGCCCCGCCAAGTGGGACACCCTGCGTGCCCTCGGCGTCCCCGCCGACCACATCGCCAGCTCCCGCACCCTGGAGTTCCGCGACCGGTTCCACCCCGGCGTCGACGTGGTGCTCAACTCCCTCGCCGCGGAGTTCATCGACGCCTCCCTGGCCCTGCTCACCCCCGGCGGCCGCTTCCTGGAAATGGGCAAGACCGACCTCCGCGAGACCGCCGAGGTCGAAGCCGCCCACCCCGGCGTGACCTACCGGGTCTTCGACCTCACCACCCTGGCCCGCCCCGAACCGGACTTCCCCGGCGCCGACCCGGACCGCCTGCGCGACATCCTCGCCGAGGTGCTCGCCCTCTTCGACAAGGGCGTCCTGCAACCGGCGCCGCTGACCACCTGGGACATCCGCCGGGCCAAGGCAGCCTTCCGGCACCTGGCCCAGGCCAAGGGCGTCGGCAAGGTCGTGCTCACCATCCCGCCCACCAGCCACGGCACCGCCCTGATCACCGGCGGCACCGGCGTGCTCGGCGCCCGGATAGCCCGCCACCTGGCCACCCAGCACCCAGGCATCCACCTGCTCCTGGCCAGCCGCAGCGGCCCCGAAGCCCCCGGCGCCACCGATCTGTCCACCGCTCTCCGCGACCTCGGCGCCAAGGTCACCATCACCGCCTGCGACCTGTCCGACCGCGACGCCCTGAGCACCCTGCTGGCCGCCATCCCACCCAGCCACCCACTCACCGACATCGTGCACGCCGCGGGCGTCCTGGACGACGGCGTGGTCACCGCCCTGACCCCGGCCCAACTCGACAACGTGTTGCGCCCCAAGGCAAACGCCGCCTGGCACCTACACGAACTGACCCAGCACCTGGACCTCACCTCATTCGTGCTGTTCTCCTCCATCGCCGGCATCAGCGGCACCCCCGGCCAGGCCAACTACGCCGCCGCCAACACCTTCCTGGACGCCCTGGCCCAGCACCGCCACCGCCAAGGCTGGGTCGCCACCAGCCTCGCCTGGGGTCTGTGGTCCGAAGCCACCGGCATGACCAGCCATCTCACCCAGTCCGACCTGGACCGCATGACCCGCAACGGCCTGATCCCCATCACCCCCGAAACAGGCCTGATCCTCTTCACCGCGGCCCAATCCCTGGCCGAACCAGTAGTCATCACCACCCCCCTCGACAGGTCCGCCCTGCAAGCCCAAACCGCCCTCCCCGCCCTCTACCGCGGCCTGATCACCCCCACCCCGCACCGCCGCACCGCCACCCCCCAGCCCCCATCCGAAGCCACCCTGCCCGAACGCCTGCTCCCCCTCCCCACCCCCGACCGCAAAAACCTGCTCACCGACCTGGTCCGCACCCACCTGGCCGCCGTACTCGGCCACGACACCCCAACCGACATCACCCCCGACCGCCCCTTCGACGACCTGGGCCTGGACTCCCTCACCTCGGTCGAACTCCGCAACCGCCTCAACGCAGCTACCACCCTGCGCCTGCCCACCGCGATCGCCTTCGAACACCCCTCAGCCGCGGAACTGGCCGACCACCTACTCACCCAACTCGCCATCCCCGAACCAGACCCCGACGCCCCGGTACTGGCCGCCATCGACCACCTCCGCCAACTCCTCACCACCGCAGCGGCGTCCAACCACTCCCTGGCCCACCTCACGGACCGCCTCGCGGGTCTGCTGGCACAGGCCCAAACAGGCTGAGCCCCCGGTGCCCCGGGCCGGATCGCACTGCCCGAACCAGCGCGATCCGGCCCGCCCCTGGCGAGGTGGCCGCACAGCCAGGCCGGTCGCGCTGAGGTTCGTAGCCGATCAGCGGTGCGGTCGACCAAGGGCTGCCACGGCGGCGATCCGACGGTCGCGGTCGGCTTCTTGCCCAGGCGGGCACGAGGATGAAGCGGGCGGGTTGGCGCCGCTCGGTGACCGCACCCGAGTGGATTGGCGCCGCTCGGTGACCGCACCCGAGTGGATCCCGCCCGGATGCCCAAACTCTGTTGTGCCCCAGCCGATCCAGCCGAAGCCCGCCCCACCCTCGCGGCTCGGCAAACACCGCACCGCCGCCGAGTCAACCCATCTTCGCCTGCCACGCAACGTCCGCAGCGAACGCGCCTGCCCTCGCCCAAGTAGCCGGTTCCGGCCACCACCACCGGTTGACACCGCCAAGTGTGAGTGGTTAATTACTCCTCAACGAAAGAGTGAGTGGTCCATCACTCACTACCGAGAGGACGCGTCATGATCGCCGTCAAGTTGGTGGCCGCCGCACTCGCCACCGCGGTGCTCGCCCCCATGCCCGCCGCGACCGCGGCCGCGGCGTCAGCCCCGGCCTCCGCCCTGAGCCCGAAGCCGGCGCCGATTGCCTGGCAGCCCTGCGCCGAGCCGGACTTCAAGGGCATGGACTGCGGCACCATCCGCGTCCCCGTCGACTGGTCCCGCCCCCGGACGGGCGAGATCTCCCTGTCGCTGATCCGGCGCAAGGCCGACGAGCCTGCGCGGCGGATCGGCAGCCTGCTGCTCAACAACGGCGCCGGCGGGTCAAGCATCGAGCAGCTGCGGTACGCGATCCGGTTCGGGTTCGTCTCGCAGTTGCCCGTGGGCAAGCGGTTCGACCTGGTCGCGGTGGATCCGCGCGGCGTCGGCCACAGCACCCCGACGACCTGCGCGAACCGCCCGGAGCGCGCCCCCGGCGTGACCTACTTCCCGCCGACGAACAGCAGTACCGCGCGCTGGTGGCGAACAACCGCGCGCTGGCCGCGGCCTGCGAGAACCAGCAGCTGCTGGCCAACGTGGACCTCGCCAGCACCGCCCGCGACATGGAAGCGGTGCGCATCGGGCTCGGCGAGAAACAGCTCAACTGGTACGGCATCCACTACAGCACCCTGCTCGGCAAGACCTACGCCCAGCTCTTCCCCGGCCGGCTGCGCACCCTGTTCGCCGACAGCGTGCTGGACGACGGCCAGTCCCCGGTCGCCCGCCTGGCCGCCGAGATCAGCACCGCCGAGCAGTCGTTCAACCGATTCGCCGACTGGTGCCGCACCGACTCCCAGTGCGTGCTGTCCGGACAGGATGTCGCGGGGCTGTTCGACCGGCTCGTCGCCGACGCCGACCGGCGGCCGATTCCCACCAAGGACCCCCGGCGATCGCTGACCGGCGAGGACATCCGCTCGGCCATGCAGGACTTCCTCAACATCAAGTTCCCGCAGTGGCCGGAGACCGCCAAGGCGATCAAGCAGGCCGTCGACGGTGACGGGACCGCCTTCACCGTGGTGCAGGACAAGACCCTCAACCGGGTCCAGGCACTGACCCGCGCCTGCCTGGACACCGCGCCCGCCGCCACCGGCTATGCCGAACTCGCCCAGCTGGCGCGGATGGCCAAACAGCTCTCGCCGCACCTCGGCGGCGCCGTGCAGGGCTGGAGCCACCTGGCAGGCTGCCAGGGCTGGCCGGTGCGGACCAAGCAGCCGGTGACCGCGCCGTTGCGCGACCTGCCGCCCGCCCTGATCGTCCAGTCCACCCACCAGTCCTCGGCCGCCTACCAGTGGGGCTTCGGCCTCTCGGCGCGACTGCCCGGCAGCGTCGTGCTCTCCCGCGAGGGCGAGGACTACTCGATGATCCTGTTCTCCGACTGCGTCCGCGAGGCCATGGACACCTACCTCACCGAACGGCGACTGCCCGCGCCCGGCGCCCTCTGCGCCAACTGAATTTCCTTACCAGCAAAGGACATCAGGCATGAACGCCGACCGTGAAACGCACATCGTCTTCGGCACCGGCCCCGCCGGGCTGACCCTGATCGACGAACTGCTCACCCGGGGCCACCACGTCCGCGCGGTCAACCGGAGCGGCTCCGCCCCGGTCCCGCCCGGGGTCGAACTGCTCGCCGCCGACGTCACCGACCTCGACGCCATGCGCTCGATCTGCGCCGGCGCCACGACCATCTACCACTGCGCGCACGCCCCCTACGAACTCTGGGCCGACCTGCTTTTCCGCTTCCAGGCCGGTTTCCTGGCCGGCGCGGCCAGCAGCGGCGCCCGTCTCGTGGTCACCGACACGCTCTATATGTACGGCCCCACCGGCGGCGCCCCGATGACTGAGCAAACCCCGCACCGCGCCACCTCGCGCAAGGGCAAGCTCCGCGCCGAGATCGCCGAGGGCTACCTGGCCGCCCACGCCAACGGCGAGGCCACGGTGACCATCGCCCGCGCCGCCGACTTCTACGGCCCCCGCGTCCTCAACTCCGCACTCGGCGGCGCCACCTTCATCCCCGCCCTGAAGGGAGAACCGGTCATCGCCTTCGGTGACCTCGACCAGCCGCACGCCTACAGCTACATCGGCGACGTCGCCGCCGCACTGGCCACCCTCGGCGAACACCCCGACGCACCGGGCCGCGCCTGGCACGTCCCCACCACATCCACCCACACCACCCGCGAGGTGCACCACCTCATCGGCGAACGCCTCGGCCACCGGCTCACGCTGGAAATCCTGTCCGCACCAACAGATCAGGCCTGGGGCCCCTTCGACGCCACCCTCATGCGCGAGTACGCCGAGCTGTTCTACCAATACCTGGAACCGCAGATCGTGGACTGCCAGGCCATCGCCGACACCTTCGGCCTGCACCCAACCCCGATCGAGAAAGCCCTGGACACCACCCTTTCCTGGTACCGCAGGCTCCTCGCCTGATGCGCGGTAGCGTGGCCGCGCTCCCGCAGCCGCCCTGGAGGTCGACGATGCACTCGTTCCGCACACCCGAAGGCGTCACGCTCGGGGTCGAGCACTTCGGCGACGCGGCCGCGCCACTGGTGCTGCTCGCGGGTGGCACGACCATGCTGTCCTGGCCCGACGCGCTCTGCGAGTCGCTCGCCCGCGGCGGACGTCATGTGGTGCGCTACGACCTGCGCGACTCCGGCGCGTCGACCACCCTCGACCCCGAGGCGCCGGCCTACACGCTGCGCGACCTCGCCGCCGACGCGGCCGCGCTCGCCCGTGGGCTCGACGACCGGCCCGCGCACCTGGCGGGCATCGGCGTCGGCGGGATGGTCGCCCAGGTCGCCGCGCTCGACCACCCGGACGCGTTCTCGGCGCTGACCCTCGCCGGGACGCGCTCGCTCGCACCGGGCCCGGTCGACGAGGACCTGCCCGACCACGACAAGGCGGTGATGCGGCGACGGTTCGCGCTCCCGATGCCCGACTGGTCCGACCGGGCGGCGGTGGCCGGGTTCGCCGCCGCCGGAGCCGAGATCCTCGGCGACGATCCCGGCGCGGCACGGGCCAGGGCCGAGCGGATCTTCGACCGCACGCCGGGCACGGAGCCCGCGGTCCAGCTGGCCAACCAGCTCGGCATGGTCTTTTCCAGGCTCGACTGCACGCCACGCTGGCGCGAGCGCCTGCCGGAACTCGCCTTGCCGACGCTCGTGGTGCACGGTCGCCGCGACCCGTTCTTCCCGGTGGGCAACGGCGAGGCGCTCGCCCGCGAGATCCCCGGTGCGCGGCTGCTGGTGCTCGACCAGGCCGCGATCGCGATCCCCGACACGGCCGCCGACGAGGTCGCCGCGGCGATGCTCGCCCTCTAGTCAGTGACAACCCACCCGCGGCCGCCCAGTTGGCCAAAGTCGTACGCCCGGTTGGCCAAAGTCGTACGCCGGGTTGGGCAAAGTCGTACGCCGGGTCAGTTTGATTCGATGATGCGCAGGGTGGCCGCGAGGTGGCGGCGGGTGAGTTCGGCGGCGGCCTCGAGGTCGCCGGCCCGCAGCAGGGTGAGCAGCTCGGCGTGTTCGGCGTTGCTGTCCGCGCGCTGGCTCGGTTCACGCAGGGACAGCGCGACGAACGGGGTGGCGCTGTCCCGCAGGCCTGCCACGATCCCGGCCAGCCTGCTGCCGTCGGCGGGGGAGAGCAGCGTGGCGTGGAACTTCCGGTTCAGCTCGGCCCAGCGGGACAGGTCGGTCTCCTCGGCCATCCGCCGCCGCAGCTCCTCCGCCCGGACCAGCAGGTCGGCGCCGATCCCGCCCGCGGCCTGCCGCAGCAGCATCGGCTCCAGCAGGATCCGCAGCTCGTAGATCTCGCGGACCTCGGCCAGGGACAGCTCCCGCACGAACGCGCCGCGATGCGGATCGAGCAGAACGAGCCCCTCGCGGGCCAGATCCTGCAACGCCTCGCGCACCGGCGTGGTGGACAGCTCCAGCCGGGCGGCCAGTTCGGTCTGGATGAGCTTGGCCCCCGGCGCGAGCCTGCCGTCCAGGATGTCCGCCCGCAGTTGCTGCCGGGCGAATTCGTAGTTGGTGCGGGGGCGGGTGGTCATCGCGGGGAATCTAGCCGAGGTCGCCGCGCAGGCGGAACTCGCGCTCGATCTCCGCCCGGCTCGCACCGGTGGCCAGCAGGATGTGCAGCAGCACCCTGGCCTTGCGCGGGCACAGCCAGCCCGCCATCGTCGCGCCCATCGCGAGCAGGCTCGACTCCGAACCGGGAAAGCCATAGGTGGCACGGAAGGTGGTGCCGGCGCCGGTACGGGAGGCGATCACGACCGGGATCTCCGGCAGTACCCGCTCGATCACCTCGGCGCACCCGCTGGAGACGTGCCCGACCCCGCCCGCGGCCACCACCACACCCCGCGCGCCCGCCTCGACCAGGGCGGCCAGCATCGCCCCGTCCTCGGCGAGCCCGGCCTCCAGCACCGGAACCCGCCCGGCGAAGTCCGCCTCCAGTACCGGCAGCGCCGGTGGGCGGGCCGCGGCCGGGTGGAAGTAGTGCACCGCGCCCTCAGCGAGCAGCCCGAGTGGACCCGCGGGCGCGGAGGAGAACGCCTCCAGGTGGCTGGCGTGGGCCTTGCGCACCCAGCGCGCCTGATGCACATCGTCGTTGAAGGCGACCAGCGCGCCCCGCCCCCGGCCACGCGGATCCGCGGCCACGGTCAGCGCGCCCAGCAGGTTCGCCGGGCCGTCCGAGCTGGCCTGGCCCGGGTCCCGCATCGCGCCGGTGACCACCACCGGCGCCTCGCGCGGCCAGGTCGCCTCGAAGAAGTAGGCCGTCTCCTCCAGCGTGTCGGTGCCCTGCACGATCACCAGTCCGGCCGCGCCGTCCTCGACCTGTCGCAGTCCCCAGGCCCGGCAGCGCAGCAGCGTCGGGAAGTCCAGCGAGGCGCCGGGCAGGCCGGCGAGGGTCTCGGCACGCACCTCCATCGGCAGGTCCGCGCCGAGCCCGCCGAGCAGGTCCGCCGCGCTGAGCCGGGGGACCACCCCGCCACCCGCGGCGGGCCGGGCCATCGCGATGGTCCCGCCGAGCGCGGCGACCGCGACGACGGGACGATCGCGCTGAGGGTTGCTTTGCATACTGTGCACTTTATAAAGTCTGCGCACGCCGAGGCAAGGAGCTGGCATGCGCACTCCCCGATACCGCTATGTGGTCTTCGGCCTGCTGGTCGTGGTCGCGCTGGTCAACTACATCGACCGGGGCGCCCTGTCCTACGCGGCGGGTCCGGTGATCGCCGAGTTCGGCTTCTCCACCGGGGAGTGGGGCCAGATCCTCGGTTTCTTCGGCTACGGCTACATGTTCGGCGCCCTGATCGGCGGCTGGGCGGCCGACCGGCTGGGCGCCCGCCGGGTGTGGCTGTGGGCGGGGGCGGCGTGGTCGGCGCTGGAGGTGGCCTCGGCCTTCGCCGGGGAGATCGGCATCGGCCTGTTCGGCGGGTCGGCGCTGGCCGGGTTCGCCGTGGTGCGGGTGCTCTTCGGCTTCGCCGAGGGCCCGGCCTACTCCACCATCAACCG
Organism: Crossiella sp. CA198; assembly: GCF_052078295.1. NCBI lineage: Bacteria > Bacillati > Actinomycetota > Actinomycetes > Pseudonocardiales > Pseudonocardiaceae > Crossiella > Crossiella sp. CA198. The sequence continues at coordinate 30,592 of NZ_JBQJIM010000046.1, forward strand.
CACCATGGCCGACTGGGCGGCGCCACGGGAACGCGGGTTCGCGGTCTCCGTCGGCCTGCTCAGCACCCCGCTGGGTGCGCTGCTGACCGCGCCGGTCTCGGTCGGCCTGCTCACCCTCACCGGCAACTGGCGGGTCACCTTCATCGTGCTCGGCGTGGCGGGCTTCGCGCTGTTGCTGGTGTTCTACCGCCTGTTCCGGGACAAGCCCGAGCAGCATCCCCTGGTGAGTCCGGCGGAACTGGCGCACATCCGCGCCGAGTCCGGCCCGGAGGCGCCTGCCGGGCAGCCGATCCCGGTCCGCGCGTTCTTCACCAGCCGGACCCTGTTGCTCAACGCGGTGGGCTACTTCGCCTTCATGTTCGTCAACTTCACCATCCAGACCTGGGTGCCGAAGTACCTCCAGGACCAGTTCCAGTTCTCCCTCGGCTCGCTCTGGTACCTCGGCATGATCCCGTGGATCGGCGCCTGCGTGACCATCCTGCTCGGCGGCCGCATCACCGACGCGCTGCGCAGGCGCACCGGGAACCTGCGCATCGCCCGCAACCTGTTCGCGGTACTGGCCATGGCGGCGACCTCGGTGTGCTTCCTGCTCATCCCACTGATGCCGGACGCGACCAGCGTGCTCGCCCTGATGGCGCTGGGCAACGCGCTGAACTCGTTGCCCAACGCGGTGTTCTGGGCCGTCATCATCGACACCGCACCCGCCCGCGCGGGCACCTTCGGCGGCTTCACCCACTTCATCGCCAACATCGCCGCGGTCGCCGCACCCACCCTGGCCGGCTACCTGGCCGCGACCTACGGCTACGGCTCGATCTTCGTCGCCGCCGGGGCAGCCACCGCGGTCGGCATGTGCGCGATGGCCTTCCTGCGCCCAGGCCGGCTCGGCCGAGCCGGACAGCGGGACGACGCGACCAGAGCGCCTGCCACGACCTGACCCGAACACAACAGCTCGCGTGGTGTTGTCGTTGCGCCACAACGGCAACACCACGCGAGCGAGCACCCGTCGACGGAATCCGCCCCACCATGGCTCCACTGTGGACGGTCCAAAACAAACAACCCCACCAGCCGAAGCCGATGGGGTCGATCTCTGTGGTGCGCCGCCAGGGACTTGAACCCCGAACCCGCTGTTCAGCGATCCACACTTGCCGTCGCTTGTGGACAGTGCCTGAAAGCCATCGTGAGCTGCTGAGATGCCCGCCAAGACTTCGAAGATTCCGGCTGTTGATCACGGTCTTTTGTCGTCATTTGTGCGGGGTAAGTGCGGGGAATGATCTTGTCCTTGCCTGCACCTGCTGATCAACATCCCCGCCGTTTCGAGGGCAAGCCTGTGGGCTGGTCGTAGCCGCTAGGCGGAGAGCTGTCCATGGGCGCGGCAGCCGAGCGCCCCAACCACCCGGTCAACCAGGCACCCGGCGCTCGTACTCCCTCGCCACTCTCGGCACCCGGTTCTTCCCCTCCCCCAAGGAGGGGGGCTCGCGTCCTCCCGTCGACCTGGCTAGCCCCAACCACGCGGGTCAAGGGGGCTCCTGCCCACCTCGATGGGCGCCAGGCTGGAATCGCCCCCTTGATGCGTGTGGTTGCCCTCGGGGAGGTCGACGGGAGGACGCGAACCCCGGACCACCCACCTCGCCGCGGCTTCGGCGGCTCCCCGTCCTCCTGGAGACCTGCCCGTCCGGCGAGGACATCTCGTGTTCTGCGGTTCCTGTGGGGCTGCGCGGGGTCGTTCCCGTGGGTGCGGCGGCCGGCACTCCGCTACCTCGGCGGAGCGCCCGCGGGCCGCAGGTCCGCTTGGGCGCTCCGCACTACTGCGCGGAGTGCCGGCCGCCGTGCCCTCGGGTGACAGCACGGCCCCGCGCGGCCCCGCAGGGGCCGCCTTGAACAAGAGAAGAAACTTTGAACACCTGCTCGGCCGGGACGGTCAGGCAGGGTCCTTGATGACGCGCTTGTCGTAGCCAGCGGCCACCAAGCGCTCGTACGCGGCCCAGACCTCGGTGGGCATCTCCTGGGGCAGAGCCACACCCTGTTCGCCGTGCAGCACGATGCGCTGCGTGTCGGCGGTGATGGTGTTGATCACCTTGGCGTCGTCGCCCATGCTGCGGAGGTAGTCGACCAACTCGACCTGCTGCGCCGAACACAGCACGTCGACCTCGGGCCACATCTTGCGGCAGAGCGCGTACGCCCGGCGTTGCTGGTACGGGCGACAGACGACCATCACGGACGCCACCTCGACCCCGCGAGACTCCAGCAAAGCTCGGGACAGCTCGAAGTTCTCCCCGGTGTACCGGGCCTTGGGCTCCACCAGGATCGCCTCGTCGGGCACGCCGAGTTCGATGGCGCGTTCCCGGTAGTGCACGGCCTCGCCGCGCGGGAAGCGGTCGACCGTAGTGGGAGCGTTGGCCCCGGTGAACACGATCAGCGGGAGGTAGCCAGCGTGGTACAGCTCGGCCGCGTGGTCGGCGACGCCGAGATCATGGCTCCCCAGGCCGATTCCGACGTCACAGCGGCGAGGCTGGTCGTCGATCCGGTTGTAGTCCCACAGGATCCGGACGTCTTCAAGGATGTCCTGGGGCAGTGCGTCGGGCACGGCGGTGCTCTCCTAGTCAGGGATGGGGAAGTTGTACGTCCACGCGAAGCGGCTTGCGGCGTGGACACCGCGGGCGAACTCGATGGGCACGCCGTCCTTGGTCACGGTGCGCCGCTTGAGCACCACGACGGGCTCTCCGGCGGGCAGATTCAGCGTCTCAGCCTCGTCCGGGGTCGGCATGCGGGCGCTCACGGTCTCGGTGATCGCATCGGGCTCGAACCCCTGCATGGTCAGCACGGCGAAGCCTCCGCCTCGACCCGCCGGACCGGGCGTGGGGTCAACGAGCGGCGTGCCGTCGACGTGTTCGGGGCGGTAGTAGCTCGTCAGGGTGTGCGTCGGGTTGCCGCCGTCTTTGACCAGCCGGACACGCTCGTACACGTCGCTGCCGGGCTCGATCCCCAGTGCCTCGGCGATCTCCTCGTCAGCCGTGGTCTTCCGGACCGTGTTGGTCTGGTCTCCGGCCTTCCACTCCCGGCCGGACGCCTCACGGTCGGCGGCGAAGGCCACCAAGCCGAACTTCCACTTGCTCTTGGCGTAACGCTCGGCCCCCAGCCGCTTCATGACGGGGCGCTCGCGCACGACGGTGCCCTTGCGGCGGACCGGCGTCACGAGGCCCTCGGCCTCAAGCACGGCAACAGCCTTCCGCACGGTGTTGATGTTCACCCCGTGAGCTGCGGCTAGCTCCTCCTGTTTGGGCAGGGTGGCCCCCGGCAGGTAGTCGCCTCGGTTGATCGCCGCCCGCAGGATGTCGGCGAGTTCCCGGTAGCCAGTACTCACGAAGCCTCCCTTGATCGAAATAAGCCTATCTCTACTGCCTCTGACCAGCGAAAACAGGTAATAGAGATAGCTCTATTGACACGAAGCAGCCTAGCCTGTTCAATAGAGATAGTTCTAACGAGCAGCTAGGAGCACACGATGCGCAACCTCCCGGTCAACCTCTCCGGCTACCGCTTCATGATCACTGAGTCCATCGCCGTCAAGATGGTCACCGACGACAAGACTGGCCAGACCAAGCCCGCCCTTAACTTCGACGGCACCACCCAGTTCAGCGTGGCCCTGTTCGCCAAGCAGCGCACCGCCCCGGGCGAACGCCCCGCCAAGGGCGAAGAGATCAGGGTCACCCTGACTGCCGACCCCGGCGAGTTCGAGGAAGGCCAGTACGTCGAGCTGATCAACCCGGTGGTCAGCTCCTGGTCCCGTGACGGCAAGGGCGGCATGAGCATGAAGGCCGAGGGCCTCAAGCCCGCCGCGCCTGTCCGCGCGGCCGCCTGAGCTACCCCTTCTTCGCCCTGCCCGGTGAGGCCGGTCGCCCGTTCGAGTCGGGCCAAGGGCACAGCGATTCGTGTTCGCCCAGTGGATTGGTCTGCTGTCCGTTCGAGTCGGACTTGAACACGCAATCTCGTTCTTTGTGAACTCCATAGTGAGTCGAGCCATGCCCAAATCCGGTGCCATTGAGAGCACTGGAATCCAGGTGACCCCCGGTTCAACAAAGCAAACTTTTCGCAGAGAACAGGAGGAGGCATGCACGAAGGATATTCGACAGAGCGCGATCATGAGGCGGATCTTCACCGGGATGTCGCAGTGTCTTTCGCACTCGGCTACCTCAGAGGCACTGTGCGTCTCATGGTGACCGAGTGGCAGGAATCGACCACGGAGGGGCGAAACTCCTACTTCGGCAGGCACTTGACGACCCTGTCGGAGATCGTAGAACTCCCACTCGATCAGCTTATCGAGTGGTCCAACCGGAAACAGGCTGAACGGATCGAGAAGCCATGAGCGAACTCGACCTGTTCGGCAACCCCGTACAGGAGAACCCGGCACCGGCGCAGACCCGTCCCGGGCGTCCGGTCCTCAACGACATGGACGCGGTCACGGCGGTCCTGGAACGAGCATCCAGCGACCGCCGCTACCTCCTGGTCGGGCTGGCCGAGCGGGTCTACCGCCTCGCTGACCCAACCGACAAGGAGCGCGTCCAGCCGGTCACGCACTGGGAAGCCGACACGGTTCACCAGCTGCTGAAGTCCCGGCACCTCACCATCGGGGGCGGCAGACACGAGGTGGTCTCCGGTGCGATGCGCACCACGGCTACCGCGGTCTTGGTCCCCCGTGCCACCCGCAACCAGTTGATCCACTGGAAGACGCTGGCCCGCCCTGACGGGTGGACCTCCAGCAAGTACCCGGCTTAGCCGGGAGAAAGGCACATCGTGCAGATCACGGTCATCAACGAACACGCCCGCCAGAAGTACGGCGAATACGTCGGCGCACTCGATTTCGCATTCGGAATGCTGACGGAACTGAAGAAGCTCATCGACAAGATGGACGAGCAGAAAACCCCCGCCGGTGCCTGGCAGATCACCCCGCCGGAAGAGCTGAAGAAGCAGTACCTGCGGGTTCTCGACCAGTTGTCCGCCCTGCGGAACAAGAGCATGAAGTACGAGAGCGAACTTATCTCCCGGAATTGGAGGGTCTGACCCATGTCGCGTCAGCTTGACCGTGTCTTCGCCGACCTGGACAAGGCCATGGCGGGGCTGCGCACCGCCGTCAAGGGCATCCCCGTCCGACGGGAGAAGCTCAAGCCGCTTCACGACGAGTTCGCCCGCGGCGTCGCCGCACTGCTCACTGACGTCTCCTACTCCCGCTCCCAGCTGCCCGACAGCTGAGCACCCACCACCGATCCGGCGGCATGGCTGACAACACCAGCAGCCATGCCGCCGCCGTCGTTGTCAGCCGTACCCGCCGGACACGACACCGAAAGGCACACCGTCATGTCCGAGCGCTCGGGCGTCAACCTCGCCCTCGCCCTGCTCTTCGCCGCGCTGACCGCCTCGCTGTTCCACCCGATCCTCGGCCTGCTGGCCGTGCTCGTGCTGGTCGTCCAGCTGTTCCGCTCCCTCACCCGCTCCGCCCGGCCCTGGAAGGGGTGAACCACCGTGTCCAAGAAGACCGACAACACCAAACGCACCCAGGGCGCTGAGTTCCGCGCCCTGGTCTGGGCCGCCCGGCACCCCGGCCTCTCCGCAGTGCCCCTGAGCATCTCGGCCAGCCTCTACCAGTTCGGCGGCTCGGCCACCCTCACCACAGCGGGCTACCTCCTCGGCGGCACCGCGGCCGTGGTCGGGGGCTGGTCCCGGGCACACCCGGGCACCTTCGACGCCTTCGCCGCTCCGGTGCTGCGCGCGGCCCGCCGCCGCTGGGTCGGCCCCTACCTTGGGCGCCGGTGGCGGGACCTGATGGACGCCGCTGATCTGGTGGTGGAGCACCGTCGCACCGGGGCGGTCCACTACCCGCGCATCCTGCGGGTGGCCGCGGCTTCCCCGCACCTGGACGTGGTGGAGGTCAAGCTGCCGCGTGGGCTGGCCTACAGCAAGGTCCGGGACGCCGCTGAAGTGCTGGCGGACTCCCTGCGGGTGCACCGCGTGGCCACAGACCGCACCAAGCCCGGCCGGGTTGCGCTGATCATCCAGCGTGGGGAGCCCTTCACCCACGTCATTCCGGCTCCGGACATGCCTGCCACTGCCGCCGAGGTCGACCTCAAGGCGGTCTACGTGGGCGAGGATGAGTACGGCAACGACTGGCACCGCCGTCTTGACGGCACGCACACCTTTGTGGCCGGTGCTACCGGGGCGGGCAAGAACAGCTTCGTCACCGCCACGCTGCGCTCCATCGCCCCGCTGATCCGGGACGGCCTGGTGCGCCTGTGGGTCTGTGACCCCAAGCAGCTGGAGTTCGCGTGGTTGCGTGCGCTGGTCGGCCCCGGCCGCTACGGCGACGACCCGGAGTCCTGTCTGGAGGTCATCAAGGGCTTCGCCGAGGACATGGCCAAGGCACAGAAACGCATGCAGCGGAACAAGACCCGCTCCGTGCCGATCAGCCCGGAGTTCCCGCTCAACTGGCTGATCGTGGACGAGATCGGGATGCTGCTGGCCTACAACCCCTTGTGCGCCAGGGAGATCGTGGGCTACCTCGGTCAGGTCACCTCGACCGGCCGGGCCACCCACCACTCGGTGGATGCCTTCGTGCAGGAACCGGCCAAGGACATCGTGCCCATCCGGGACCTGTTCCCCACCCGGCTGTGCCTGCGGGTGGCCTCGGCCACCCACCCCGACATGACCCTCGGCGAGGGCTGCCGGGCTCAGGGCGCGATCGCCGATGAGATCCCCGACCTGCCGGAAACCGCAGGGATCGGCTTCCTCAAGCAGCAGCGCTCGCGCCGGATCGTGCGAGTGCGCTGTGCCTACACCGATGACGCCGAACTGGACGAACTCGTCGAGTTCATCCGCGGCGGGACCAAGCTGCGGGCGGTGTCCTGATGGCCACCTGCGCCCACTGCGCCGCCGAGTCCTCCGCGGTGATCTGCCCGGCCTGCGGAGCGCGCGACCGCTTCTGAACCTGCGTCCCGCCTGACCCGGCACCCCATGCCGGCGCTTTTCCGCCCCCGCTTACCGACCTCGATGCGAGGAGGCTTTGCCATGCCCGCCAATGGGTTCAACCAGACCCGGAGCTTGGACCGGATGCTACGTCAGCTCCGGTCCTTGCTCCGCTCCCACCGACTGCCCCGACCGGACCGCCTGGTCCTGTCCACGGTGTCCCGCTCGGTCACCATGCAGTTCATCACCGGCACCGGCCCGGACCGGCTGGCCGCGGTCCTGCTGTGGGCGCACCTGCTCCAGGGCGTCACCCTGGCCTGGGGCCACACGAACCCGGGCCAACTGACCGTGGCGCTGACCGGCCGCACCAGCTCCGGACTGTCGATCTCCGCCGGTGCCGAAGTCGAGCTGACCGAACTCGCCGGGCACCTGCACGCCGACCGCCCCGACCTGCCGACCGCGCACCTGGCCAACGGGCTGTACCTGCCGCTGGGCGTGGTCGAGCCGGTCTCCTACGAGGAACTGGCCGCGGTCATCCACGCCGCCCGGACCACCGTTCCGCTGCCTCGGGTGGAGGTGGCGGCGTGAACAACCCGCAGATCGACCACCCCGGCTACCACGGGTACCGGGCGCTGCTGCGAGTCCTGTTCGGACCTGCCCAGCACCGTCCGGACTGGCAGCAGCACGCGGCCTGCGCCGGTCAGGACACCGCCGCGTTCTTCACTGCGGAGCAGGCCGACACCGCCCGCCGGGTCTGCGCCGGTTGCCCGGTGCTCACCGAATGCCGCGTCGACCAGCTCACCTGGGAGAGCCGGGTCAGCCAGTTCCGCGCCTACCCGGCCGGAATGGTCGGCGGGCTCAGCGCCCAGCAGCGCCGCGCCCTTCACCGAGCCAACGCAACTGCCAAGGAGGTGGCCTGATGAACCCCGACCAGATCGCTGAGGCTGCCCGCCTGGCGGTGGGGGTGCAGCTCTGGACACCTGTCCCGGTGCGCTGGAGCTGCCACTGCAACTGGCAGTGCTGGCACGGACACCGCTGCGAGGGCTGCGATATTGGACGGTTTCAGCACTTCTCCCGCAGCCCGCTACCGCTGTGCGCTGGAGACTTCACCCTCTGGGAGGAGCACTACCGCTGTCTCAACCCCAACTGCTACCCCGACAAGACCTACCGTCGCGTCGACATCGCTGAGCGGCCGTGGGGCTATACCGCTCTGGATGGCAGGCCCCAGATGTTCCGCGGCCTGTGGTGTCCCGGCGTCCCGCGCAGACAACCCCGGTGGGGGTCGTGATGGCCACCCGGACCGGCGCCCAGGCCGAGACAGCCGTGGCCATGCAGCGGTGGGAACCGACCGCAGCCCGATGGGAATGCTCCTGCACCGGCCGGTGCCTGCACGGGGAGACCTGCCGGGACTGCCGTGTCGGCAGGCTGGTGCACATCGCCCGCGCGCCCAACGGCCCGCTGAATGAGTTCCTGTGGCAGGAACATCACCGCTGCGACAGCCCGTACTGCGACTCGGGCACGTGGTTCTACACCGCCGAGTACCGCGACCAGCCCTGGGGACACCGCCCCAACGGCACCGACCTCGTGCCTCTGCCCGGGGTGCACTACCCCGGCTTCGCCCGCCAGCTGGCCAACCGGCTCCGCCAGGAAGCCGAGATCAACGCTGGAACCTACGACTACGGCGAGGAGTTCCACCCCGACGGCTACACCCTCTGACCCCGCTCGATCCCTTCTCCCGCAAAGGAAACCGTCATGCGCACACTGCTTGTCATGCCCCTGTCGGCCAAGACCCTCAAGGGCCTGGCCCTGACCGCCCTCGTGGTCCTGGGCGCGATCGCGGCCACCTACTTCGTCTTCGGCCTGGCCACCGCGGTCGTCATGGCCCTGCTGATCGTCTACGTCATCCACGCCGTGATCAAGGCCGCCCGGTCCTAGCCAGACAGTCCACAACGGATGAGAACAGGAGGTGATCACCTTGTCCACCAACGACAACACCACCAACGGCACCGGTGGCCAGACCGAACCCCAGCGCGCCGACACACGGCGGGTCCGCAAGCTGCGCGACCAGCTCACCGAGTCCGGCCAGCTGCACGCACTCACCGCCGATCCGCACCTCAACGCCGTGAAGATCGAGCGCCTGCGGGTCTCGGTGACCCGGTGCATGTGGCTGTTCCTGGCTGTCGGGCTGGGGTTCACCACCACCGGCGTGCACGCCTTCCTCGCCGGACACCTCACCATGGCCGATCCGCTGTGGTGGGGTGCCTGGCTGGCCGAACCCGCCCTCGCCGGAATCCTGATCACCCTGCTGCGCTGGGAATCAGAGATGCTCTCCCGCGGCGTGGAGGTCGCCGACAAGCCCGTCCGGCACCTCAAACGCCTGCTGCTGGGGGCCACGCTGGTCATGAACGTCTGGTCGGCGGTCTTTCCCGCCAAGGGCACGGTGACCGGCGGGAACCTCCTGCTGCACGTGGTCATCCCGGTGGTGGTCTACCTCGTGGCCGAGGTCATGCCCGTCATCCAGCGCACCTGTGCCGCGGCCAAGGACCGCGCTACCACGGCGGCTCTCGCCGCTGAACGCACCGGCACGGACATGCCTGCCGAACCCGCTCCGGGACCGGCACCCACTCCAGCCCGACCGGCCCCGTCAGCACCGCGCACCGCTTCCGCTCTGCGGCTGCCAGCCGAGATGGCCGCCAGCCTGGACCGGCTGCACACCCAGGCCCGCCAACAGGGCCGTCCACTCACCCCGGCCGACGTTCAAACCGCGCTGCGCGTCCCCGCGGACTTCGCCGCCCGGCTGGCCGCCGAGTACCACCCGCCCACCACCAACGGGCACCCCGTCACCACCTGAACCACCCGCAGGGCTCGACATCCAGCCGTCGCGCCCTGCCCACCCGCCGGACGCCGCATGGCTGGATGTCGAGCCCCTTCGACTGAGTTGAAGGGAGTACACGCCATGCAACTCGCCCCCACCCTGGAAGACCGGCTGGCCGCCCGCGTGCAGGCCACGGACTGGACGTCCTGGCGCAGCAAGGTCACCGCCACCGGCGGCTGCGCCCACCCGATCCACCTCGCCGGACGCTGGAACGTCACCCACAACACCACCGGCGCGACCCTGGCCGAACGCGCCGGGCACATCCTCGTCCCCTGCGGCACCCGCCGCGCCGCGCTGTGCCAGCCCTGCGCCGACCGCTACGCCGCCGACGCCTTCCACCTCGTCCGCGCCGGACTCGCCGGAGACACCGACAAGGGCATCCCGGCCAGCGTCACCGACCGCGCCCGGGTCTTCGCCACCCTCACCGCCCCCGGATTCGGCACCGTCCACACCGGCCGCAAAGCCCGCTCCGGCAAGACCATCCCGTGTGCCTGCGGCGGCTACCACCACCCCGAACACCCCAGCGTCGGCACCGCCGTGGACCCCGAGGGCTACGACTACGACGGCGCGGTGCTGTGGAACAACCACGCCGGGCAGCTCTGGCACCGCTTCGTCACCACCGTGCGCCGCAAGCTGGCCTACGCCGGCGGTTTTCCCGCCGCGCACTTCGCCCGGCACGCCCGCCTGTCCTACGCCAAGGTCGCCGAGTACCAGCGGCGCGGGCTGCTGCACTTCCACGCCGTACTCCGCGTCGACGGCCCCGACGGCGCGAACGACCCGGCCCCGGCCTGGGCCACCCCCGAAGTCCTCACCGACGCCGTACACGCCGCCGCGGCTGCTTCGCGTCTGGAGATCCCGCGTCCCTGCGGCGCGGTCCTCACCCTGGCATGGGGCTCCCAGGTGGACACCCGCACCATCCGCGCCACCTCGGCCGGAGAGTTCGAGGACGGCGACGGCCACATCAGCGAAGCCCGCCTATCGGGCTACATCGCCAAGTACGCCACCAAATCCACCGGCGCCCGCGAAACCGTGGACCGGCCAATCCACTCCGAACTCGCGATCACCCACCTGACCGGCATCTCACCGCACCACCGGCGAATGATCGCCACCGCCTGGGAGCTGGGCGGGCACCCCTTCTACGACGGGCTCAACCTGCGCCGCTGGGCGCACATGCTCGGCTTCCGCGGCCACTTCCTCACCAAGTCCCGCCGCTACTCCACCACGTTCAAGGACATCCGCGGCGCACAGCGCGCCTACCGCGCGACCGAAGCACTCGCCCAGCTCGGCGTCACCGAGGACGAGGTCACGGTGATCAATCACTGGGACTTCCTCGCCGTGGGCCACCGCACCGACGCAGAACGCGAACTCGCCGCAGGCATCGCCGAACGGATCAAGACCACCCGACAGACGCACAGGAAGGAGCAGGGCCATGGGCAAACTGTGGAGCGTTGAGGACCTCTCCGAGTTCCTGGGCATCCCGGTCAACACCCTCTACCAGTGGCGGACCAAGAAGTACGGGCCGCCCGGCCGCCGGGTCGGCAAGCATGTGAAGTACGACCCGGATGAGGTCCGCGCCTGGTTCCTCAACCAGCCACAGGCGGTGGCGTAGTGGCACGCCCGCGTCTCGCCCTGGGGACCTACGGGAAGATCAAGGTCTACGAATCTTCACCCGGCACGTTTCGGGCGAGGTGCCGCTACCGCGACTTCAACGGCGAGGTCTACGAGGTCGAGCGGTACGCCTCGACTGGGCCACGGGCGGAGAGGCGGCTCAAGGAAGCCATCCGGGACTGGGTCGCGCCAGTCGCGGAAGGGCAGATCAACGCGCAGACCAAGTTCGCGGTCGTTGCCGCCCAGTGGCTCAAGGACTTCGAGCGTGAGGCCGAGCAGGGACACCGGTCCTGGGGGTCGGTGGACACTTACCGCAGCCGCTTGGAAGGGATCGTGCTACCTGCTGTCCAGGCTCTGAGCATGTTCGAGGTCACAACCCCTGTCTGCGACACCCTCTGCCGCAAGGTGCGTGACGCGTCCAGCGCGAGTTCCGCCAAGACGGTCCGGGCGATCTTGTCCGGGGTGTGCCAACTGGCGGTTCGCCACGGTGCCCTGGATGCCAATCCAGTGCGCGAGATCAGCCGCTTGGAGAGCAAGAAGGCCCGTAACCGGCCTACCGCGTCCCGTGCACTTACCGGTGCCGAGGTGCTCGACCTGCTCGGCAAACTGGACGTGGATGAGCAAGCCATCGCTGACGACCTGCCGGACTTGGTGCGGTTCTTCCTGGCCACGGGTGAGCGCACCGGGGAAGCGCTGGGGGCGCACTGGCCGGACTTCGATGAGAAGGCCAAGGTCATCCAGATGTCCGGCAACGTCATCCGGGGGCGCGGCCGAGGGAAGATCATCAACCGGGGCAAGACCGAGAACGCGGAACGTCCGATCCCCTTGCCAGACTGGGGTACCGCGATGCTGGTTGAGCGGAGGGTGACCGTGTTCAACCTGGCAGGCCCGATCTTCCCGAGCACGACCGGCACCATCCGTGAGGCCAGCAATGTCCGCAACCGGGCGTGGAAGCCCTTCATCAAGCGCGCGGGCTACGAGTGGGTGACGTTCAGGACCTTCCGCAAGACTGTGGCGACGCTGCTCGACGAGGCAGGGCTGACAGCTCGCGAGATCGCTGACATCCTGGGGCACTCCCGGCCGTCGATGACGCAGGATGTGTACATGGGCCGCCGTTCCGCGAGTCGCGCGGGTGCTGACGCACTCCAAACCAGACTGTCCACTTCGGACGGAAGGTCGGCGGGATAAACGCGGGGTAAGTGCGGGGTTTGATGTTGAAAGCAAAACCCCCAGGCCGATGACCTGGGGGATTGGTGCGCCGCCAGGGACTTGAACCCCGAACCCGCTGATTAAGAGTCAGCTGCTCTGCCAATTGAGCTAGCGGCGCCAGTCTTTCCGTGTCTTCCGGGGGCTCCCCGTCCGACGTGGAGAACATTAGCACAGGGATTTCGCAGACTAGAAATCGGCTGGTCATGACGTTGGGGCTACTCCGTTCAGGGGATCTTGGGGTGATCATGGAAAGTGGGCAACCCGGTGCGGTGCCCTGGCGTCCTTTGGGGTAGAAGAGAGTGATCCGTCCGATCTGGACTCCTCGTCCGAGGTCTACGGTTTCTCCACGCACGGTGCGCCCATGTAGGACACTGTGTTCCGCCTCTGAATGACTTCGAACGGACGGATCGACCATGGTGGTGTTCGGTAGCCCCGCGGTTCGCCGCACGCCTCGCGCGCTGCTCGTGGCGACGCTGGGCCTGGCAGCCGTGCTGGTTGCTGGTTGCACGGGCAGCGCGCCCGCGGAGACGCAGCCGAAGCAGGCCGCCGACACCTCGACAGCCGCGCCCAAGCCGCCGATCAACCTGGCGCTCACGCCCGCGGACGCGGCGGCCAACGTCGCTCCCGGTGAGCCGGTGACGGTGGTGGCGAGCAACGGCACGCTCGGCGAGATCGCGCTGGCCAACGCCGAGGGCAAGCAGGTCCCCGGTGAGTTCACCCCGGACAAGACCAAGTGGACCTCGACCGAGGCGCTCGGTTACGACAAGAAGTACACGCTCTCCGCCGCGGGCAAGGGCGCCGACGGCAAGGACGCCACCGCGAAGTCGGCGTTCAGCACGGTGAAGCCGGGCAAGCAGATCGCCATCAACGTGTTCAACCCCAAGAACGGGGAGACCGTCGGCGTCGGCATGCCGCTGCAGTTCGGCTTCTCCAGCGCGCCGCCGGACAAGAAGGCCGCCGAGCGGGCGATCCAGGTCACCACCGAGCCCAAGACCGAGGGCGCCTTCTACTGGTTCTCCGACAAGGAGGTCCGCTGGCGCCCCGAGCACTACTGGAAGCCCGGTACCAAGATCAACGTGAACGCCGCCATTTACGGCAAGAGCCTGGGCGGCAACACCTTCGGCATGGAGGACCGCAAGGCCGCGGTCACCGTGGGCGATGAGTTCGTGGCCGAGGCCGACGGCAAGTCGCACCAGATGATCATCAAGGTCAACGGCCAGGTGGTGAAGGAAATGCCCATCTCCATGGGCCGCCCCGCCTTCCCCTCCAACAACGGCACCCACGTCGTGACCGAACGCCACGCCAGCAAGCTGATGGACTCCACCACCTACGGCCTCTCCCTCGACCAGGGCGGCTACAAAACCCCGGTCAAGTGGGCCACCCGCATCAGCAACGGCGGCATCTTCATCCACGGCGCCCCCTGGTCAGTCCGGGACCAAGGCCGCCGCAACGTAAGCCACGGCTGCCTCAACGCCTCCCTCGACAACGCCAAGTGGTTCTACGACAACGCCAAAAAGGGCGACATCGTCGTAGTGACCAACACCGGAGGCCCCACCCTCCAGCCCTGGGACGGCTTCGGCGACTGGCAAATCCCCTGGGTCGAATGGCTCAAGGGCGGCAAGAAGTAACCAGAGACACAGCAGAAGGGCCCCGCGCCAGGCGGTTTCAAGGGGTCGTTGCAACACCGCTGTGGTTTAGGCGGTGAGTAGATCACGCAGACGCTCGGCTGGGGTGGCCCAGCCGAGCGTTTTGCGTGGACGGCCGTTGAGTTCCTGAGCGACGTGC
>NZ_JBQJIM010000047.1:0-44474 GCF_052078295.1 Crossiella sp. CA198
ATCTCCAAACACCGCGCGAAAGGCGACATCGACCGCACCAACCATCGAGCAGAGATCACCGTGATCGTGCTGACAGCAGCAGGCTTGACAACAGACCCCAAACCCTAACTACGCGGCATTGCCGCTACCCGGCCACCCGCGCGGTCGCCCGGCAACCCGGCTGCCGCGCGTTCCTCTACCGACCGGTCGGTAGAGGAACGCGCGGGGCGGCGGGTCAGCCGATGCCGGTCGGCTTGGTCCTGGTCGGTGGCGGCGTGGTCGGCCGGGTCGTGACCGGCGGTCTGCTCGGCGTCGTGGTCACCGGCCCGCCGCCGGCACTGGTGGTCGGCGGCGGCGTGGCGCTCACCGTCCGCGTCTTCGACGGCTGCGGCCTGCGATCCCCGATATCGGAAAGGTCCACCGGCCGCGGCCGGTCGCTGTGCAGGTACCGCCGCTCCACCTCCGGCAGCCCGGCCACCGGCATCCCGCTCATGATCCCGCCGTGCCCGTTGTCCCCGTTCATCGCGCGGAACCAGGTGCGCGCCGAGTACTTCCCGCCGTAGATGTAGCGCCCGGACGAGCAGGGCCGCGGCGGCTGGTTCACCCCCGAATCGCACAGTGTCTGCGGCGCGGGCGTGTCGTCGAAGGTGAACACCGCGGCCGACAACTGCGGGGTGAACCCGAGGAAACCGGCCGATTTGTGCTCCTGAGTGGTGCCGGTCTTGCCGGCCATCGGCCGGTCCCACTTCACCCCGCGCGCCGCGGTGGTCGCCGTGCCGCCCAGGGTGTCCTTGCTCAGCGCCACGGTCATCGCGTTGGCCAGCCCCGGCTGCACCACCTGCTCACACGCCTGATCGCGCACCGGGACCGGGTTGCCGCGGCGGTCCAGCACGGTCTCGATCGGACTCGGCGGGCACCACTTGCCCTCACTGGCCAGGGTCGCGCCGACGTTGGCCAGTTCCAGGGTGCTGGTCGGCGTCGGGCCGAGGGTGAAGGAACCGAAGTTCTGCTCGGCGAAGAACCTACCGATCGGTCGTTTCTTGCGATCCTCCGCGGCGATCATGGTGCCCAGCGTCCGCAGGCCGAGCCGCTGCGCCATGTCCACCGCGGCCTTGACCCCGACCCGCTCCAGCAGGTGCACGAAGGTGGTGTTCGGCGATTTCGCCAGCGCGTCCTGCAGACTCATCCGGGCCGGATACTCACCCGCGTTCTGCACGCAGTACTTGCGCAGCCCCAGCGCGCCGGGCGGGCAACTGGCCGCGCCGCCGAGGAAGACGGGGGAGACGTAGGAGTCGGGCACCGGCACCGATTCGGTGATCGTGCCGCCCTGTTCGAGCAGCGCGGCGGCGGTGAACATCTTGTAGATGGAGCCCGCGCCGTGGTTCTGCGGCGCGTAGGGCAGACCGAGGGTGGTTTCCCTGGCGTCGCGGTTGAGACCGTAGGTGCGATTGGCGGTCAGCGCGATGACGCGGTGTTTGTCCTTGCCGGGCTGGACGATCGCCATCGCGTTGGCCACATTCCGGGTCTGCGGCGGCACTTCATCGTCCACCGCGGCCTTGGCCTTGGTCAGCGCGTCCCGGTCCAGGGTGGTCTTGATGGTGTAACCGCCGCGACGCAGATCGTCCCGCTGGAAGCCGGAGTTTTCCAGGTATTTCAAGGCGTAGTCGCAGAAGTAGCCCGCGTCGCCGGTGCCGACACAGCCGTTGGCCGGCCGCGCGGGCGTGGGCACGATGTCCAAGTTGGTCTTCTTCTCCGCCGCGCCGACCGCGGCGGGCAACCGGCCCTGGCGGACCATTTCATCGAGAACCACGTTGCGCCGCACCAAAGCCCGCTCCGGATGCCGGTACGGATTCAACGCACTCGGCTCGTTCACGATCCCGGCCAGCAACGCGGCCTGGGCGACGGTCAACTTGTCCTGGGTGGTGTCGAAGTACGCCCGCGCCGCGGCCTGGATGCCGAAGGCGCCCTGCCCGAACGGCACGGTGTTGAGGTAACGGGCCAGGATCTCGTCCTTGCTCAGGGTGTGCTCGAGCTGCAACGCGATCCGCAACTCGCGCACCTTCCGCGCCATCGACTGCTCCTGCGCGCGGGTCCGCTCCACCGCGGTCTCGGCCGAGATGTGCGTGAGGTGGTTCTTCACGTACTGCTGGGTCAACGTCGACCCACCCTGCGAAATCCGCCCGGACACCGCGTTGGCCAGCGCCGCCCGCCCCAACGCCACCGGATCCACGCCCTGGTGGTCGTAGAAGCGATGGTCCTCGATCGCCACCAGCGCCGACTTCACCGAGTCCGAGATCTCCGCGGCCGGCACCGGCACCCGGTACTGGTCGTAGACGTGCGCGAACGGCCGCCCCTCGCTGTCCAGCAACGCGGTCATCTGCGGCGCCTCATCCGCGATCAACGCCGCCGCGGTCCGGTCGACATCGTCACTGGCCAGCACCGCGACCGTGCCCGCACCCCCAGCCAGCGGAAACAACACCCCCGCCGCCAGCATCCCGCCCAACGCGCACAACCCCACCAGCTTCAGCACCCCGACCACCACCCGCCGCCCCCGAGGAGCCACCGGCTCAGCCTCGTCCAGCAGCGTGTCGAACGGTGTGCCCGTGGATCCCGTCATCGCGACCAGCCCGCCGTTCGGAGTGCCCAGGTACCTCCCATGGTGGTAGCCCAGGGCATGCCCAGGCAACCAACTCGATCAGGTGGCGTGTCGCCGGCCGCGTGTCGGCCCCCGCGTGTCCCACGCGAACTCCGCCCGGCCCGCGAACCCGCGCGCCACCCCAGGCTCCCCACTCAGCCCCAGCCGCGAGCCGCTCAGCCCCAGCCGCGAGGCTTCCTCCGCGCTCGGCGTCCCCACACTCGATGCCTCCCGAGCCCGGAGCGCCGCCCCGCCGGGTCCCGGCCCCATTCCTGGCCCGCGCCCGCCCGCCCCCGCCACCGCTTCCTCTGCGGAACGCTTTTCAAGCCGAAAAGGTTGCTTCCCCGTCTGGATCTTGACCTCGATCAGGTCCATCCGACCCGCCCAAGCCGCTCCACCCGAGCCGCCACCTCAACCCGCTCCGAACATACCAAAGGCCCCGCCACCAGGCGGGGCCCTCAGTCACAACCCACTCAGCTCACCTCATAGAACCGGCCCGCCGTCCCTCCAACCGGCCCCGATATTCACCCGATCAGTGAGCAATCCGAAATCAGCCCGGCCAGCCCGATCCGGAAGCCAGCCCGAAACCAGCCCATTCAGCCTGACCAGGAAGCCAGCCGGAACCAGCCGGCGAGCCGGCGAGCCGGCCGAGATCAGGGAGCCATCCCGAACCAGTTGAACGTCTCCACCATCTGCCGAGTGGTCCCCACGTACCGCGGCCCGGTCAGCTCCCACCGGTTCACCGTCCGGTAGGTCCCCGGCTTCAGGCTCTCGTCCTGCGCGGTCTCCGGGTCGTCGTCCACCGGCACGTACTCGTTGATCACCCGGCGGGACAGCGTCACATCCAGCGACTCGTACGACGACTGGTTCTTCAGGTAGTCCCCGTCTCCGTGGTCCCACGCGCGCCCCGGGTCCGCCAGCTTCAGCTGCACGGTGTTCCCGCCGAAGGAGCCCTTGGCCGCGACCACGGTCACGATGTGCCCGCCGTTGCGCTCCAGGCTTCCGGTCTGCGGGCCGGTCTTGTAGCGGCCGTAGACCATCTGCACGGGGCCTTCGTTGAGCTTCTTGGCCAGGTCGCCGGAGAAGTCGGCGGCGGTGTGCGAGCTGATGTTGCCGTTGGTGGTGGTCCAGCCGGCGTCCCTGGCCTTCTTGGTGGCGATGGTGAAGGCGTTGCGCAGGTTGCCCATGCTGGTGCCGCCGTCGTACTTGGCGTCGACGCCGATGCGCCAGATGGAGTTGGTGATGACGTTGTAGTCGGCCTGGTCCTTGGGGTTGAGGTTGCGCAGGTCGGTGGTCTGCCAGCCGACGGGGGCGTTCTTCTCGTTGGCCCAGTAGTGCAGCACGTTGTACAGCGAGGCGGGGCCGCAGTAGGCGTTGCCGTCGTTCTCCAGACCGGCCCGGAACTGGTCGACGTCGCTGACGCCGCACTGCTTGACGTCGAAGTCGGCGCCTTGGACGTCGGTGGAGCGGACGCACACGGGGGGCGGCGCGATGTCCGCGGCGGCGGTTCCCGGGAGCGCGGCCACGGTGGCGGCGGTCGCGGCGGCGGCGAGAATCAGGGTGCTGGCCTTGCGGATCATGGCTCCTACCTTCGGTCTGCGCCGCCCCTCGCGGCGTGTTAGGTAGAGCCTGTTCTCCGGGACCCCCAAGGGCATGAGGGGCGATCCCTCATATCGGCGCGGACCCCCTACACGAGCGCCTGGGCCAGGTCGCGGCGGCCGGCGATGCCGAGTTTGGTGTAGATCCGGCCGAGGTGGTTCTCCACCGTCTTGGGGGTCACGAACAGCTCCTGGGCGATCTCCCGGTTGGCCCGCCCGGCCGCGGCCAGGCCGGCGACCCGGCGTTCGCTGGCGGTCAGCGCTCCGGGACCGGCGAACATCGGCCGCCGCGGCCGGTCGCCCAGCGCTTCCAGGGCCTCGACCGCGCGTTGCCGCAGGGCCGCGGACCCGCAGTCCGCGGCCAGGTCGATGCCCCGGTGCAGCACCTCCCGCGCGTCGCCCCGCCGCCGCGCCACCCGCAGCGCCTCGCCCAGGTCGACCAGCGAGCGGGCCAGTTCCAGCCGCGCCGGACCGGTTTCCAGCATCGCGATCGACTCGGTCAGCAGGTCCAGCCGCCGGTCAGGGTCGGCGTGCGCGAGCAGCCGCAGCGCCGCCCCCACCTCGGTCGAGGCGCCCCAGCCTCGCGCGATGACCAGCTGTTCCGCGGCCAGTTCCAGGGCCTCGCCGGTGTTACCGAGCAGCATCGCCGCGCGCACCGCGGGCGCCCGCCACGGAATGGTCGGCGGGTCCAGGCCCGCCGCCAGCATCAGGTCCCGCTGCCGCAACGCCTGGGCCCGTGCCTGCCGCGGATCGCCATGCCCGAGCGCGATCAGCGCCCTGGGTTCGTGCAGCCAGATGGTGGGCATCAGCCGCGGCCGGTCGGGGTGTTCGGCCTCGAAACGGTCCAACGCGGCGGTCGCGGCGGCCAGGTCGCCGCGTTCCAGGGCGGCGTAGGCGCTGAAGTGGGTGCCGGTGGCGCGCAAGGCGATCACGTGCGGGACGGGGTCCTCGCAGGTGATCGCGGCTAGCGCGCCCTCGGACTCGGCCTCCATCGCGGTGACCTCGCCGAGCCGCCAGTTCAGGAACAGCGCCGCGTTGGCGACCATGGCGAACTCCACCGGCGACCCGTGCGCGCGCACCCGCAGCCGCGCCCGGTCGATCTCCCGGCGCGCCGGTTCGGTGCCGTCCGCGGAGATCAGCGCGAGCAGCGCGACCACCCAGGCGACCATGGCCTCGGTGGACCCGGTGGCGTCGTCGAAGTAGGCGCCGTTGGCCAGCGCCCGGCTCGCGGTGGCGGCGACCTCGGCGGCCGGCGCGACCTCGTACCGCCCCATCTGCGCCAGCAGTCCCAGCAACGTCCGCTCGTCGGGGGTGCCGCCGGGCAGGCTCGCGTACCCGCGCAGGTGTTCGGAGGACCGGCGTCGTTCCTCCGGCAGGAACGAGCGGATCACCGCCAGCCGCGCTTCCAGGTGCAGCCGCCCCACGTCCCGGTCCCCAGCGGGCCGGGCCCGGATCGCGGCCTCCAGTTCGGCGATGGCCACACCCGGCCCGTCGACCACCGCGGTCGCCGAGGCCGCCGCCGCGACCAGTTCGGCATCCGGCAGCCCGACGGCTGCGGCGCGCAGTTCGTCCCTGGCTCGCGCGGCCTCGCCGGTGCGCAGCAACGCCCGACCCAGCTCGGCCCGCAACGCCGGATCGTCTGGATCCTCGTCAACGGCCCTGGTCAGGTGCGCGGTCGCGGTCCGCGCGTCTCCAGCGGCCAGCAACGCCACGGCTGCCTTGCGCAGTACCGCCGCCGCCTCGGGCAGGGTGCCGCGCGGGGCTTGCGCGAGGTGCGCGGCGACCCGGTCGGCAGGCGCGTTCGCCGCGGCCAGTTCCACCGCGGCCCGCGCGTGCAACGCCGTCCGCGCCACCGGTCCCAGATCGGCCAGCACCGCCTCGCGCACCACCGGATGCACAAAAACCAGCTGATCCCCGTCGCTGACCAGCACATTCGCCGCTGCCAGGGCTTCGGCGGCAGCGGTCAGCGCGGCCGGGTCGAGCCCGGTGATCGCGCCCGCCTGCCACGGATCGCTGCCCACGCCCAGCACCGCCGCGGCTCCCGCCAGCCGCACCGCGTCCGCGGGCAACCGGCCCAGCGCGACCCGGAACACCGTGCTCGGCCCGAGCGTCCCGACCCGCGCCGCGGTGCCCGGGGCATCCAGTGGCAGCCCCAGCGCGTCCAGTTCGTCGACCAGCACCCTGGCCAGGAACGGGTTGCCGCCGCTGGCCGCGTGCACCGCCGCCACCACGGCGGGCGCGGGCGCCGACCGAACGGTCAGTAGGTCGGTCAGCGCGGCCACGCTCAACGGCCGGGGCAGCACCCGTTCGGCCTGCCGGGACACACTGAGCTGGGCCAGCGGCCCGGTGTTCTCCGCGGGCGGGCGGGTGGCCACGACCAGCGCGATCGGCAGGTCCGCGATCCGCCGGGACAGGTAGACCAGGAACTGCGCCGAGGACAGGTCGGCCCAGTGCGCGTCGTCCACGGTGATCAGCAGCGGCCGGGTCGCGGACAGGTCCACCGCCACCCACCACAGCGAGTGCAGGGTGCGGGCCAGTTCGGCCTCGCTCGGGTCGGTCGCGGCGGCGTCCAGCGCGCGCAGGGCGTCGCCGGAGGGCCCGGCCAGCAGCGCGGCCCGGATCTCGCCGGTGTAGCGGGAGACCGACCGCTCGACCATCTGCCGGACGACACCCCAGGCCATGGCGCTTTCCAGGGCGTCGCCGACGGCCTGCAACCGGCCGAAGCCGCGGGCCTTGGCCAGCTCCCTGGTGGCCTGGACGAGCCGGGTCTTGCCGATCCCGGCGCGGCCCTCGATGACCACCACCCGGCCCTCGCCGCGGGCGGCCGATTCCAGCGCGGCCTGGATCCGGGAAAGCTCCGGCTCGCGTTCGAGGACTCCGGAGTCAGGCACGCGCACGGCCGGATCGTAACCGCGAAAACCCCCGGTGAAGCCGCTGATACCCCCAGGAGATCAACCTGGGCGATTGATCGTGACCCGCTTGGCGGATCAGGGTGTCGCGGCGCCGTCCAGGACCATCCGCCAGTGCACCAGGTTGTGACAGGTGATCAGGATGTTCGGGTGCCACGGCCCGAGTTCCCGCACCTGGTCGTCGAGCACCCTGGCCAGTTCGGTCACCGCCGCTTCGGCGTCACCCGCGTGGCCGCGCCAGCGCGCCAGGTTGTGCCGGGTGGTCAAGGTGTTCGGGTGCCAGGGCCCCAGCGCGAAGATCTGGTCCCGCAACAGTTGTTCCAGCTCGGTCACCGCGGTGGCCGCGTCACCGGTCGCACCCCGCCAGCGGGCCAGGTCGTGCCGGGTGGTCAGGGTGTGCGGATGCCGGGGGCCGAGCACGGCGAGCTGATCGTCGAGCACCGCGGCCAGCTCGGCGACGATCCGCGCGTGCCGCCCGGCCTGTCCCCGCCAGCGGGCCAGGTTGTGCCGGGTGGTCAGCGTGTGCGGATGCCGCGGCCCCAGCACCCCGGTCTGATCGGCGCACACCCGTTCCAGCTCGCGCACCGCGGTCGCGACCTCCCCGGCCTCCCCGCACCAGTACGCCCGATCGTGCCGCGCGGTCAACGTGCCCGGATTTCGCGCGCCTACCGACCGTTCGGTAAGTGCGCATAAATCAGCGAAGTAACGCACCGCCGCCGCGGCCTGCCCACTCTCGCCCAGGCTGTTCCCCGCCCGGAACAGCAGCGGATGCCCGGCCACCCACCCCTGACCGTCGAGGTGCCGCCGCAACGCCGCGGTGTTCGCCCGCAACGCCCGGACCAGCGGTCCGTCCTGCTCCGCCGCGGGCCAGAGGTCGTAGAGCGCGTCCGCCGCCACCTTCGCCACCGCACCCAGCCGCTCGCCCAGGTCCTCCCGCACGACCCGCTGCACCAGCCCGGACACCCGGATCACCCGATCCGGCGACCCCGGATCCTGGGCCAGCAGGCTCAGCCGGTGCAGTCCGCGCACCGCCGCCCGCACCTGATCGGCGTCCACCGCCTGCCCGGTGACCGCACCAAGCCAGCCCAGCACCACCGGACCGGTGATCAACTGCTCGGGCACCCCGTTCGGTTCGAGCAGGCTCACCAGCGCCAGCAGCGGCCGAGCCAGCCCCAGCGGCTCCAGCCGATCGGCCCACTCAACCGAGAAAGCCCAGGTCATACCCACAGCGGCGGACGCGTCCGGCAGTTCGCCGCGCTCCGGCGACGGTTCCCGGTGCCGCCCGCGGATCAGCTCCCGCGCCGCCCGGCCCGGCTCCCGCTCAAGCCCGATCGCGCCGGCCAGCGCCAACGCCAACGGCCACCGCCCGAGATCCTCGGCCAGCCCCGCCGTCCCGGTTAGTAGGCACGGGTCCGCCCCGAACCGCGCCGCCAGGTAAGCACCGGCCTCCTCGACGCCGAACCTCCCGACCTCCAGCACCCGCCGCTCGCCCAGCGCCGCCGCGTCCCGCTCCCGGGTGGTCGCCAGCACCGGCCCCGGCGGCCACAGCCCGGCGAGGTCGGCGAGCGAGCGCACATCGTCCAGGATCACCAGCCGACGCTGCGGCGCGTTCGCCAGCCAGCTCAGAAACCGTTGCGCCGCAACGTCCGCACCGCCGCCGAACCCCGTCAAGCCGGCATAGACAGCCGCGAACGCCGCGACCACCGCCTCCCGTGAGGTCGCACTGACCCACACCAGCAGGTCCAGATCTCCAGAGACCCGGCGCACGTGGTCCGCGGCGAGCTGGGTCTTGCCCGCCCCACCCGGCCCGGCAAGCACCACCGAGTGCCCGTCCGCGAGCAGTTCCGCCAGTCGCGACCCCTCGACGCGAGGCTGGAAACAGTCCGCAGGCAACGGCACGTCGCCATACCGCTTCGGCCACCGCGGCACGCCCGTCGACCCCGTGACCTGGCGCCGGAAATCCCCGTCGCCCCGGACCCGATCCGCCGGCGCCGCCCCACCCGGCGTCCCACCGGAGAGCGCATTCCAATTCACGTGTCCTGCCCCCTGCTACCAGGCGATTTACCTGTACAACCATCGCTCGCGAACGAGTGATGGCAGTCACGCTAATGGGTCTGTCAACACGAGTTGATGTGCGACGCGCACACTCACGATCACCAAGAGTGTGTGGCACAAAACCACACAATCCAGACTCTGTGTCAGCAATCGCCAGCCACCGTCGTCCCAGTGCCGCCCACGACAACGCTCGCGCGCCCGACATCGCCCCGGCGCTGCGCGAGTTGTCCACAGCGGCCCCAGCAGGAATCCGCCGCGCCGCCGCCACTCCGGCCCGGAATTGTTTCCGCACAAGGGATCCAGCCCGCCCGCCGAGATCCACCACGAACACGGGTCAGGTCGCACATCCGGTCAACGACCCCCGGACCGCCGCCGAGGCCCGCGCTGCGTTCCCTTTCGACCGCGAGGCCACCGCGATCGGCCACCTGGCCTCCGGACGCTGGCACTCCGACTGACGCCCCGGCCGCTCTCCGCCCCCGCCTCGCCCTTCGCCTCCGCCCTGCCCCGTCCTCGCTCCGCCCGGCCTCGCCCTCGCTCCGGTCTGTCCTAGCCTCCGCCCGCGGTCTCGATCTCCGGTGGCCCGGACGTCCGCGCCCAGTCCCGTGGTCGGCGCTCCCGCCCTGCCGGTGCCGGCGTGCTCGCTGCCTAGCCCGGGTGTCCGGAGAACGCACAACCCGTTGGTCCGAACGGGTGCTTCACGGTGCCGCCTTTTCCGCGCCGGCGGCGGTCCGTAATTGACGGTGACGAACGCCTCAGCACGATGTCGCGAAGCCGCCAGCGTCTGCGCGCCAACGGCAACACCGCTGCTCCGGCGACGGCGAAAGTAGCTGATCATGCCGGGTGTGGCCGTTGACAGCGGTCCGCGGCAACTCGCCGGAAGTCGAGTGACCGAGTCCTATTAGCAGTATTCTTCTCCGATTCGTTACCCTCTCTGTGGGGGTACTTCTCAACTGGCCAGAACGGAGACGTTCGTGTTCACGCCGCACCCGGTTCGGCGAAGCCGTATCACCAGTTCGAAGGTCACTTGGCGGGCCGCGATGCCACGCATCGCGCACGGCCCGGCAAGTGCGAACGGGAGTCAGGCCACGGTCACCGAACCGTCCAACACCATCAAAGGGCAGCAGGATCTGTTCGCGCTCGATCGCGAGCCAGCGCAGCCGGTCGATGACCGCGTCGATCTGCCCGTCGACGAGTTTCCGCAGGTAGAGCTGACCGGCGAGGACGACATCCTCCCGCCGGAGATCAGCTTCGAGCTGTTCCTTGAGCGCCTGGACGAAGTCCTGCGCGCTGAGGCCGACGCCAACTCGGTGAGGTCCTGATCCACCATCCCTGACCCGTTGGCGGGTCGGGCACTTCCCCCTCGACGGCAGAGCACCGCCGAGGCCGGTAGCGGTCGCGCCAAGGTCACCAGACCAGCACCAGACCGCGACCCGGGGGCGCAGAACTACCCCGATCGGGTCACCAGCACATCAAGCACCTCGGTTTCACCCGTTCGAGGCCACTCGCCACTTGCCGGTTGCCGGCCTCGACACACACCGTGCGGCGTTGGCTGATGCCGGAACCCCCGGCATCGGCCGAGCCCCGCTTCGCCTGGATTTCTTCGCCTGGATTTCACTGTCCACAAAGGACACTTTTCCTGGTTGCAGCCGCAGCGGTTCGCGGTGATCCGCGGCCGCCGGCTTCCTGACCACCGCCGCGGCCCCGCTCCCTGCTTCAGGCCCCGGGCTATCCCGTTCCCCGGTCAGGCCCGCTCACCCCAGCCCTCGTGGACCTCCAGCTGCGCTGGTCACCCGAGCCGCGCCGGTCACCCTGGGCCGCCCGACCATCCTTGAGCGCCGCAGGCCATCCCAACCCACCTTGCCTAGCCCATCCCGCTCGCCCATCCCGCTCGCCCATCCCGCTCGCCCATCCCGCCCGCCCAAGCCGCTCGCCCAAGCCGCTCGCCCAAGCCGCCCAGGCTCGCGCGTAGGTCACCCTGGGCGGCTCCGCGGCGCGTCTGGCGGGGTAGCGCCGCCGGGGACGCCGCCTGGCGAAGCCGCGCATTCGACCTGTCCGACTGCGGCGCTGCCCGTCGGGCCCAGGCGCTCGGATGGCATCTGCCGACGCCTCGCGCCTCCCTGCCGGGTCTCGACGCAAGCCAACACGCCCGCCCGCCACGTTCGCCCCGCCGCGCCCGCCCCGCCACCGTCCGGCCCGTCACCGTCCGCGCCGCTACGTTCGGCCCGCCCGTGCGCCACGTCTGGCCCGCCCCCGCCACCGCTTCCTCTGCGGAACGCTTTTCGAGCCAAAAAGGTTGCTTTCCCGTCTGGATCTTGGGCTCATTCGGGTGAGGCGGCACCTCCAGACGGCACCCACCCCAGCTCCACCGAGCACCCGCTCCGAGTCGGCGGCAACCTTCGCTGCCACCCCATTCTACGGTCGCCGCTCCTACGGCCACTCCTCCTCCCCGGCCCCCAACCGCCGCTCGATCCCCACCGCCGCCGCCTGCAATCCCGGCGCCTGTTTCGCCAGATCAGCCCGCACCGTGTGCAGCACCATCCCCAGTGCCGCGATCACCGCCCCGTCGGCATCCCGCACGGGCACCGCTACCGAGCACGTCCCCAGCGTCATCTCCTCCGCGGTCAGCGCGAACCCCCTCCGCCGCACCTCCTTCAGTTCCCGGGACAGGCGGCCGGGCTCCACGATCGTGTACTGGGTGCAGCGGGGTGGGTTGGTGGCGCAGAAGTGGCGGACGAATTCGGCGTCCTGGTGGGCTAGGAGGACCTTGCCTACTCCGGTGGCGTGCAGGGGGAGGCGGCTGCCTGCTCGGGAGATGATGGGGACTGATCTGTGGCCGCTGAGGCGGTCCACGTACAGGGCTTCGTGGCCGACCCTTACTGCCAGGTGGATGTTCTCCCGGGTGGATTCGTACAGGTCCTGCATGAAGGGGAGGGCTACTTCTCGTAGCCGGCTGGCGGCGGGGGTGAGCATGCCGAGTTCCCACAGGCGCAGGCCTATCCGGTAGGCGCCGTCGGGGTCTCGGGTGACCGCGCCCCAGGTGGTGAGGTCACCCAGGAGTCGGTGCACGGTGGCCAGGGGGAGGGTGGAGCGGCGGGAGAGTTCGGAGAGGGTTTGGCGGGGGTGGGTGGGGGTGAAGGTGGCCAGGAGGGTGAGGGCGCGGAGGGTCACTGAGCGGGGCGGGGGAGTGTCCATTGTGGACTCCTGGGGGTGTGCTAGAGAAAAAGGGGTGGGGGTGGGCTGGGGTTTTCCGCTCAGTGGAAGGGTAGCGTGGTAGTGGTTCGGGTCACGTTCCTAGGCTTGCCGGACCTTGGACGGCCGGCGAAGGAGCCCGCGTGATGCAGACCAGAAACCCGCGCCGCAGTTGGGTGCAGCCACTCTGCTGGACCGCGGTCCTGCTGGACGGATTCGACCTCGTGGTCCTGGGTGTGGTGTTACCCGTGCTGCTCGCCGACGGGGTGTGGGGGCTGACCGCGGCCACCGGCGCGGCGGTGTCGACCATCGGGCTGGTCGGGATGATGATCGGCGGGCTGACCATCGGGACCGTCACCGACGTCATCGGGCGGCGGAAGACGTTGATCTTGTCGGTGACGATCTTCTCCGTGTGCACGTTGTTGTGCGCGTTCGCGCCCTCGGCGCTGATCTTCGGGGCGTTGCGGTTCCTGGCCGGGCTGGGACTCGGCGGGTGCCTGCCGACGGCGATCAGCATGGTGTCGGAGGCCAGTGCGGAGCGGGGACGCGCCAGCAGCGCGGCCACGCTGGTGATGACCGGGTACCACGCGGGTGCGGTGCTGACCTCGTTGCTGGGACTGCTGTTGATCCCGCAGCTGGGGTGGCAGGCCATGTTCGTCGCCGGGGCGCTGCCCGCGCTGGTGCTGGTGCCGTTGATGATCCGGCACCTGCCGGAGTCCGCGGCCTTCGAGCGCGCCCGCGCCGAGGTGGCCGCCGGGTCGGGCACGGCCGCGGCCGGCACCGTGGTGCGCACGCTGTTCCAGGGCCGCCTGTTGCGGGCCACCATCGCGTTCTGGGTCAGCACCTTCCTCGGGCTGGTGCTGGTCTACGGGCTCAACACCTGGCTGCCGCAGATCATGCGCCAGGCCGGGTATCCATTGGGTGACGCGCTCGGGTTGCTGCTCACCCTCAACGTCGGCGCGGTGGTCGGGCTGCTCGTCGCCGGGCGGGTCGCGGACCGGGTCGGCGTGCGCAAGTCGGTGATCGGCTGGTTCCTCGGCGCCGCGGTGTTCCTGGCCCTGTTCAGTCTGCGGCTGCCCACCCTCGGGCTGTACGTGATGGTCTTCCTGGCCGGGTGCTTCGTCTTCAGCGCGCAGGTGCTGATCTACGCCTACACCCAGCACGTCTACCCGCCGCACGCCCGCGCCACCGGGCTGGGCTGGACCACCGGCATGGGCCGCATCGGCGGCATCACCGGACCGCTGCTGGGGGGCTGGCTGGTCGCGGCGGGCATCGCCTATCCGTGGGGCTTCTACCTGTTCGCGGTGATCGGGTTGCTCGCCGCGGTGG
This sequence comes from Crossiella sp. CA198, assembly GCF_052078295.1. Classification (NCBI taxonomy): domain Bacteria; kingdom Bacillati; phylum Actinomycetota; class Actinomycetes; order Pseudonocardiales; family Pseudonocardiaceae; genus Crossiella; species Crossiella sp. CA198. The sequence goes on from NZ_JBQJIM010000047.1 coordinate 13,695, forward strand.
CGGTGGCCGCGGTGGCCGGGCGCGAGGCGGGACGGGTGCCGACCGAACGGTCGGAACCGGCGCGGTCGGAGGCGGGACGGCAGGGGGCGCGACCGGGCGCGGGACGAGAGCCGGAAGCGGCGCGGGAAGCTACGCCGGGAGCCCAGGCGGGAGCGGGGCCGGAGGCCGTGCAGGCGTGAACGGGGACGCACCGGGGCCACTGGCATGCTGGTGACCATGGTGCGCGCGAACCTCGACAAGCAGACCAGCCAGGTGTCGGCCATGTTCGACCAGGTCGCCGACGGCTACGACCGCACCCGCGCCCGCCTGTGGTGGGGCCGGATGGACGCCTGGGGCCGGGAGATGGCCGCCGCGGCCGGCGCCGGACCCGGCAAGCGCGTCCTGGATGTGGCCGCGGGCACCGGGACCTCCACCGCGGCCCTGGCCGCCACCGGCGCGCGGGCGGTGGCCAGCGACCTCTCCCTCGGCATGCTCGGCGTGGCCGGCCGCCGCCACCCTGGCATGCCGCGGATCGCCGCCGACGCCCTGGCCCTGCCCTTCGCCAGGGGCGGGTTCGACGCGGTGACCATCTCCTTCGGGCTGCGCAACATCGCCGACCCGACCGCCGCGCTGCGCGAGATGCTCGCGGTCACCCGGCCCGGCGGACGCCTGGTCGTCTGCGAGTTCAGCATCCCGCCGCAGCGCCTCAACGGCGCGCTGTTCACCGCCTACCTGCGGCACGTCATCCCGCTGATCGCCCGCCGGGTCAGCACCAACCCCGAGGCATACCAGTACCTCGCCGAGTCCATCCAGGCCTGGCACACCCCGCCCCGGCTCGGCGAGCAGCTCACCGCCGCCGGCTGGACCCGGGTGGCCTGGCGCCCGCTCTCCGGGGGCGTGGTGCACCTGCACGTCGGCACCGCCCCGGCCGCGGAATAGCCCTGGGGGACACCGAATCCAGCCCGCCTGGGCACACCCCGGGGCAGTCCGGCGGGTTCCGGGAATAACCGTGGCGGGAACCGCTTTCCGTCCACATGCGACTGTCGATCCGGGCCATCCTGGCCGCCCTGGCACTGCTTGGCTCGGTGCTGCTCGCCCCAGCCGCCTCCGCCACCCCCGCCCGCGGGGTCACCGCGAAGCTGCTCGCCCAGCACACCGTCGGCGACACCGACTACGTGCTACGCGAGATCACCATCGACCCCGGCGGCAGCACCGGCTGGCACCGCCACCTCGGCACCCTCCACGGCGTGGTCCGCGGCGGCGTGCTCAGCCACTTCGCCGCCGACTGCGCCAGTGACGGCGTCTACCACCGCGGCCAGACGATCACGGAACGGCCCGGCTACGTGCACGTCGGCCGCAACCTGGGCACCGAATCCCTGGTCCTGGAAGTCCTCTACGTCCTCCCGCACGGCGCCCCGCTCGCCGTCGACGAACCCAACCCGGGATGTGATTTCCAGTGAGCACCCAGATCCGGCTGCCCGTCGCCGTCGGCTTCACCGGCCTGATGACCGCCTACAACCGCGCGGTCGAGACCGCCCGCCCGGACGCGCTGTTCACCGACCCCCTCGCGGCCCGGTTCGTCGAGGTCGCCGGGGACACCACCCTGGCCGGACTGCCCCGGCTGGGACCCGCCGCCGAAGACGGCTCCTCCGAGCTGTGGACCGGCATGAACGGCTACCTCGCCGGCCGCACCGTCTTCTACGACCGGGCCATCCAGGCCGCCACCGCCAAGGACCACGGGCCGCGGCAGGTGGTGCTGCTCGGCGCCGGACTGGACACCCGGGCGTTCCGGCTCGCGCTGCCCGCCGGGACCGTGGTCTACGAGGTCGACACCGCCGAGGTGCACGAGTTCAAATCCGCCGTGCTGGCCGGGCATCTGCCCACCACTCCGCGCATTCCGGTGCCGGTGGACCTGCGGGAGGACTGGCCGCGGGCGTTGCGCCGGGCCGGGTTCAACCCCGCCTGGCCGACCGTGTGGGTGGCCGAGGGACTGCTCATGTACTTCCCAGACGAGGCCGCCAACGCGCTCCTGGACACCGTCACCGAGCAGACCGCGGCCGGCAGCACCCTGCTCACCGAGTACATGTCCCGCCGCCCGCGGATGACCGACGCGGTGCTCACCGACCCGCAGGACCACGCGCTGTGCGAACTCCTGGTCGGCAACACCGTCGGCGGCCCCGACCCGGACCCGGCGACCTGGCTGGCCGAGCACGGCTGGACCGGCGCGCACCTCGACCTCCTGGACCAGCTCACCGCACTCGGCCGCCCGCACCCCACCCTGTTCGACCGGAGCATTCCCGAACCGCTGCGGGCGTACCTGATCTCCGGGCGGCACTGAACCGCGGACGACACTGAAATCCGGCCAACTGAACAGTCCACAGCCGAGCTGTACTCCTGATTAGGATTCGGAGCATGACGGACAGCGGCGAGCTGGCGGAGGAGCTGCGCACCGCGATCGGCGCCCTGGTGCGCACCGCACGCGGCGGACAGCTGATGCCACCCGGCGAACTGGCCCTGCTCGGGCACCTGGACCGGGAAGGCCCGCTGACCACCGCGGAACTGGCCGGGCGACGCCAGATCCGGCACCAGTCCGCGGCCAAGGCGGTCAAGGAACTGGTGGCCGCCGGACTCATCGAACCGGGCAGGCACGCCACCGACGGCCGCAAGGTGCCACTGCACCTGACCGCCGCCGGGCGGGACCTCCTCGACACCGAACGCCGCCGCCGCGCCGACCGGCTGGCCGCCGCGATCGAGGAACTCTCGCCCGGCGAACGCGCCGAGGTGGCCCGGCTGACCGCGTTGCTGACCCGCCTCACCGCGCACATCCGCGGCGAGCACTAGGCCCGTCCGACACGGCGGTGCCCCGTCTGCCGCCCGCGCAGACGGGGCACCCCCGTTTCGAACCGAACCTCGCCGAGCCGCCTGCGTATCTACCGAACGGTCGGTAGATACGCAGGCGGTCGACTTGACCGCCAGTGCGGCTAGGTCAGATCGGAACACTTCTTCGCGTCGGGATCACCGGCTGCCTTGGGCACCCAGCGCACGTTGGCGAAGCTGGCCTGGAACGCGCCGTCGGTGTAGACCAGGAACGGCGTGTTGACCGCCTCCAGGTCCAGGCCCTTCTCCGCGAAACAGGACACCGGGATCTTCACCGTCTGCTTCTGCCCGACCGGCAGGTCGGTGAACAGCTTGGTCGCCGCCACCTCGCCCTGGCACGGGTAACCGCAGTGGGTGGAGATCACCGTGCGGTTGGCCGGGGCCTGGCCCACGATCACGTCGAAGACCAGCGCGCCGTTGGCGTTCTGGTAGCCGCGCAGGTCCTCGCCCGGAGCGGGGGCCTGCAGGTACAGCTGACCGGGCGCGGTGCCGTTCCAGGTGGTCTTGAGCCCGTCGCCCTGCACGCTGACGTCGGTCGGCTCCACGCTGATCGAGGCGTGCGCGGCGGTGCCGTCGGGGCCGATCTCGGTGCCGCCCCAGCTCTCCGGCGACCCGATATAGCCCTTGAACGGCTTGATGTCCTTGCGCACGAAGACTTCCAGGTCCTCATCCGCGGTGCCGCCACCGGGCGGGGAGCAGCTCTCCGGCGAGGTCTCATCCAGCTTGCCGACGGCGCCGGTCTCCCAGCTCCGCAGGCCGTAGCCGTACCTGAACAGCGGGTCGTAGTCCTTCTGCTCCGCGTTGAGCGGCGTCTGGCAGGCCGCCTTCGGCCAGGAGTAGGACAGCTTGCCCTGGTAGCCGAAACCGGTGTGCCAGCCGCGCACCAGCATGTCCGCCACACCCGCGCCCTCGGTGCCCGGCAGCCAGGCCGCCACGAACGCGTCCGAGCGGTTCAGCTCCTTGTTCACGTGCAGCGGCCGGCCGGAGACGTAGACCGTCACCACCGGGGCGCCCTTGCCCGCGACCTTGTCCAGCACGGCCAGGTCCTCCGGGAACAGCTTGGCCGCCTCCAGGGAACGCTTGCCGATGTCGCCGGTGCCCTCGGCGTAGGGGGTCTCGCCGATGACCGCGATCACCGCGTCGAACTTCGCGGGGTCCACGTTCTCGGCCTTCTCCGCGAAAGTCACGTTCGCCTCGCCGAGGGCCTGCTTGAGCCCGCCGAGAATGGTGGTGCCGTTGGGGAAGTCGGCGTTGGTGTTGCCGGTGCCCTGCCAGGTCAGCGTCCAGCCGCCGGTCTGGTTCTGCAGGCTGTCCGCGCTCTTGCCGACCACCAGGACCTTCGACCGCGGCGAGAGCGGCAGCACCCGCTTGTCGTTCTTGAGCAGCACCTGCGACTTGCGCGCCGCCTCGCGGGCGATGTCCTTGGCGCGCTGGGCATCCGCCTTGCCCGCGTGCTCACGCTCGGAGGGCTTCTTCGCCTCGAACAGCCCGGAACGCAGCTTCACCCGCAGGATCCGGGTGACCGCGTCGTCGATCCGCGCCATCGGGATCTCGCCACTGGTGACCTGGGCGATGGTGTTGGTGAGGAAGGCCTTCCACTCGTGCGGCACCATGAACACGTCGATGCCCGCGTTCACCGCCCGCGCGCAGCTGGCGTTGGTGCAGCCGTCGACCTGGCCGTGGCCGTTCCAGTCCGAGACGACCAGACCGTCGAAGCCCATCTTGTTCTTGAGGACCTCGTCCACCATCAGCTTGGAGCCGTGGAGCTTGCCCTCCTTGATGCCCTGCTCCTCGTTCGTCCAGCTGTTGAACGAGATCATCACGCTCTGCGCGCCCGCGGCCAGCGAGCCGTAGTAGCCCTGGCCATGGGTGTTGATCATGTCGGCCTTGGACGAGGCGTTGACGCCCTGGTCCTTGCCCTTGGTGGTGCCGCCGTCGCCCATGAAGTGCTTGGCGGTGGCGATCACGCCGTCGGAGCCGATGCCGCGCGGGTTGTTGCCCTGCAGGCCGCGGGTGGCCTCGTAGCCGTAGGCGCGGGTGATCCGCGGGTCCTCGGAGAAGCCCTCGTAGGTGCGGCCCCAGCGGTCGTCCTTGACCACCGCGAGGGTCGGCGCGAACGCCCAGTCCTGACCGGTGGCGCGCACCTGCTCAGCCGTGGCCGCCCCGATGTCCCGGATCAGGCACGGGTCCTGCGCCGCGCCCAGACCGATGTTGTGCGGGAAGACCGTGGTGCCGAAGACGTTGTTGTTGCCGTGCACGGCGTCGATGCCCCAGATCACCGGGATCTTGGTGCGGGACTCCTTCGATGCCTGCCAGTAGGCATCGGCCAGGGCCAGCCAGTCCTGGGGGGTGGCCTTCTTGTTCTTGCCAGGCCAGGAGCCGCCGCCGTTGAGCACGGTGCCGATGCCGTACTGCTTGACCTCGGCCGGGGTGATCGCGGCGATCTCCGGCTGGATCATCTGGCCGACCTTCTCGGCCAGGGTCAGCTCGGAGAGGATCTTGGCGATCCGCCGCTCGTCCGCGGCGTTGCGCCCGATGTTGCTCTTGACCTTGGGCCAGTCGGCGAAAGCAGGCAGCTTGTCCTGGATCCGGGCGCAACCGTCCCAGCCCAGGTCGGGTTTGCCCACCACCGGCTGCTTGGCCGCTGCGGTCGCGTCCGGCTCCGGCGCGGCGCTGGCGATCCCGCCGGCCATGCTGACCCCGAGCAGCACGGCCAAACCGATCCGACAGGCGCGAGAGCCAACCGACGATCTTCTTGCCATGAACGATCCGTTCCCTTGAGGCGGAAGTTGCGGAGTGTTACGGCGCGGGCCTGGGAAAGCCGCGCCGATCCTGACCGCCCGGTTACATCCGTGTCAAGAGTTTGGTGGAAGCGCTCTCGCATGCTCCCGCCTGCGCATTCGGACTAGCGCTTGATCACTTACCTGAACCGGCAGCGTGGCGGCCGTGTCCGAATAGCGAAAGTTCCCGAATCGATCAGGTGCGCACGATCTGGCGAACCGCCTCGGTGACGGTCTCCCGCCGGGCCTTCTTGGTGGTGACGAACTTGGTCGAGGCCGCGTCCGGGTTACCCGGCGTCCACATCGTCGAGATCACCAGCACCACGCTGAGCAGGCTCGCCGCGGGGAGGTGCCCCGGCAGCCGCCCGTCCGCCTGCGCCGCCTCGATCGCGGCGATCTTGTCCCGGTGCGCCTGCGCCACCCGCTCGTGCAGCGGCCCGTCCGCGCCGCGTTCCAGGCGGTGCCAGGCGGAGAGCCGGACCACCTCGGGGGACTGCCAGAACCGGTCGAAGAGCCGTCCCGCGTAGCCGGGCAGGTCGTCGGCGTCGATCGGCACCTCGTTCACGGTGCCGTTGACCAGCAGGTCGAACGCGGCGTCGAAGAGCTGCTCCTTGTTGCCGAAGTAGGAGTAGATCATCGCCTTGTTGGCCTTGGCCTGCTCCGCGATCCGGTCCACCCTGGCGCCTGCGATGCCGTAGGCGGCGAACTCGGCGATGGCCGCGTCCAACAGCCGACGTTTGGTTTGTTCCGCGTCACGAGCCATTCCGGCAGGGAAACAGCGGGTAGTGGGTTTGTCAACAGAATGGTTGGTTGGCTGACAGTCCATTGTGGACTTGACCTGGAGCGTGCTCCAAGGTCTAGCGTCGAGTGACATGCGACTGGGCATCCACCTCACCACCTTCAACCACCCCGCTGACCCGGCCGGACTGGCCGCCGAGCTGGCCGCCACCGGGCGTGCCGTCGAGGCCGCCGGCGCGGAAACGCTGTCGGTGATGGACCACTACTTCCAGATGGAACAGAACGGTCTGGCCGAACATCCGATGCTGGAGGGCTACACCACCCTCGGCTTCCTGGCCGCGCACACCAGCGCGGCCCGGCTGGGCCTGCTGGTCACCGGCGTCACCTACCGCCATCCCGGGCTGCTGGCCAAGATCGTCACCACCCTGGACGTGCTCTCCGGCGGCCGCGCCTTCCTCGGCATCGGCGCCGCCTGGTACGACCGGGAGCACCGCGGTCTTGGCGTGCCGTACCCGGCCACGGCCGAGCGGTTCGAGCGCCTGGAGGAGACCCTCCAGATCTGCGGCCAGATGTGGGATCCGGCGAACAACGGCGCCTACGCGGGCAAGCACTACCAGCTCGCCGAGACGCTGAACTCGCCGCAGGCGGTCAGTTCGCCGCGGCCGCGCATCCTGATCGGCGGCGGCGGTGAGCGCAAGACGTTGCGCCTGGTCGCCCAGTACGCCGACGCCTGCAACCTGTTCGCCATCGGCGTGGAGGGGGTCAAGCACAAGCTGGGCGTGCTGGACGCGCACTGCGCCGATCTGGGCCGCGACCCGGCCGAGGTCCAGCGCACCCTGCTCTACCGCAGCGCGGCCCTGGACAACGGCGACCTGGACCAGACCACCCAGGAGCTGGCCGCCTACGCCGAACTGGGCATCAGCACGGTGATCCTGGTGCCGCCGGGCGAGGGCAGCCCGGCCGAGTGGATCGAGCGGCGCTGCGTGCCGCTGGCGCCCAAGCTCGCCGAACTCGGCTGAGCCGTCCGGTCAGGGTTGCGGCTCGGCCGCGGACAGGTGGTCGAGCACGGTGCCGGTGATCTCGGTCAGCGCGGTCAGCTGGGCGGGGGTCAGGACGTCGGCGAAGTACCGGCGGACCTGGTCGACGTGCAGGGGCGCGGCCGCCTCGATGGTGGCCCGCCCCTGGTCGGTCAGGGTGGCGAAGGCGCCCCGGCCGTCGGTCGGGCACTCCTCGCGTTGCACCAGACCGCGGTCCTGCATGCGGGTGATCTGCTTGGACAGCCTGCTCTTCTGCCACTGGAGTTCGGCGCCGAGTTCGTTCAGCCGCAGCCTGCCGTCCGGGGCCTCGGACAGGCCGACCAGCACCGCGTAGTCGGCGTCGGACAGGCCGCTCTGCCGTTGCAGCTCGCGGGCCAGGTGGGAGAGCAGCCGGGACTGCATGGTCAGGAAGCCCCGCCACGCCTGGTGCTGCCGCTCGTCCAGCCATCGCTCGCCCGCCATGTCACCCACTATAGCGATGTGGTTGACATGGAAACCAGAGCTGATTAGCGTCGGGGGCGACCCGGCGATCGGAGCGGTCATGGCTGAGCAGGACGTCCAGGTGACGCGGAACGAGCAGGCGAACCGGTACGAGGTGACTGTTGACGGCGTGCTCGCCGGGTTCGCCGAGTACCAGCTGCGGGACGGCCGCGCCCACTTCACCCACACCGAGGTCTTCGCGGAGTTCGGCGGCCGCGGACTCGGCGGCGTGCTGGCCGCGGACGCCCTCGCCGACACCGCAGGGCGGGACCTGGAGATCGTGCCGCTGTGCCCGTTCATCGCCCGCTACCTGACCCGCCACCCCGACTTCGCCGGCCGGGTGGCCTGGCCGGAGCAGGCCTGATGAGCAACCTCGACACCACCCCCGCCGTCACCCCCTGCCACGGCGGCACCGGGCCGGGCGCGGTCACCGAACTCCTGGAACCGCGGGAGGTCCCACTCGGCGGGCTGCGCGCGATGCGGGTGCAACGCCTGCTGCCGCAACGGGCCCGGCCCACCGTGGGCGCCTGGTGTTTCCTCGATGAGTTCGGGCCGCAGCGCCTGGACATGTCCGTGCTGCCGCATCCGCACATCGGGCTGCAGACCGTCACCTGGCCACTGGCCGGGGAGATCCGGCACCGGGACACCGTCGGTTCCGACGCGGTGCTGCGGCCGGGCCAGCTGAACCTGATGACCGCGGGACACGGGATCGCGCACTCGGAGTTCTCCGTCGGCGCTGACTCGGTGCTGCACGCGTTGCAGCTGTGGGTGGCCTTGCCCGCCGACAAAGCCGAGGTGGCACCACACTTCGAGCAGCACGTCCAGTTGCCGCGATACACCCGCGACGGGGTCTCCGCCGTGGTGTTCATGGGTGCGATGGGCGAGACCGTGTCGCCCGCGACCACCTACACGCCGCTGGTCGGCGCGGAGGTGACCCTCGAACCGGGCGGCGGCTCGCTGCCGTTGCGACCGGACTTCGAGCACGCGGTGCTGGTGATCGACGGATCAGTGACCATCGACGGGGTGGACCTGGCGGCCGGGCCGTTGCTCTACCTCGGGCTGGACCGCACCAAGCTGGAGATCGGCAGTGCGGACGGGGCCCGCCTGGTGTTGCTGGGCGGCGAGCCGTTCCCGGACGACCTGGTGATGTGGTGGAACTTCGTCGGCCGCACGCATGAGGACATCGCCGCGGCCAGGGAAGCCTGGGAGGCGCCGGATCCGGTGCGGTTCGGGGTGATCCCCGCGCACAACGGGGAGCGGATCCCGGCGCCGGTGCTGCCCACCGTCCGGCTCACTCCCCGCCGCCCGCGTCGTTAGCCGGTGTAGCTGCCCTGCTTCACCAGCTGAGCCGATTTGCCGAAGATGAACCAGCCCAGACTGCCCAGGAACGGGTAGGCCAGCGCGACCACGATCCACAGGAACTTGCCGCCGCCGGTGAGCCGCTGGCTGCGCAGGATCGAGATCAGCGCGAACACGAACAGCAGCAGGTACAGGATCCCGAGGATCCCGCCGGTCACCCCGAAGATGAACCCGAGGATCCGGTCCAGGCCGTCCTCGGGACGGTCCTGCGCGAGCACAGTGAGCAACATGCCCGGAAAGTAAGGCCGGAACCGGAAATCGGCCCGCCCAGCAGCACATGATCAATCGAATGGGTGGCGAACCCGACGATCGGCGCTGTCGACGCACCTGCCCCGCGCGCTAGCTTTCGGGCATCGCGACAAACGAACCATTTGCGAACCTGGTGCGGAACACCGGCGGCGAGGTGGTCATGGAAACGGTGCTGGGACTGGTTTTCCACGCCCAGGGGCTGGCGACCTTCCAGGAGGCCGCGCGCACCCTGGCCGGGGTGCGCCTGGAGTGGGTGACCTACGAGCGCGAGGAGCAGATCCGGCCCGCGGTGGCCGATCTCCTTGCGCGGCAACACCTCGACGGGCTGCTGCTCGGCCTGATGCCCTACGCCGAATGCCGGGATCTGCTGCCGCCGGACCTGCAGGTCACCGTCACCAAACCGGTCGCACTGGACCTGTCGCTGATGTTCTGCCGCGCGGCCGCCCGGGGCTGGGCCGCGCGGCCGGTCAGCATCGACACCTTCGAGACCGGCATCGTGGACGAGGTGGCCGCTGCGCTCGGCGCGGATCGCGACCGGATCGCGGTGCTGCCGTACGCGCCGGAGCAGTCACCCGCGGAGATCGTGGCCTTCCACCGGGAGTTCCTGGCCCGCGAACCCGGCGGGTGCGCGCTGACCATGCGCACCGCGGTGACCAGGGAACTCGGCGATGCCCGCCTGGTTACCACCGAGCAGGTGGTCTCCACCGTGCGCGCCCAGCTGCACGAACTGGTGCTGCGCATCGAATCCCAGCGGGCCAGCGCCCAGCGGCTCGCCGCCGGGGTGTTCTTGCTGTCCACAAGGGACGGTGCGGTGGACCTGGACCGGACCCGGGTGCGGCTGCTGAACCTGCTGGTGCAGACCAGCGAGTTCGCCGACGCGTGGATCGAGAACCGGGACCGGCGCGGGGTGGTGGTCTTCGCCCAGCACGCCCTGTTCGAGCGGATCACCGACCACTGGGTGTCGGTGCCGGTGCTCGGGCACGCCGAGGCCGCGCTCGGCTCCCGGGTGGTCGCCGGGTTCGGGGTGGGCGCCTCGGCCCGCAACTGTGTGCTGCTGGCCGAACGCGCCGCCGCCCGCGCCGAGGCCGAGGGGGTTTCCTGCGGCTACCTCATCGACGACAGCGGGGTGATCATCGGTCCGATGGGCCGCGCCCAGCCCGCGCTGACCTTCGCCTACCGCGCGCACGCCGCCGAACTGGAGACCCTGGCGCGCGGCGCGGGACTGAGCACGGTGACCCTGTCCCGGCTGGCCGCGCTGGAGAAGACCTTGCACGGCAAGGCGATCGCGCCCAGCGACCTGGCCGACTCCCTCGGTATCACCGATCCCAGTGGGCGCAGGCTGATCCGCAAGCTGATCGCCGGCGGCCTGGTGCGGGCGGACGGCACCGCGCAGAACCACCGCAAGGGCCGTCCGACCCGGCTGTACCGGCTGGCGATCGGCGACGCGGTCCAGGCGGTCACGGGAAGGGAGTCGTGATGGGCCTGTCCCGCCGCACCCTGCTCACCGCGGCCGCCACGCTACCCGTGCTCGCCGCCTGCGGCCGGAGCGGGCAGCGCACCGGCGCGGTCCGGTTCGAGGGCTGGGACTACGAGGCGACCCTGGTGCAGCAAAACCTGGACAGCTTCGGCAAGGCCAACCCGGACCTGCGGATCGAGTACACGCCGATCACCAGCGCCCAGTACGTGCGCAAGGTGGTCGCCGAGTTCACCGGCGACAACGGACCGGACGCGCTGTACTGCTACGACGACTCCCTGGCCAGCTGGGCACAGGCAGGGTACCTGCAACCCGTCGACGGGATGCCCGGGGTGGACGAAGTCTACAAAGGACTGTACGAGTCCAACGCGAAAGCCATGACGTACCAGGGAAAACGGTATGGGCTGCCGTACTACACCGACTGCCACGGCCTGCTGTACAACGCCGAACTGCTCGGCAAGGCCGGGATCAGCACCCCGCCAGCCAGTCTGGACGAGCTGGAGGCGCAGGCGCTGCGCATCAAAGAGGCCGGGATCCTGCGCTACCCCATTGGTTTCCCGGCCCAGCTCTCCGACACCTGGTCCGGCTGGATCTGGACCGTGCTCTACGGCAGCGGTGGCGCACTGTTCACCGACGAGTTGCGCCCCAACGCGACCAGCGACACCGCGGTCCGGGAAGTGCTGGCCTGGGTGCGGCGGGCGGCCACCGTCACCAAGGTGATCGACCCGGCCTCACTGCAGCAAACCCCGGTGCCCCTGGATAACGCGTTCATGGCCGGGCAGTACGCCTTCACCATCGGCGCCCGCTACGCCGCCCGCGCCTTCAACGACCCGGCCCGGTCCAAGGTCGCCGGGCGGGTGAAGCTCGGCTACGTGCCCAGCCTGGACGGGCGGCGACTGGGCACCGCGGGCAACACCCGGATGTACTGCCTGGCCGCACACACCCAGGTCAAGGACCAGGCATTCCGGCTGCTGCGCTACCTCGGCGGCTACGACGACCGGGGCAGCCCGCTCACCGCGCGATTCTGGTTCCTCAAGCGTGGCCTGGGCTTCGCCTTCCCCGCCCTGGAACGGGATCCGGAGATCACCACCGCGCTGGCCAGGTTCACCGACCCGGCCGTCTACTCCGACCTGGCCGGGATGGCCAAGGCCCGCAACGTGCTGGCCGTGCCCTGGTACGCCGAATACGAGCACGGCCTGCAGAAAACCGTGCAGCGCCTGCTCACCGACCAGACCGACGCCACCGAGGCCGCTGCCGCCCTGGACCGCAGCGCCGAGCTGCTCGCCCGGAGATACTCGTGACCGCCCCCGCCAAGACCCGCAAACCGTGGAGCGACACCGCCCGCGGCTACGCGATGAACGCGCCCGCGCTGCTCGCCCTGCTGCTGCTGGTGGCCTATCCGATCGGCTACTCGTTCTGGGTGAGCCTGCACCGGGACAACCTGGCCCAGCCCGCCGTGCGCAAGTTCATCGGCCTGGACAACTATCTGTCCCTTGTGGACGATCCAGCGTTCCTGCGTTCGCTGGGTGTGTCCGCGTTGTTCGTGCTCACCGTGGTCGGGGCCACCGTGCTGCTCGGCCTGTCCATGGCCCTGGTGCTCAACGAGACCTTCTTCGGCCGCGGTGTGCTGCGCAGCCTGGTGCTGCTGCCCTGGGCCATGCCCGGCGTGGTCAACGGACTTATGTGGCGCACCGTGTTCGACGCCAAAACCGGGGCCCTCAACGGATTGCTCACCGATCTCGGCTGGATCGAGGAGTACCAGGCTTGGCTGTCCTCGGCCACCGGCGCGTTCCTGCTCACCGCCTTCGCCCAGGTCTGGAACACCCTGCCGTTCGCGGTGATCATCCTCCTGGCCGGGCTGTCCACCATCCCCGGCGAGCTGTACGACGCGGCCACCGTGGACCGGGCCGGGCCCTGGCAACGCTTCCGCGAGGTCACCCTGCCCTGGCTGCTGCACCCGCTGCTGATCGTGCTGATCCTGGAGACGATGAACGCCTCCCGGGCCTTCGACACCATCTACGTGCTCACCGGCGGCGGCCCCGGCGACGCCACCGGCACCGTCGCTTTGCTGACCGTGCAACGGGTGCTGAGCTACACCGACGTCGGACTCGGCAGCGCCTACGCGTGGGTGATCACGCTGATCACCATGGTGGTCTCGGTCGGCTATGTCGGGCTGCTCTACCGGCGAGGGAGCTTCGAGGTATGACCAGGATCCCGCTGCGCTACCGCATCCCGTGGAAGAAGATCCTGGTCTCCGTGCTGGCCCTGGTCTTCGCCGCCTACCTGGTGCTGCCGTTCTACTGGATCGTCGCGATGAGCTTCATGACCGAGGCCGACGCGAACTCGCTGCCACCGCAATGGATCCCGGATCAGCCGACCCTGGAGAACTACCGCGCCTTCGTCGACCCCACCGCGGCCCAGGCCCTCCTCGGCGGGCGGGCGGTGAAGGAAACCCCGTTCGCACTGGGCAACAGTCTCCTGGTGGCCACGCTGACCGCGGTGCTCAACCTGCTGCTCGCGGTGTTCGCCGCCTACTCCTTCTCCCGCCTCAACTTCCGCGGCAGCCGGGTGCTGCTCATCCTGTACCTGGTCACCAGGATGGTGCCAGGGGTGGCCATCATCGTGCCGTTCTACCTGCTGATGCGGCAGCTCGACCTGCTCGACACCTACTGGGCGCTGATCCTGTCCTACACCACCTTCGCGCTGCCGGTGACGATCTGGGTGCTCAAGGACTTCTTCCGCGCGGTGCCACGGGAACTGGAGGACGCGGCCAGGGTTGACCGGTGCGGCTGGTTCCGCACCATGTGGTCGGTGGTGCTGCCGATCTCCGCGCCCGGGCTGGTCGCCGCCGCCGTGTTCTCCTTCATGACCGCCTGGAACGAGTTCATGTTCGCGTTGTTCCTCACCAGCACCACCGCGGCCAAGACCATGCCGGTGATCGCGGCCAACTTCGCCACCGACCTCAACACCCAGTTCACCGTGATGGCCGCCTCCGGCGTGCTCGCCGTGCTGCCGCCACTGGTGCTGGTGCTCATCTTCCAGCGGCTCATCGTGACCGGTATGGCCGCCGGTTCGGTCAAGGGATAGGGAGGGCCGATGGCCGAGGTACGCCTGGAACGGGTGCGCAAGGAGTTCGGCCGCGCCACCGCGGTCGCCGACCTCACCCTCACCGTGCGGGACCGGGAGTTCCTGACCCTGGTCGGCCCGTCCGGCTGCGGCAAGTCCACCACGCTGCGGATGATCTGCGGCCTGGAACGGCCCAGTGGCGGCGAGATATTCTTCGACGAGCAGCCGGTGGGCTATCTGCCCGCGAACAAACGCGATGTGGCCATGGTGTTCCAGAGCTACGCGCTCTATCCACATCGGACGGTCGAGCAGAACATCGGATTCGCGCTGAAGATGATGCGGGTGCCCAAACCGGTCATCGCGGAGAAGGTGCGCACCGCGGCCACCGCCCTGGGCATCACCGACCTGCTCGACCGCAAACCCCGCGAACTCTCCGGCGGCCAGCGTCAACGGGTGGCCCTGGGCCGGGCCATCGTCCGGGACGCGGGCGCCTACCTGCTCGACGAGCCACTGTCCAATCTGGACGCCCAGCTGCGGGTGCACATGCGCGCGGAGATCAAACGCCTGCACGCCGACCTGTCCCGCACCTTCATCTACGTCACCCACGACCAGGTCGAGGCGATGACCATGTCCGACCGGATCGCGGTGATGTCCGACGGGAAACTCCAGCAGTGCGCGCCGCCCGAGGAGATCTACCAGCGTCCGGCCAACCGGTTCGTGGCCGCGTTCATGGGCAGCCCGCCGATGAACCTGCTGCCCGGTGAGATCCGCGATGAAGACGGGGTGCGCCGGTTCCGCGGCGGGGGAGTAGTGCTCGACCTGCCCCCGGCCGCCGTCGATGTGCCGACCGGCGAGGTGGAGCTGGGCATCCGGCCCGAGCACGTGCGGGTCGCCGATATGCCCAGGCCCGGCTACCTGCCCGGCCGGGTGTTCGTGGCCGAACTGCTCGGCTCCGACGTGCTGGTCACCGTCGACGTCGGCGACGCCCTGGTCAAGGCCAGGGTGCCGTCCCCGTTCCCGCTCGGCCAGGACAGCTTCGTCCACATCGGACTCGACCCGGCCCAGATCCACCTGTTCGCGGCCGCGGACGGCCGCGCGCTGACGAGAGGACGACCGTGACCGCCACCCGCGACCCCGCCACCGCGGTGCTCACCGTGCCCCGGCCGCCGGACTTCACCGAGTTCTGGGCGCAGACCCTGGACAGCCTGCCCGAACCCGATGCCGCACTGGCCTACCTGCCCACCCTGTCCACCGACACGGTGGCCGTGTTCGACCTGCGCTACACCAGCTACCAGGACGTCGAGATCGCCGCCTGGTACGCGGTGCCGCGCGGCGAAGGCCGCGTTTTCCCCGGCCTGGTCACGATTCCGGGCTATATCAGCGAACCCGACGTGCCCCGGCACTGGGCCGAGCTGGGCTACGCCACCCTCTCGGTGGCACCGCGCGGGAAACTCCGCTCCAACGCGGCGTTCAACCCCGGCTACCCCGGGCTGCTCACGCACAACATCGTCGACCATCACACCTATGGCTACCGCGGTTTCTACGCCGATGTGATCCGCGCCCTGGACGTGCTCGCCGCCCGCCCCGAGGTCGACGAGCAACGCATTGGCGTGCAGGGTTCCAGTCAGGGCGGCGGACTCGGCATCGTCAGCGCCGCGCTGCGCCCGGACCTGGTCCGCTGCTTCGCCGCGGGTGCGCCGTACCTGTGCGGGATCTGGGCCTCGACCAGGCTCACCCATTCCTATCCGTACGAGGAGATCACCGAGTACCTGCGGGTGCACCCGGAGCACGCCGAGGCGATCCAGCGATCGGTGGCCTACTACGACGGCATGAACTTCGCGCCACTGGTGCGGGCGCCGTCCTATGTGTACCTGGGTCTGGAGGACGACGTGTGCCCGCCGGAGACCGGGTTCGCCGTGTTCCGCGAACTCGGCGGGGACAAGGTCCTGGACACCTACGCCGGCTGCGCGCACCACGCCGGTCTGCACTGGGTGCAGCCCAAGATCGAGGCGTTCCTGGCCGGACACCTGACCCCGGAGGCCGTGCGATGAGCGAGTTCGACCAGTACTGGCGGGCCGTGGACGAGGAGCTGGCCGCGGTCCCGGCCGGACCGGTGCTCACCGCGGTCCCTGCCCGGTCCACAGTGGACTTCACCGCCTACGACGTGCACCTCACCAGCATCGGCCCCTACCGCATCTTCGGCTTCCTCAGCATTCCCACCGGCGACGGGCCGTTCCCCTCGGTGCTGGAGACCCCGCGCTACGGCAGCGTCAACCAGCCCCCGCACTACCGGGACCGGCTGCGCTACCTCATTTTCACTGTCATGCACCGGGGCCAGCGCCTCGCCGACGTGCCCTTCCAGGCTGGTTACCCCGGCTTGGCCACCCTCGGCATCGAGGATCCGCTGTCCTATGTGTACCGAGGAATAGTCGCCGATTGCCTGCGTGCTGCGGAATTCCTGCGCTCCCGTCCGGAGACCGATCCGGCCAGGACCGCGGTCACCGGCGATGACCTGGCCCTGCTCACCGCCGCCCGCCGACCCGGTTTCGCCGCGGTGCGCAGCTCCGGGCCGCCGGAGGTCGAACAGGAGATCGCCGACCGGCTGCGCGCCTACCCGGAACACACCGACCGCATCCAGCACACCAGATCCCTCTTCGACCCGGACCGGCACGCCGAGTCGATCACCGCCGCCACCCTGCGCGTGGGCCGCGACCTCCAGCTCACCCACCGGGACACCGAGGACGACGCGGCCCTGGACACCTGGCTGGCCGGGCAGCTCGGCGTGGCCCCGATGAGCAAGTTCGGGCTGGTGCCCCGATGACCTACCAGGACCTCGGCATCCGGCCGGTGATCAACGCCGACTCCACCCTGACCAGGCTCGGCGGCTCGGTGCTCGCGCCCCCGGTGGCCGCGGCGATGGTCGCGGCGGGGCGGGAGTTCGTGGACCTGGCCGAACTGCACCGCGCGGTCGGCGACCGGCTGGCCGAACTGACCGGCAACGAAGCCGGGTACGTGACCTGCGGCGCCTGGGCGGGCACCGTGCACGCGGTGGCCGCCTGCCTGACCGGCGCCGATCCGGAGCTGGCGGCGCGGCTGCCGGACACCCGGGGCCTGCCCAGGGACGAGGTGGTGGTGTTCGCCGCGCAGCGCAAGGGATATGAGGAGGCGGCGCGGCTCACCGGGGCGAAACTGACCACCGAGATCGGGCCGCGCACCGCGGCGGTGCTGTGGTACGCGGGCCCGCGCTTCGCCGAGGGCGCGCCGGAGTTGGCCGAGGTGGTGGCGACCGGGGTGCCGGTGATCGTGGACGCGGCCGCGCAGATCCCGCCGATCGCCACCCTGTGGCGGCACACGGTGGAACTCGGCGCGACGGCCGTGGTGGTCAGCGGTGGCAAGGGATTGCGCGGACCGCAGTCCTCCGGGCTGGTGCTGGGCAGGCGATCGCTGATCGAGGGCTGCCGGGTGCACGGGTCGCCGAACCACGGGGTCGGGCGTGGGATGAAGGTGGGCAAGGAGGAACTGCTCGGCCTGCTCGCCGCGGTGGAATGGAACCTGGCCCAGGACGAGACCGCGGTGCTGGCCGGGTACGAGGCGGTGGTGGACCGGTGGCTGACCGGGCTGGCCGCGGTGCCCGGGGTGCGACTGGAGCGCGGCTATCCCAGCGAGGCCGGGCAGCCGCACTCCCGGGCGATCGTCCACATCGGACCGGACCGCGACCGGGTGGTGGCCGCCTTGCTGGCCGGGGAACCCAGGGTCGCGGTCGGCATGCTCGGCGCGGCGGCGATCGCGCTGAACCCGCAGACCGTGGCCGCCGAGCAGGTCGACCGCGTACTGACCGCGGTGGTTCAGACCTTGCGGGCACGCTAGACCGCAGCCCGGCCGTCGAGTTGGCCCAACCGGGACGCCCAGTTGGCCCAACCGGGCGTACGACTTGGGCCAAGTCGGCGCGTCAGCCGAGTTTGACGAAGGTCTCCATCTCCCTGGCGATCTCGTCCGGGCCGGTGTCGTAGGTCGGGAACAGCACCAGCTCGTCCACGCCGAGTTCGCGGTAGGCCTCCGCGTCGGCCGGTCCGGGCGGGGTGGGGGCCTGAACCAGGTGGATGCGCAGGCGGCCCAGGCGTTCCGGGCGGTCTACCTGGTCGGCGGCCTTGCGTAGCCCGGCCAGGCTGCGGCGCAGGTCCTCGGCGTTGGCGGCCACCCCGTACCAGCCGTGGCCGCGGGAGACCGCGCGCCGGAACGCCGCCGGACTGTGGCCGCCGACCACGATCCGCTGGTCGGCCGGTTTCGGGTGCGCGTCCACGTTGGCGAACCGGGCGAACTTCCCGTCGAAGGCCGGCGCTTCCTGCCGCCACAACGCGTTCATCGCGTCCAGGTACTCATCGGTGCGGGCGCCGCGTTCGGACATCGGCACGCCCACCGCGGTCATCTCCGGTTCCAGGTAGCCCGCGCCGACACCCAGGGTGAACCGGCCGCGGCTGAGGTGGTCCAGGCTGGCCACCTGCTTGGCCAGTACCAGGGGATTGCGTTGCGGCAGAATGATGATCGCGGTGCCCAGTTCGAGGCGCTGGGTGACCGCGGCGACGAAACTCAGGTGCACCAACGGGTCCAGGATCGGTTCCAGGGGGTTCATCGGGGTATCGGCGGGTGCGGGGCTGGGCAGCACCACGTGCTCGCTGGCCCACCAGCCGCGCAGGCCCAGGTCCTCGGCCAGCCGGGCCAGCCGGGTGGTCTGCTCGGGGTCCGCCGTGTGTCGCAGGTTCAGCCCCTGCACGCTCAGATCCATGCCGCCATCGTCTGGCCGATTCGGCCCCACGTCCAAGACCTGTTGTTATAGCCTGTTGCTATGGAGCCTCACCTGCGGGATCTGCGCTACTTCGTGGCGGTAGCTACGGATCTCCTACTGCATACTTCGGTCTATGACTACCACGCCGCCACGTCGGGAACGGGGTCGGACGCTGATCGAGCGGGACCCTGACCAGCTAGTTTGGGCACTGTCGGCCCGCGAGTCCAAGGTACCGGCCGGACGTGGTGCCGACGATGCGGGGCAAGTGGATCACCAGTTGGATGATCTCCGTAAGTTCGTCAAGGGCATTGGCGGGCGAATCGAGCGTGAAGTACCTGAACCGAATGTTTCCTCATTCAGGCGAAAGCGCGTCAAGTTGCCTGACGGCACGTTCGGCTATCGGGTGGTCCGGCCTGATTGGGAAGCGATTCTGACCGCGTTGCGTCGCGGCGAATGTAACGCACTCGCGGTTGTGGATATTGACCGCGCGACACGTGACCCGCGCATTCTGGAAGACCTGATCGACGTGGTCGAGTTGTACGGCGTGTATGTCGTCAGCATGACCGGGAACATTGACCTATCGTCAGATGCGGGTATTGATTCTGCGCGCAGCCTTGTCAACCAGCGCAATTCCGAGTCACGGAACACCTCGCGGCGAGTAGTGGACGGAAAGCGGCGGGCCGCGTACGCGGGTAAGAATCATGGCGGCCGACTGCGCCCGTTCGGATGGCGCAAGGACCGTATAACCCTGAACAAGCGAGAGTCAGCGCATATCGTCGAGGCGGTTCCGCGTATTCTTGCGGGCGTCAGTCCTCTGAACCTGGCGAAGCAATGGAACAAGCGCGGGATTAAGACGGTCACCGGCGTGCCGTGGCTTGCGGGCACTATTCGCGGCATGTTCTTCCGTCCGCGTATCTGCGGATTCGTCACCCATCATGGCGAAGCGCTGAGGGATGAGAATGGCCAGCCGGTGCGTGGGCAATGGGAACCGATTCTCACCGAAGAACAGTACGAGGCTGTCAAGCGGGCGTGGTCGCCTGCGGCACGGGGCGAACAATCACGGTTGGGCGCTAAGGGACGTGGCTACCGCACGATCTACCTGTTGTCGCCGTTCGTGCGGTGCGGCAAATGCAACGCCCGAATGATCGGCGCAACCCGTCGCGACCCGCGCACCAAGAAACTAGTTTCTGTCTATCGGTGTCAGGCCAAAGGGGCCGGGGGTTGCGGCGGGATTGCCCGCGTGGCCGAACCGATCGACGAATACATTAAGGCACTGGTCATCGCAGACCAGCAAAGAATCGAGTCACGCAAAGTTGAGGAACTGCCGCCGTGGCCGAAAGAAAAAGAACTGGCGGGCTACGTTGCTCGAATTGAGGAGTCCATCCGTCGGTACGAATCAGGTGAATACTCCGCAGAGCGCCATTTTCCCAGCCTTGCGCGCATGGAAGCCAATGTAGCGGAACTTCGCCGCGAGCAACACCGGTACAACGCACGCCAGGACGCACGCCGAAGCTTCGTAGCCGACCTGGCTAAGGAGTGGGAGAACCCGGAATTCATGATGGAACAGAAACAGGCCGCAATCGCTAAGAGCCTGACCGCCGTCGTGATCCAGTCTGCGGGCAAGGGCGTCCGGTTCCATCCGGACCAACTCACGCCTGTATTCCGGCAGGACACCTAAAGTCGCATAGTCATAGCAAAAGAGGCCCTGGCAGATTGCCAGGGCCTCTTTTGCTATTCGGTTGAGTCTATCGCTCCTGTGGGCTGTCCAAACCGTAAATGGCCGCCACGGCACGCGCCCACGCTGCGGACCGTGGCGGCGCGTTCTTCAACTGCTCGTGCGCCCACTCGTCAGGCGTAGGCACGCCAGCGCGCCCAGGGCGCGTCTGTGGGCCCGTTCCGGTGCCGACCGGGGAACCGGCGCTGCGACGCCTGTTCGTGCGCTGTCCGGCCGTCTGAGGCCGTTCCACGGTGGCGGTCTGCCAGGCGTCGCCCTGGCGGGGGAGCGGCACTCGGACTGTGTCGCATTGCGACTGTCCACACTGGACGGTCGTTCCGTGTGAATCGTGGCTCTCACAAGCGATCCGGGCGGGGACAGACCGCCCCTTGTGTCGCCGTGGGTCCTCCTGATCAGGTGCCAGAACTCCGGCCTGGTGATCATCGCTGCTTCCTCGGTTCCCTGGTGTGTGAGCGGTGTCCGGTGGTGGGTTAGCGGCCGTGACCACCACCCCCGTCTGCGTTCAAGCCACAGGCCCGGTGAACGCCCGTGGTGAGACTCGTGTACGCGCCGGGTGCCATGCGTCGGTTAGCGGTCACTCCGGCCGCGTTCACGGCCGACCGGTTGGAGCTGATGTTCCTCATGCTGTTGGGTCCCTTGCTCTTCGGTTGCGACGCGCAGGATTGCGAGCCGTCCCTCAAGTAAGACCGCAACCTGTCGCAGCGGCTATGGCAACTTCGGAATAACGCATCCTGCACGGGACTAGCCGCAGGTCAGCGGCATGTGAGCCTGTGAGGGCCGCAAGGGCAGGGAGGGACCCGCAGCATGGTGGAGGAACCTGCGATGTGAGGGGGCTCAGCGAGGTTCTGAGACTGTGCCCCGGAGGGTCCCTGAACCGTGTTTGCGCTGGTCAGCTCAGGGACTTTGGGTCAGGGAGGGGACAGGGAAAAGTCCCTGTCTCCCTGCCGCCTCCCTGGCCTGAGTCCCTGTGTGCCGCACCTATTCGCCCCGTGTCCGATTGGCAGCCAATGCCGATCCAGCCACAATGGCCACTAGTCCGATAGTGGTGCTCCATGAGACATGCTCACCGAGTAGCAACCAGCTCAGTATCACTGCCACGCCAGGCGACAGGTAGAAGGCTAATGTTGCACGAGCTGGTCCGGCGTACCTGATCAGGGAGTAGTTCAAGGTCAGTGTTACGCCGGTGAACACGATGCCCAAAGAGATAAGCGCGGCAATGCTGGCTGACGTCGGCTTGGCGTCTGGGAGTGCGAGTAGGCCCGGGATTAGCAGGACGACTACAGACACCAGCATGGCAACGGTTGCGATACCTAATGGCTCGGCGAAAGTAAGCTTCTTGTGAATCAGGAGTGCTCCACATGCGTAGCACAATGCCGACAGGACAAGAAGTATCCCGCCAAATAGAGCCTGCATGCCGCCGGTCAAGTCTATTCCGAACAGGAGTACCAAGCCGGCGAAACCGAGCAATAAGCCGAGTAAACCAAGCAAACCTTGAGGGCGCTCGTTCGGTGCAAATTTCATGGCCAAGACGGCGACGAAAAGTGGTTGTGAGCCAATAATAATGCCTGCCAACCCGGGTGACAGCCAATGCTGGCCAATTGTAAGCAGTAGCATCGGTGCCGTGGCTTGCAGCAGCACAGTTAGCAGCACCCATCCGGGCTGTTTCTTGAGTGCTGGCAGCACTCCTTGCTTCAGTGCGAAAGGAAGCAGAAACAACGCTGCCAGTGCTACCCGAATTAGGACCACCAATACGGGAGGAAATCCGCGTAGTGCCACGTCAATAACGAGATACGCTCCGCCCCACAGTAAAGCCAGCGCGCCAATTCCAGGCCATACCCAGCGACTCATGTGGTGCTGCAATCAACGTTGCGCATGGTCCGGCCTATTGCACCTTGTCGGTTAGGGATTGGACGATCTCCAGGTTAGCGTATGGCTTGAAAGCCGGTAGTAGTTCGCGTATGCGGCGCTGATTCCGCCCCGAATCGGTCAGAGTCGCTAGCCGCCAGGCTTCATGGGCGGCGTCAGCGGCTGCTTCAGGTTCGGGGGCAGGCGACTTGCCGGAGTCCAGAAGGTGAGCCGCAGCCAGGTCGATAAGCGTGCCGGAACGTTCTCGTACGTACTGCTCCGGGAGCATTTCGCATGCCGATTCAAGAGCGGTAATCGCGGCTGAGGAATCGCCAAGGCGGAGTAGGCAGCGGCCTTTAAGTCGAGTAGCATGCTCCGGGGTGTTATAGAAGCCAAGCCACTGTGGCACGCTATCCGATTGCACGGCATCAAATAGTCGTTCCGACTCCATGAGTGCTTTCGCGCCCGCTTTTTGGTCGCCAGCAAAAGCATGGGCTTCGGCCAATGCTTCGTAAAGCCAGGATCGAACCGCCGGAGTGACGTCGAAGCGCGGCGTATTGGCAATCCTCAGTGCACAGTCAAGCAGTCGTATTGCTTCGCTTCCCCGTTGGGCATGAAGGTGAATGTAACTCATCACGCCGAGTACGTAAGAATGCAAAGTCGGATCTTCGGCCTCTTCGGCGCTCGATAGTGCAATTGAGCAGAAATGTCGGGCTGCCGTATAGTCCTGACCGTCAATGGCGAGCCAGGCCGCTAGTTGTGCCGTGTCGCCCAGCAAGGCTATATACGGCCCGTACAACTCGGACGACACTTGATCAGATACTGTCATCAGGCGGTTTAGATGGGTAATAGTGTCGCCATAGACCGCGCGGGCACCGGCCTGATAGTCAATCTGTCGATAGTTTTTGGTCAGGGATTCGTAGTGCGCCAGTAGCTCAGCTCTCATGGGCATTCTCCCATGGTTATTTGCTGACGGAACGAGTATATTGTGATGTGCGCCTAGTGTTATCAATCCGAACGTGTCCAACCCAGTGGACGTGACCACCGCGCCATCCCTGGGTGTTGCAGTAATCAGTTCGTCGTGGGTCGCGCGTGGTGGTTCCAGTCGGCTTTGCCCTGGAAGATCGAACCACAGCAGACGCTGCGGAAGATGCAGAATCTTGGCGAAATTCTGGAGGATTTCGAGATTTTGCTCTGGCTTGCCGTTTTCGATCTTGCTAATCTGCGCCTGTGTCATGCCGAGCCAGCGTCCCAGAAGTTCCTGGTTAAGCGCCTTGCCGAACATCTGGAGATGGTGAGGGTGATAGCGGTACGACCTAAGTACCCTGCCCATATGTCGACTCTCGAAAGCTGCTCGGAAGTCGTCAGTCTCGAAAAATTCGTCCCTGAGAATCGGTGGCGTACAAAGCTGATCGCGTTGGTCCCTGTGGCACCTACTGCACATGCGCGCGTTGTTGTCGGCCGCGAGAACTGATCCGCAGCCAGAACAACAACGGCGGTCGCTGGCCGCACGGCTTGGGACACCTCGCTGTAGGCCCGGAGAAGTCATCTCGCGATCCCCCACTGATGTCAGAGTTGATCTGCGTCTGACCAGCGTACAACCCTGGCGGCCTTCCAGAACGGCGCGCGGCACGTCAAGCCGAGAGTAGATGATCTTTCGCGGCACTACTGTCGACATCCGACGTGTTTGCGCAGCTCAGGGCGTGGTTACAGAGTGCTGTAAGAAGTGCTTAGTTGTGGCCGAGGAGCTGAGCTTCACCAGGGCGGCCAGCGACCGGCTGTTCATCGCCCAGCCCACGCTGAGCCGTCAGATCCGTCAGCTGGAGACCCAGCTGCGCACCGAGCTGTTCGACCGGGACCGGCGCACCGTGGCGCTCACGCCCGCCGGGGCGGCGCTGCTGCCGCTGGCCAGGGAGCTGCTGGAACGCTGGGAACAGGCGCGGCGACAGGTCGGCGAGGTGGCCTCCTGCTGTGACACCGTGCTCACCGTGGGTTTCCAGACCCGGATCGGGCGCGGGCTGATCCCCGCCGTCACCGCCCGGCTGGGCGCGGTGCTGCCGCAGTGGCGGCTGAGTTTCCGGCAGGTCAGCTGGACCGACCCGGCCGCCGGGCTGCTCGACGGACAGACCGATGTGGCCATCAGCTGGCTGCCGGTGCCCGCGCAGGCCGGGCTGTCCTGGAAGGTGGTGAGCACCGAACCGCTGTGGGCGGCGCTGCCCGTCGGTCATCAACTGTCCACTTCGGACGCTGTGTCGTTTGCCGAACTCGCGCGGGAGCCGTTCGTCGCGCTGCCCGCGAACGCGGGGCTACAGCGGGACTTCTGGCTGGCCACCGGGTACCGGGACACCCCGGCGCGGATCGGGGTGGAGGCCGCGACCGCGGAGGAGAGCTTCGAGGCGGTCGCCGCCGGGCTCGGCGTCAGCCTGCTCGCCGCGGGCAATGTCGAGCTGTACCAACGACCTGACGTGGTCTGCCGCCCGGTCACCGGGCTGCCACCCGCGGAACTGGCGGTGATCTGGCGGAGCGAGGACGACCGGGAGGCGATCCGGGTGTTCGCCGAGTCCTGCGTGCGGTGCCTGTGCGACCGCGCGGCCTGAGCGGAACACCCGGATCGAGCCGGTTCGCTCAGGCGCCGAAGCCGCCGTCGATGTCCAGGCTGGTCCCGGTGATGAAACTGGATTCCGGGCCGGCCAGGTAGGCGACGAAACTGGCCACCTCTTCGACGGTGCCGTAGCGCGGCAACGCCATCAGCGCGCGCATCCGGTCCGCGATCGGGCCGTCGGCCGGGTTGAGTTCGGTGTCCACCGGGCCGGGCTGCACGTTGGTCACGGTGATCCCGCGCGGGCCGAGATCGCGGGCGAAGCCCTTGGTGAGACCGTCCAGGGCGGCCTTGGTGGCGGCGTAGATCGCGCCGCCGGGCATCGGCATGCGGTCGCCGTTGATGCTGCCGATGGTGATGATCCGCCCACCCTCGCGCAGGTGCGGCACGGCCGCCTGGACCGCGACGAACACCGCGCGCACGTTGACCGCGAAGGTCTGGTCGAAATCGGCCAGGGTGGCCTGGTCGACCGTGGCCCAGCGGCCGCCGCCGGCGTTGTTGACCAGGATGTCCAGGCCGCCGAACTCGGCCACGGTCTGGGTGACGGAGGCGGTCACCTCGGCTTCCGAGGCGGAATCCGCCTTGATCGCCACCGCGCGGCCACCCGCCTCGGTGATGGTCCGCGCCACCTCGGCCGCGCGGTCCGGGGAGTTGGCGTAGGTCAGCGCGACCGCCGCACCCTCTCTGGCCAGCCGGATCGCCACCCCCGCGCCGATTCCGCGTGATCCACCCGTCACCAGCGCGACCCGACCGGCGAGCTGCTGTGCCATGACTTGCTTCTCAACCACGATAATTTATCGGTCAGTACACATTTACGGCTGGCGGGCAGGCGCTGTCAAGGCTATTTTGTACCGAGTAGTATTCGTTGTGCTGGCGGAGGTGCGGGATGCCTGCTGGTAGGCCGCGGGAGTTCGACGTGGACGCGGGACTGGACGCGGCGCTGCGGGTGTTCTGGCGACAGGGGTACGCGGGCGCCGCGCTGACCGACCTGACCGAGGCGGTCGGGGTCAACCGGCCCAGCCTGTACGCGGCCTACGGCAACAAGGCCGAGCTGTTCCGCCGGGCCCTGGCGCACTACTCCACGCACTACGCCACCCACCTGAATGAGGCGTTGGCCCAGCCCACCGCGCGGGAGGCGGTCGAGGTGTTCCTGCGCGGCGCGGTCACCGTGACCACGACCAAGGGCTGTCCGCGGGGATGCCTTGGGGTGCAGGGCGCGCTGGTGGCCGGGCCGGAGAACGAGGAGATCCGGGAAGAGCTGGCGCAGTGGCGGCGGGACGGGGAACTCGCGCTGCGGGAGCGGTTCCGGCGGGCACGGCTGGCGGGAGAACTGCCGTCCACAGTGGACCCGGCTGATCTGGCTCGCTATGTCGGCACGGTGGGCTTCGGGATGTCGGTGCAGGCCACCGGCGGGGCGTCCCGGGCACAGCTGGAGCGGGTGGTGGAGCTGACGCTGCGTGCCTGGGACGGCATGGTGGCGGGATAGTTCAGCGCGGCAAAGGGAAGTCCACTGAGCCGGGTGGAAAACCTACCCGCGTGTTGGCCGAAGTTGTACGCCACGTTGGCTGTTGTGGTACGCGATCTAGGGGGTTCGCCAGGATTGGAAGGCGGTCAGGCCGAAGGCGGTGCCTGGTTTGGGTTTGGCGACCACGCGTAGTGCGGTGGTTTCCAGGGTGGGGAACGTGATCCGGGTCAGGTCGTTGCCGATCGGGGTGGCGTGGCTACGGCGCTGGCCGGGGATCTCGGCCCAGGTGCCGTCGGATCGCTTGTGTTGCAAGGAGAACGATGCCGGGGGTTGGACGCCGCCGCGGTCGTCGTAGAAGTAGAGGCGGACGTCGGAGGCCGGGGTTGGGCGGCCGAAGTCCAGGGCCAGCCAGTCTTCGGGGTTGGGGGAGCGGTAGGTGGTCCAGCGGGTGCCGGGGACGTCCAGGAAGAAGTTCTGGCCGTCGTTGGCTTCGCTGGGGGCGTCGCCGGGGTTGGCGTAGGAGGCGGTGGCTTGAGGGAAACCTTGGGCCGAGGGGTTGGCCGCGTCGTCGATCTGGTGGGGGAGGGGGTGGCGGGGGGCGTCGGGGACTGGGATGCGCAGGGGGCCTGGGGTGGGGCGGGTGGCTACTGGTGTGCCGTCGAGGTAGATGCGGAATCCCTTGCCCTGCTTGTACTTGGTGCCGTCCTGGTCCCAGAGCACAGTCAGGTTGCGGCCGTGGTAGGGGAGGTTTTCCACGGCGAAGTGGGTCCAGGTTCTGGGGGTCAGGGGGTGGATCAGGACTGAGGCGTCTGGCTGGGGGCGGATGCCCAGCAGGCCGGAGAGGACCAGGTCGGTGTAGGTGGAGTGGTTGTAGTCCTGGCTGTGGCCTGGGGTGTCGTACATCCATTGTGGACGGTCCGGGTGGTGGGCTTCGGCCACGTGGGGGCGGCCGTTTTTGTACTGGGTCTGGGTGTAGCGGCTTAGCGCGGTGTAGTAGTCGTCTTTGTCTACATAGGACTGTGTGGGATACTCGATCAACAGGTTGGCCAGTGCGGTGAGGGTTTGGCTGGTGGCGTAGGGCCAGCTGGGGCCGTCCCAGCGGCAGCAGCCCTTGTCCGCCTCGTGCATGAACCAGGGGCTGCGGCGTTCCACGGTGGGTGGGCCGTAGGGGGCGTCGAAGCCCTGGGGGTCGGTGAGTTGGGACCAGGCGGCGGCGTTGGTGGCGGGGGCGGTGCGGAAGGCCCAGGGGACGAAGCCGATCTGTTCGCGGTCGGCGATCTTGTCGCGACCGGGGTTGTTGTCGCGCATGACGTGTTTGTAGAAGGCGGTTTGGGGGTCCCAGAGCCATTTTTGCTGGGCCTCGGACAGGTCGTTGGCTCGTTGGGTGAAGTAGGCGGCGGTGGTGTGGTCGCCGGTGCGGCGGGACAGCGCGGCGATGGCTCGGGCGTCGGCGATCTGGTAGGTGTTCAGGGTGGGGCGGAAGCCGTCCCCGCCGTGGTAGGGATCAGGGCTCTGGTAGGAGCTGGCGGTGTACTCCATGGCGTCCCAGACCGGGGTTTGCCAGTACAGGCCGGTGCTGGTGTCCAGTTGCGGGGACCAACGGTCCCAGTGCCTGCGCAACTCGGGGAGCAGGTCGGTGGCAAAGCGCCAGTCGCCGGTGATCTCCGCTCTGGCCACGGTCGCGTCCGCCAGCCAGCTGGAGTACTGGTGCGCCCAGTCGGTGGTGTTCTTGTTCAGGAACTCGGTGGCGGGTTTGGCACCGGCGCCGTTGCCGCGTAACCAATAGCGCAGGTAGTCGTCCAGGTAACGGGTGTCGCGCAGCCAGCGGCCCTCGTACACGTGGTGGCCCGCCGCGGCCACGATGCCGCCGCTGGGCGCCGCATAGCCGACCGGGCCGAGGAACTCGCTGACGATCCAGCCCTCGCGCGGGCCGGTGTACTTCAGCGCCTCCTGGTAGACCTTCCAGCGGTAGTAGTAGATCTCCCGCAGCTGCGCGTCCGGCAGGTCCACGAACGGGATGTTCGCCTTGAACCAGCCCGGTTCCGGCAGGTCGCCGAGCAGGCGGTCCTGATCCAGGAAACGCGTGCCCGCCCCGACCGCCGGGTAGGGACCGGCGGGCGGGGCGGCGTGACCGGGCAGCGTGGTGAGGCCGAGTGCGGTGCACAGCGTCAGGAACAGCGCGGCGATCCGTCGTGGCATGGGTTCGAGTGTTACCGGGAACCGGTGCGGGCCGGGTCGTTGTGGCCGACAACGGTCAGCGCCGGCTCGGGCAGGCGGCGGCCCAGCAGCCAGGCCGCGGCGGGCAGGACCACCAGGCAGGCCAGGGTGAACTGCAGCGAGGTGGCGTCGGCGAGCAGGCCCAGCAGTGGCGCGAACACGCCGCCCGCGCTGACCGCCAGGCCCAGGGTGACGCCGCTGGCGGTGCCGATCCGGTTCGGCAGGTAGTCCTGGCCCAGGGTGACGTGCAGCGAGAACGGGACCGAGAAGGCGATGGCGGTGGCCGCGATGAACAGGTACAGCGCGGGGCCGGGTACCAGTGCGACGCCGGCGAGCGCGGGAACGGCGCAGGCATAGGAGATCCACAGCACCCGGACCCGGCCCCAGCGGCGGGCCAGCCTGCCGCCGAGCATGGTGCCCAGCGCACCGGCGGCGTAGAGCACGAACAACGCGGCCGCGCTCGCGGTGGCGCCGGCGTGCACCCGTTGCTGGACGAACAGGCCGAGGAAGGTGCTCAGGCCGATGTAGCCGATCGAGCGGACCACGATCACCGCGGACAGGGTGCGGAAGGCGGGCCAGTTGTCCCTACCGGGCTTGGCCTCGCGGGTGCTGGGGGCGGGGGAGTGCTTGCCCAGCAAGGGGAGGGTGGCGAGCAGGCCGATGGTGGTGAGCACCAGCAGGAGTGGGGCGGCTCGCAGGCCGCCGAGGGCGAGTACCGGGGCGGCCAGTACCGGGGCCAGGGCGAAGCCGATGTTGCCGCCGACGGAGAAGGTGCTCATGCCGACCGGGTCGCCGCCGGTGACCGCGCGGGCCAGCCGGGCCGCCTCCGGGTGGTAGGCGGCCACGCCCAGGCCGCTGAGCGCGACCGCGGCGAAGGTCAGCGGATAGCCCTCGACCAGTCCGGCCACGGCGATGCCCAGTCCGGCCAGCACCAGGCCGATCGGGGCCAGCCAGGGCAGTGGGCGGCGGTCGGTCCACAGGCCGAACAGCGGCTGTGCCACCGAGGACAGCAGGCTCGCGGCCAGCGCCAGGCCGGACACCGCGAGATAGCCGTAACTGCGTTCGGCCACCAGGAACGGCACCAGCACCGGCACCGCGCCCTGGAACAGGTCGACACTGCCGTGCCCGACCGCCAGCAGCAGCGTGGGCACTCGTCGTGAGGTCTGCATGGGCTTCAGCCTGCCCCTGGGCCGGGCGGCGTGCTTCCGGTAAACTGCCAGACAATGTCGAAATCCCGCCATATGCCGGTGGCGCCGACCACACACAAGGAACTGGCCGCTGGGGCGGGCATCGACGCGCACCGGCACGACGACCACCAGATCCTCTACGCCGCCACCGGGGTGCTCGCGGTGCGCACGGACGCGGGCCGGTGGCTGGCCCCGGCGACCAAGGCGCTGTGGGTGCCAGCCGGGGTGACGCACGAGCACCGGGCGTACGGGCGGATCGACCTGCACCTGATCGGCCTGCCGCTCACCCAGAACCCCCTCGGTCTGGACCAGCCGGCGGTGCTCGCGGTCGGGCCGCTGCTGCGTGAGCTGATCATCGGCTACACCGCCTTCGGCGACCGGGACACCCCGGAACGGCGGCGGCTGCTGACCGTGCTCCTGGATCAGTTGCGGCAGTCGCCGCAGGAGCCGATCCGGTTGCCCGCGGCCCGGGATCCCCGGCTGGCGGCGGTGTGCGCGCGGCTGGACGCGGATCCGGCGGATGGGCGCACGCTGGGCGAGTTCGGGGTGGAGTTCGGTGCGAGCGAGCGCACGTTGTCCCGGTTGTGCCGGGCGGAGCTGGGCATGTCGTTCCCGCAGTGGCGGACCCAGTTGCGGTTGCAGCACGCGTTGATCCTGCTGGCCGAGGACCTGCCGGTGACCACGGTGGCACACCGCTGCGGCTGGGCTACGCCGAGCGCGTTCATCGACGTCTTCCGCCGCGCCTTCGGCCGCACCCCGGGCCGGGCCTGAAGACTCGCAGGTGTGTTGGCCGTTGGGTGGTTTCTAGCGGTTGTTGCGTCACGGTGGGCTAGCGATGCTGGGCCAGGAGCGTATGCATGCGCTGGGCTGGGTTGTCCCAGCCCAGTGTCATGCGTGGTCTGCGGTTGAG
>NZ_JBQJIM010000048.1:0-43943 GCF_052078295.1 Crossiella sp. CA198
ATACTGAAGGAGGCCTCGTCGGGTCGGTTGTGTGTGGTAACTCAATCCAACCCGACGGGGCTCTTCACGTTCGAGGGAAGGTCAACTCCCGCGAGTTACGGACACAACTTCTGGCAACCCGCTTAGATGTCGGCCACCGCCGAACTGCGCCGCACCGTCGCCGAACTGCACCGGGAACTGACCCGCTACGAGCTGGTGAGCTGGACGGCGGGCAACATCTCCGCGCGGGTGCCCGGCCACGACCTGATGGTGATCAAACCATCCGGGGTGTCCTATCCGGAACTGACGCCGGACACCATGGTCGTCACCGATCTGCGCGGCAACCTGGTGGAGGGGGAGCTGGCCCCGTCCTCGGACACCGCCGCGCACGCCTACGTCTACCGGCACCTGCCCGAGGTCGGCGGCGTGGTGCACACCCACTCGCCGTACGCCACCGCATGGGCCGCCCGCGGGGTGCCGATCCCGTGCGTGCTCACCATGATCGCCGACGAGTTCGGCGGCGAGATCCCGGTGGGCCCGTTCGCGCTCATCGGCGACGACTCGATCGGGCGCGGCATCGTGGACATCTTGCGTACCAGCCGGTCGCCTGCCGTGCTCATGCGCAACCACGGCCCCTTCACCGTCGGCGCGGACGCCCGGACGGCGGTCAAGGCCGCGGTGCTGCTGGAGGACGTGGCCCGCACCGTCCACTTCGCACTCCAGCTCGGCACGCCGGAATCCCTTGCCCAGCAGGACATCGACCGCCTGTACACGCGCTACCAGAACGTCTACGGGCAGTGAGCCCGCGAGGAGGGAACATGCCGGTCGCGGCCAAGCCCCAGGTCTGGTTCCTCACCGGGAGCCAGCACCTCTACGGGCCGGAAACGCTGGCCAGGGTCGCCGAGCAGTCCCAGCGGATCCAGCGGATGCTCGCCGGATCCGGCCTGATCTCGGTGGAGATCGTCTGGCGGCCGGTGCTCGCCGACGGGGGTGCTATCCGCCAGGCACTGCACGAGGCCAACGGGGATCCGTCCTGCGTGGGCGTGATCGCCTGGATGCACACCTTCTCCCCGGCCAAGATGTGGATCACCGGGCTGGACCTGCTGCGGAAACCGTTGCTGCACCTGCACACCCAGCTCAACGAGTCGCTGCCGTGGGCAGGCATCGACATGGACTTCATGAACCTCAACCAGGCCGCGCACGGTGACCGCGAGTTCGGCTTCGTGCAAACCCGGATCGGGGTGACCCGCAAGACCGTCGCCGGGCACGTCCGCGATCCGCTGGTGGCGCGGCGGATCGACGGCTGGGCGCGCGCCGCCACCGGCGCCCAGCAGCTGCGCACCCTGCGCCTGGCCCGGTTCGGCGACAACATGCGCGATGTCGCGGTGACCGAGGGCGACAAGGTCGAGGCGGAGCTGCGGCTGGGTGTCTCGGTGAACACCTACGGCGTCAACGATCTCGTCGCGCTGGTGGACGAGGTGACCGAGGACGAGATCGCCGTGCTGGTCGCCGAGTACGCCGACACCTACCTCCTGGCAACGGAACTGCGCCGCGGCGGTGACCGGCACGAGTCGCTGCGCTACGCCGCGCGGATCGAGTCCGGGCTGCGCCGGTTCCTGACCGAGGGCGGCTTCGGCGCGTTCACCACGAACTTCGAGGACCTCGGCGGACTGCGCCAGCTACCGGGTCTGGCCGTGCAGCGGCTGATGGCCGATGGCTACGGCTTCGGTGGCGAGGGCGACTGGAAAACCTCGGCGCTGCTGGCCGCGGTGAAGGCGATGGGCGAGGGCACCGGCCGCGGCACCTCGTTCATGGAGGACTATACCTACCACTTCGGACCGGGTGAGCCGAAGATCCTCGGCGCGCACATGCTGGAGGTGTGCCCGAGCATCGCCGCCCGGCAGCCCTCCTGCGAGATCCACCCGCTGGGCATCGGTGGCCGGGAGGACCCGGTGCGGCTGGTCTTCGACGCCGAGCCGGGCGCCGCGGTGGTCATCGGTCTGGCCGACCTCGGCGACCGATTCCGGTTGACCGCCAACGAGGTCCAGGTGGTGCCGCCGGACGAGCCGCTGCCGAACCTGCCGGTGGCGCGCGCGGTGTGGCGGCCGGCGCCCTCGCTGTCGACCTCGGCGGAGTGCTGGCTCACCGCGGGCGGGCCGCACCACACCGTGCTCACCCAGGCCGTGGGCGCCGAGCCGCTGCGCGACCTGGCGCGGATCCTCGACGTCGAGCTGGCGCTCATCGACGAGCGCAGCACCACCGATGAGTTCACCGACCGGCTGCGCTGGAACCAGGCCTACCACCGGCTCGCGCAGGGCCTGCGCTGAGAATCAGGGAGAAACAATGAGGTTTCCACGATCCGCGGCCCTGGTCGCGTTGCTGGCCACCCTCACCGCCTGCGGCTCCTCGGTGAAGACCGTCGACCAGCAGGGCGCCGCGGGCGAGGGCGCGCTGGTCGGTGTGACCATGCCGACCAAGTCCTCCGAACGCTGGATCCATGACGGCGACAACATCCGCAAAGCCCTGGAGCAGCAGGGTTTCCGGGTCGACCTGCAGTACGCGGAGAACGACATCCCGACCCAGGCCAACCAGCTGGAGAACCAGATCACCAAGGGCGCCAAGGCGTTGATCGTGGCCTCCATCGACGGCACCGCGCTCAGCTCGCAGCTGCGGCAGGCCGCGGCCGCGAAGATCCCGGTCATCGCCTACGACCGGCTGATCCGCAACAGCCCCGCGGTGGACTACTACGCCACCTTCGACAACTTCCGGGTCGGCGTGGAACAGGCCAACTCGTTGCTGGCCGGGCTGAAGGCGCGCGGCGCGGGGCCGTACGCGGTGGAGCTGTTCGGCGGCTCGCCGGATGACAACAACGCCCCGTACTTCTTCAACGGCGCCATGTCCGTGCTCCAGCCGCTGATCGAGGCGGGCACCCTGGTCGTGCGCAGCGGCCAGCGTGACTTCGGCACGGTGGCGATCCTGCGCTGGGAACCGGCCACCGCGCAGCGCCGGATGGAGGACATCCTCACCAAGACCTACACCAGGTCCACAGTGGACGGTGTGCTCTCACCGTACGACGGGCTGTCCATCGGCATCCTGTCCGCGCTGAAGAGCAACGGCTACGGCAAGGCGGACCGACCCTATCCGGTCGTCACCGGGCAGGACGCCGAGGTGGCCTCGGTGAAGTCGATCATCGCGGGGGAGCAGTACTCCACCGTGCAGAAGGACACCAGGGAACTGGCCAAGGTGGCCGCGAACATGGCTGGCGCGGCGCTGCAGGGCCGCAAGCCCGAAGTGAACAACGAGAAGGACTACCACAACGGCGTCAAGGTGGTGCCCTCCTTCCTGCTTGAGCCGGTCGCGGTGGACAAGGCCAACTACCGCAAGGTCCTCGTCGAATCCGGCTACTACACCGAGGGTCAGCTGAAGTAACGATGACCGAGCACATCCTGCGGATGCGGGGCATCACCAAGACCTTCGGCCCGGTCACCGCGCTGGACGGCGTCACGTTGTCGGTGCGGCGCGGGGAGATCCACGCGATCTGCGGGGAGAACGGTGCGGGCAAGTCCACGCTGATGAAGGTGCTCTCCGGGGTGTACCCGCACGGCTCCTACACCGGCGAGATCGACTTCGACGGCGAATCCCTCGCTCTCAGCGGGATCCGGGACAGCGAGGCGCGCGGCATCGTCATCGTGCACCAGGAGCTGGCACTCTGCCCCGAGCTGTCCATCGCGGAGAACCTGTTCCTGGGCAACGAGATCGCCAGTCGCGGCTGGATCGACTGGAACCGGGTCAACCACGACGCGGCCGCCCTGCTGGCCAGGGTCGGCCTGCGGGAGAACCCGGTGACCCCGGTGCGGGACATCGGCATCGGCAAACAACAGCTGGTGGAGATCGCCAAGGCGCTGGCCAAGGACGTGCGGCTGCTCATCCTGGACGAGCCCACCGCGGCGCTCAACGACGAGGACTCCGCGCACCTGCTGGAGCTGTTGCGCGAGCTGCGTGCGCAGGGCGTCACCTCGGTGATCATCTCGCACAAGCTCAACGAGATCACCGCGATCGCCGACTCGATCACCATCATCCGGGACGGCCGCACCATCGAAACCCTGGACGTGCATGCGGAAGAGGTGAGCGAGGACCGGATCATCGCGGGCATGGTCGGCCGCGACCTCACCCACCGCTTCCCGCCGCGCGAGCCGCGGATCGGCGCGGAGGTGCTGCGGATCGAGGACTGGACCGTGCACAGCCCGGCCCGCCCGGACCAGGCGGTCCTGCACGGGGTGACGTTGTCGGTGCGGCGCGGGGAGATCGTCGGCCTGGCCGGGCTGATGGGCGCCGGGCGCACCGAACTCGCGATGAGCGTCTTCGGTCGCGCCTGGGGCTCCGTGGTCTCGGGGCGGATCCTCAAGGACGGCAAGGAGATCCGGCCGCGTTCAGTGCGCCAGGCGATCCGGCACGGCCTCGCCTACGTCAGCGAGGACCGCAAACGCTACGGCCTCAACCTGATCGAGGACATCCGGCGCAACATCTCCGCCGCCGGACTGGGCAGGCTGGCCCGGCGCGGCTGGGTGCGCGAGGGTGCGGAGTTCGGCGTCGCCAAGGGATATCTGCGCGATCTGGGGATCAGAGCGCCCGGTGTGCTCACCCCGGCCGGTTCGCTCAGCGGCGGCAATCAGCAGAAGGTGGTGCTGGGCAAATGGATGTTCACCGAGCCGGATGTGCTGATCCTGGACGAGCCCACCCGCGGCATCGACGTCGGCGCGAAGTACGAGATCTACACCATCATCAACCAACTGGCCGAACGCGGGGCGGCTGTGCTGGTCATCTCCTCGGAACTGCCCGAGCTGCTTGGCCTGTGCGACCGGGTGTACGCGCTGGCCGAGGGCCGGATCACCGGTGAGCTGAGCCGGGCCGAGGCCACCCAGGAACGCCTCATGCGGCACATGACCCAGGGACAGGAGCGGAACCGTTGAGCACCAGGGCAGAACTCGCGTCACGCCGGCGGTTCTCGGTCAACCCCAGGCAGAGCGGCATCTACGTGGCGTTCGCGCTGATCGTGCTGCTGTTCACCGCGCTGACCGGCGGCACCCTGCTGGAGCCGCAGAACATCTCCAACATCATCGTGCAGAACTCCTATGTGCTGATCCTCGCGGTGGGCATGATCCTGGTGATCATCGCCGGGCACATCGACCTGTCCGTGGGCTCGGTGGTGGCGCTCACCGGGGCGCTGTGCGCGGTGCTCACCGTGCGGCTGGGCCTGCCGTGGCCGCTGGCGGTGCTGGTGACGCTCGTCGCTGGCGGGCTGATCGGCGCCTGGCACGGCTACTGGATCGCCTACTTCGGCATCCCGGCCTTCATCGTCACCCTGGGCGGCATGCTGGTCTTCCGCGCGCTCACCCTGAACGTGCTGGGCAACCAGGGCATCGGCCCGTTCCCGGAGCCGATCCGCACGCTGGCCAACGGTTTCCTGCCCGGCTACCTCGGCAACATCGGACTGGGCCCGCTCGGCGGCGCCGACCTGCTGAGCCTGCTCGCCGGGCTGGCCGTGGTGGCTGGAATCGCGCTGACCCAGTGGCGGGCCCGGCGCGGACGCGCGGGCTACGGGCAGGAGATCGATCCGGCGCCGGTGTTCGTGGCCAAGGTGGTCGCGGCCGGGCTGCTGGTGCTCGCCGTGGTGGTGCAGCTGGCCCGCTTCCGCAACCTGCCGTGGGTGCTGGTGCTGCTGGCCGCACTGGTGTGGGGTTATTCGGTGCTGGCGGGGCGATCGGTGTTCGGGCGGCGGATCTACGCCATCGGCGGCAACCCGCAGGCGGCCACCCTGTCCGGGGTGAACGTCCGCGCGGTCACCTTCTGGGTGTTCGTGAACATGGGTGTGCTGGCCGCGCTGGCCGGGGTGGTCTTCGCGGGCAGGCTCAACCAGGCCGGTCCCACCGCGGGCGCCTCCTTCGAGCTGGACGCGATCGCGGCCGCCTTCATCGGTGGCGCCGCGGTGCAGGGCGGGGTCGGCAAGGTGGTCGGCGCGGTCACCGGCGGCCTGATCATGGCTGTGATCAACAACGGCATGTCGCTGATCGGCGCCCCCAGCGAACAGGTGATGCTGGTCAAGGGTCTGGTGCTGCTGGCAGCGGTCGCCTACGACGTGTGGACCAAACGCCGGTCCCACGCGCGCTGACGGTGGTCTTGGTGATCGAGGCTGGTTTTCGCAACAGGATGCTCCTGGAGTGGCAGGGGCACGGCTATTCTGGGAGCGCTTCCAGTTCCAGCCGACTGTAACGGCGTCCGCCGCCCGATGTGAATGCCGGGTAACGAGAATCCGGGGCGGCAGACCCGATCGGACCAGCGAGGTGGACTATGCGATCACGAAAATCTCTGGTGAGCACGGTGCTGCTGAGCCTGCTCGCCTGCCTGTTCCTGACCGGGCCCGCACACGCGGCCACCGGCTTCGCCGTGCGCGAGGGCAGACTGTACGACGCCAACGGCGTGGAGTTCGTGCTGCGCGGAGTGAACCACGCGCACACCTGGTACCCGCAGCGGTTCAGCTCGCTCGCGCACCTGTCCGCGCTCGGTGCCAACTCGGCGCGGGTGGTGCTCAGCAGCGGTGACCGCTGGACCCGCGACGACACCGCCGAGGTGACCACGGTGGTCGCGGAGTGCAGGCGGCAGAAGCTGGTGTGCGTGCTGGAGGTGCACGACACCACCGGTTACGGCGAGCAGTCCGGCGCGATCACCCTGGACCGCGCCGCCGACTACTGGCTCGGCATCCGGGAGGCGCTGCGCGGCCAGGAGTCCTTCGTCATCATCAACATCGGCAACGAGCCGCACGGCAACACCGGCTACCAGCGCTGGAGCGCGGACACCCTGGGCGCGATCGCCAAGCTGCGCGGGGCAGGACTGCGGCACACGATCATGGTGGACGCGCCGAACTGGGGCCAGGACTGGTCCTTCACCATGCGGGACGGCGCAGGCGCGGTCTTCGCCGCGGACCCGTTGCGCAACACCGTGTTCAGCGTGCACATGTACGGGGTGTACAACACCGCGGCCAAGGTCTCGGACTACCTCGGCCAGTTCCTGGCCGCCCGGCTGCCGATCGTGGTGGGCGAGTTCGGCCACTTCCACTCCGACGGCGACCCGGATGAGACCGCGATCCTCGCCTACAGCCAGGCCAACCGGATCGGCTACCTGGGCTGGTCGTGGAGCGGCAACAGCGCTGACGTGGGCTATCTGGACATGGCCACCGCCTTCGACCCGGCCCAGCTGACCAGCTGGGGACAGCGGATCTTCCACGGCCCCAACGGGATCAGGCAGACCGCGAAACGGGCCACGGTGTTCGGCAGGGCGGGCTGAGCGCCGGGGGAGCCGCCAGGGTGAATGTCTGTACACACGTTGGCACCCGGGTTAGTATCCGAAACTGGGAGCGCTCCCAGAAATCGCCCCTGACATCGCTCAGCGACGAGCGGAGGAACCGCAATGAGGTTCACACCCCTGTTGACGAACTTACGAACGCGCCGCGGCCTACGCGGCACGGCCGCGGGTCTGGCGGCGGTGCTGACCGCCACGACCTTCGGCGCCGTGCTCACCGCCCCCTCGGCCAGCGCCGCACCCGCCTGCAGGGTCGACTACAGCGTGAACGACTGGGGCACTGGCTTCACCGCCCGAGTCAAGATCAACAATCTGGGTGACGCGATCTCCAGCTGGACGCTGGGCTTCGCCTTCCCCGGCAACCAGCGGCTTTCCCAGGGCTGGAGTGCGAACTGGTCCCAGGCCGCCAACAGCCCTGCCGTGACCGCGACGGGCAACGGAGCCCTGGGCTCCGGGACCTCGGTGGAGATCGGTTTCAACGCCACCTACTCCGGCGGCAACCCCGCCCCGGCCAGCTTCACGCTCAACGGCAACGCCTGCACCGGCGAGCCGACCGAGCCGCCGCCGGGCGGGAGCCGGGAGAACAACCCCTACACCGGCGCCGACATGTACGTGAACCCGGACTGGGCGGCCAGGGTGCGCGCCGAGCCCGGTGGCGGCCGCATCGCCAACCAGCCCACCGGTGTCTGGCTGGACCGCATCGCGGCGATCAACGGCACCGCGGGCGCCAGAGGCCTGGTCGGCCACCTCGACGAGGCGGTCCGGCAGGACGCGGCGAACGGGGCGAAACCCCTGGTGCTCCAGCTGGTGATCTACAACCTGCCCGGCCGGGACTGCTCCGCGCTGGCCTCCAACGGCGAACTCAAGGCCGATGAGATCGGGCGCTACCGCACCGAGTACATCGACCCCATCGCCGCGATCCTGGCCAGGCCCGCCTACACCAGGCTGCGCGTGGCGACGGTGATCGAGGTCGACTCGCTGCCGAACCTGATCACCAACGTCAGCGGCAGGCCCACCGCGGTCCCGCAGTGCGACACCATGAAGGCCAACGGAAACTACGTCGCCGGCGTCGGTTACGCGCTGAACAAGCTCGGCGACGTGCCCAACGTGCACAACTACATCGACGCGGGGCACCACGGCTGGCTCGGCTGGGACGACAACCTCAACCCGACCGTGCAGCTGATGTGCCAGGCCGCCAACGCTTCCGGCGCCACCCCGGCCGACGTGTCCGGCTTCATCGTCAACACCGCCAACTTCAGCGCGCTCTCCGAACCGTTCTTCAAGGCCGACACCGTGGTCGGCGGCCGGCCGCTGCGGGAGAGCACCAAGTGGGTGGACTGGAACCGCTACGTCGACGAGGTGGGCTACGCCCAGGACTTCCGCGCCAGGGCCGCCGCGGCCTGCTTCGGCCAGGACGTCGGCATGCTGATCGACACCGCGCGCAACGGCTGGGGCGGCCCTAACCGCCCGACCGCGGCGAGCACCTCGACCGACCCGAACACCTTCGTCAACCAGTCCCGTGTGGACCGGCGCATCCACCTCGGCAACTGGTGCAACCAGTCCGGCGCCGGCCTCGGCGAGCGGCCGAAGGCCAACCCCGGTCCGGCCGGTATCGACGCCTACGTGTGGATGAAGCCGCCCGGCGAGTCCGACGGCTCCAGCAAGTACATCCAGAACAACGAGGGCAAGGGCTTCGACCGGATGTGCGACCCGACCTACACCGGCAACCCCCGCAACGGCAACAACATGTCCGGCGCACTGGGCAACGCGCCGCTGTCCGGGCACTTCTTCCCCGCACAGCTGCAGGAACTCATGCGCAACGCCCACCCGGCGTTGTGATCACCGGAACGCCGCCCTCGCACTGTCGCGAGGGCGGCGTTCCGCCCCACCACCGTGTTGGCCGTTGTCGTACGGTGTCTTGGCCGTTCTGGACGGCGTGTTGGCCGTTGTGGGCGCTGTGTTGCCTGGATGGCGTGCCAGTTCGGCCAACACACCGTCCGCAACGGCCAACACTGTGTACGACAACGGCCAACACTGTGTACGACAACGGCCAACACGGCGGGGTGTTTAGGTGGCCAGCACGGTCATCGCGAATTGGACCGCGTTCGGTCGTAGGTCCACGTCTTCGTCGGACTTTCCGGCTAGCACCATCGCGCCGCCGGCCCGGTATCCCGGCAGGGTGCCGGGCGCGGCGAGCAGGGGCACCGCGAACGAGCGTTCCTCGCCTGGCCGCAGGCCCTTGGGCACGGTGATCCCCAGCACCTCGGGGACGGTGGGATCGGTGTTCTGGTAGATGAACTTCGCTTCTGGCGGCAGCTGACCGGACCGGTCGACGTTGACGTAGAACGGCGTGCGCAAGGTGATCAGCGCGTCCGCGGTGGTGGGGTTCGGTCCGGCGTTGCCCGCGCGGACGGTGATCAGCCTGCCCTTGCCCCTGGTCAGCGCGCAGAACTCATAGCTGAGGTACAGGTTGACCTGGTTGCCCGCCCGCCCCGTGCGCGCGGGGCCGTTGCTGGCGCCGGGGGTCTTGATCTGGAGGTCCGTCGCGTCGAACAACAGGCAGGAGGGCTGCTCCCTGGCCGGGCGCACCGGGGAGACCAGCAGCTGGCCGTGGCCGAGCAGGCTCGGGCCGCCGTCGACCCGGATGATCGGGATGGACACGTCGTGCCTGCCCGGCTTGAGCCCGGCGGGCAGCACCACCTCCAGGATCTCCGGCACGTTCGGCCGCTCGTCCTGGAGCAGCATCTTCGCGCCGGGTGGCAGTCCGCCCGTGCGGTTGACGTTGACGAAGTAGGGGGTGACGAACTTCAGGCTGAGCGGGTCCTTGCTCGGCTGGCTGGTGTGGTTGTCCACGAACACCTTCAGCGTGCCCCGGGGAGTCCGCGACTTGCCGTTGGCCATGCCGGTCTCGCCCCCGACGAGCGTCCCGAACTCCTCGCACTGGGTGATGCCCGGTCTGGCCTCGGCCGTGGGTGCGGACGCGGGCAGCCCGACCACCATCCCGGCCACGCTGACCCCGCCAACCTGGATGAACTGCCGTCGTGATACCGGCTCCGCCGACATGACCGACTCCGCTCGCTCGTGGACTCCCACAGCCACCATGCGAGCGGCGCTCGGCAACCGCCAGCCCACCGGCGTCCCTTCACCCGCTGGTGACGTCGGTGGGCAGGCGGCCGGTCAGTTACCTGGAGCAATCACGGTTGTTCGGCGGTCAGCCCGTTCTGCCTGATCACCTGGGCGTAGAAGTGCGCGCTGCGCTTCGGGGTGCGGACCTGGGTCTGGTAGTCCACGTGCACCAGGCCGAACCGCTTGGCATAGCCCTCGGCCCACTCGAAGTTGTCCAGCAGCGACCAGCTGAAGTACCCGCGCAGGTCCGTCCCCGCCTGGATGGCCTGGTGCGCCGCGCGCAGATGACCGTCCAGGTAGGACACCCGGTCGGTGTCCTCGATCTGGCCGTCGCCGTTGGGCTTGTCCGGCCAGGCCGAGCCGTTCTCGGTGATGTAGAGCGGCAGCGGCGGGTACTCGGTGTGCAGCCGGGTGAGCACCTCGGTGAGTCCGGAGGCCTGGATCTCCCAGTTCATGTCGGTGCGCGGCAGGCCTCTGCTGGGGAAGCGCACGTGTTCGGCGCCGATCCAGGTGGTGGGGCCGTCGGCTGGCCCGTCGGCGGCGCCGGAGACGTGCAGGCTGCTGTAGTAGTTGACGCCCAACAGGTCCAGCGGCGCGCCGATCAGGTCCAGGTCGCCGTCCTGGATGTGGTCCGACAACCCGTACGGCGCCAGATCGGCGAGCACGTCCTCGGGGTATTGCCCGCGCAGCACCGGGTCGAGGAAGATCCGGTTCTGTAGTCCGTCGACCCTGCGGACCGCCTCGGCGTCGGCTTCGGAACCGGGGTCGGCCGGGTGCACCGGGTACAGGTTGAGCGTGATGCCCGCCTTGGCCTGGGGGGCGGCGTCCCTGATCGCCAGCAGGCCGAGGCCGTGCGCCAGGTGCAGGTGGTGCACGGCGGCCACGGTGGCGTGCGGGTCGGTGCGGCCGGGGGCGTGCCTGCCCGAGGCGTAGCCGACGAAGGAGGAGCAGTAGGGCTCGTTGAGCGTGGTCCAGAACGGCACCCGGTCGCCGAGCGCGCCTGCCACGGTCTGGGCGTACTCGCCGAAGCGGTAGGCGGTGTCCCGGTTCGCCCAGCCGCCGCGTTCCTCCAGCGCCTGCGGCAGGTCCCAGTGGTAGAGGGTGATCCACGGGGTGATCTGCCTGGCCAGCAGCTCGTCCACCAGGCGCTGGTAGAAGTCCAGGCCCACCGGGTTGACCGGGCCGCCGTCCGGGCGGATCCGGGGCCAGGCCACGGAGAACCGGTAGGCGCGCAGGCCGAGGTCGGCCATCACCGCGACGTCCTCGCGCATCCGCCGGTAGTGGTCGGTGGCCGGTTCGCCGGTGTCGCCGTTGTGCACCTTGCCGGGGGTCCGGCAGAAGGCGTCCCAGATCGAGTCGGTTCGACCGTCCACAGTGGTCGATCCCTCGATCTGGAAGGCCGCGGTGGCCGCGCCCCACAGGAATCCCGGTGGGAACGCCAGCTCGACGGCGTGGTCAGATACGTGCACTCGTCATCCCTTCACGGCGCCCTGCATGATGCCGGCGACGATCTGCCGGCCGAGCAGGACGAAGATCAGCAGGACCGGGACCGTCGCCATGGTCGTGCCGGCCAGCACGAGCGAATAGTCGATGTAGAAGCCGCTCTGGAGCTTCTCCAGGGCCACCTGGATGGTGGGGTTGCCCGCGTCGAGGGCGACTA
The DNA here is from genome assembly GCF_052078295.1 of Crossiella sp. CA198. NCBI lineage: Bacteria > Bacillati > Actinomycetota > Actinomycetes > Pseudonocardiales > Pseudonocardiaceae > Crossiella > Crossiella sp. CA198. The sequence goes on from NZ_JBQJIM010000048.1 coordinate 12,122, forward strand.
ACGGCCACAGGAAGTCGTTCCAGGAGGTCATGAAGGTGAACATGCCGAGGAAGGCCGCGGCCGGGCGGACCGCGGGCAGGCACACGTGCCAGAAGGTGCGGATCAGGCTGCACCCGTCCATCCGGGCGGCCTCGATCAGCTCATAGGGCACCGCCTCCAGGATGTACTGGCGCATCCAGAACACCCCGAGCGCGGTGACCAGGTTCGGCACGATCACCGCCTCCAGGCTGTTGGCCCAGCCGAACTCGGCCATCAGCATGTACAGCGGCACGATGCCCAGCTGGGTGGGCACCGCCAGGGTGGCCACCACGGCCACGAACAGCACGCCCCGGCCGCGGAAACGCAGTTTGGCGAAGGCGAAACCGGCCAGGGTGGACAGCAGCACGGTGGACACGGTGACCGTGCCCGCCACGATCATGCTGTTGCCCAGGGCCTTCCAGAACGGCACCGAGTCGAACACCTTGGCCGCGTTGGCGAAGAAGTTGCCGCCGGGCAGCAGCGGCGGCACCCGCTCGGTGACGGTGGCGCTGTCCCGGCTGGCCACCACGAAGGACCAGTAGAATGGGAAGGCCGAGCCGAGCACGAAGGCCAGCAACAGCCCGTACACCGTGGCGTTGGGTCTGCCCACGCTCATCGCCCCACCCCCGCCAGCCGCCGGGTCAGCAGGAAGTTGATCCCGGCGAAGACGATGATCACCAGGAACAGCACCCAGGCGATCGCCGAGGCGTAGCCGAAGTTCTGGTTCTCGAAGGCGGACTGGTACAGGTAGAGGGTGATGGTCTGGAACTGGTTGGACGAGCCGCCGTTGTTGGAGCCCGGCCTGGTGTCGAACAGCTTGGGCTCGGTGAAGATCTGTAGTCCGCCGATGGTCGAGGTGATCACCACGAAGATCAGGGTCGGGCGCAGCAGCGGCAGGGTGATGCTGACGAACCGGCGCACCGCGCCGGCCCCGTCGACCACCGCGGCCTCGTAGACGTCCTTGGGGATGGCCTGCATCGCGGCGAGCACGATCAGCGCGTTGTAGCCGGTCCACCGCCAGTTCACCATGAAGGCGATGGCCAGGTGACTGGCGAAGCGGTTGGCCTGCCAGTCGATCCGGTCCAGGCCGAACCATTCCAGCAGGGTGTTGACCAGGCCGAAGTCGCGGCCGAACAGGTTGGCGAAGATGATGCCGATGGCCACCAGGCTGGCCGCGTAGGGCAGCAGCACGCCGACCCGCCAGCCGGTGGCCGGGCGGACCCTGGTGTTGAGCAGCGCGGCCAGCAGCACCGCGATCACCAGCTGTGGACCGCTGGAGAGCAGGAAGATGCTGATCGTGTTGGTCAGCGTGGTCCAGAACTGCTCGTCGGCGAGCAGGGTGGTGAAGTTGTCCAGCCCGACGAAGGTCGGCTCCGCACCGCCCAGCTCCCAGTCGAACAGGGCCACGTAGGCGGTGTAGAGCAACGGATACAGACCGGTAAGGCCGAAGATCAGGAAGAACGGCGCGATGTAGAGGTAGGGCGAGAACCGGAGGTCCCACTCGCCGAGCCGGTCGCGAATGGGACGCCGTGACCGCGGTGGAACGGGAGCACCGCGGTCACGGCGGGTCTGCGGGTGGAGGTCCAGACTCACTTGGCCAGCTTCTTCGCGCCGTCGACGAGTTGCTGCCAGCCCTCCGCCGGGGAGGCGCCCTGCTCGACCTTCTGCAGCGCGGCGACCGAGACGACGTCCTGGAGTTCGCCGTCGGAGGGGCCCTTGTACTGGGCCTTGGCCACCTTGCGGGCCTGCGCGGCGTACAACGCGCCCGCCTTGACGTCGAAGTAGTTGTTGTGGCTGTTCAACAGCTGCTCGCTGCTGAGGGCCTCGGCCTGGCTGGGGAAGGTTCCCTTGGCGGCGAAGGCCTTGAGCTGCTGCGCGGGCGCGGTCAGCCAGGCGGCCAGTTCGGCGGCCTCCTTGGGGTGCTTGCTCTGCTTGGGCACGGTCAGGTACGAGCCGCCCCAGTTGCCGCCGCCCTCGGGGAAGGCGTCGGTGACCGCCCACTTGCCCTTGTTCTCCGGGCCCGCGTGCTGTTCGACCACGCCGAGCATCCAGGACGGGCAGGTCTTGGTGGCGAAGGCGCCGGTGCGGAAGGCGCTGTTCCACTCCGGACCGAAGGCGGTCAGCTTGGCGGACTGGCCCTTGGCCACCGCGGCGGTGAGCTTGTCCCAGTTGGCCTTGATGGCCTGGTTGCTCTCGATGACCAGCTTGTCCTCGGTGGTGAAGTAGCCCTGGGGCAGCTGGTTCTGCATGGCGTTGAAGATCTGCGCGGCCGAGTCGAACCAGGCCTTGCCGCTGATCTTGCCGGTGAACTTCTCGCCTGCGGCGAAGAAGCTGTCCCAGGTGGCGAACAGCGCCTTGACCCCCTGCGGGTCGCTGGGCAGGCCGGCTTCGGCGAAGAGGTCCTTGCGGTAGCACATGGCCAGCGGGCCGATGTCGGTGCCGTAGCCGATCAGGCGACCGTCCTTGGTGGTGACCGCCTCGGACTTCCAGGGCAGCCAGCGGTCCGGGGTGACCTCGGCCGGTCCGATCTCGCGCAGGTTGGCGAACTTGTCCGCGCGTTCCATCACCTTGGCGCGGTGGCCCTCCTCCACCGCCTCCACGTCGGCCAGGCCGGAACCGGCGCCCAGCTTGGTGTAGAGGTTCTGGTGGTGCGGCGCGGCCTGCCCGGTTTTGCGGTGCGTGACGCGGATGTTCGGGTGCGCCGCCTCGTACTCCTTGAGCAGGTCCTCGTACCCGAACTCGGTGAAGGTGGCGATGGTGAGTTCCAGCTTGCCGTCCGAGCCGGCGCCGGAACCGCAGGCGGTCAGCGCGGCCACCGCCGAGACCGCGAGCCCGAGTGCGAGTGATCGAGGTAAGAGATGGCGCACGTCAACCCTTTCGCCGTTCTGGACTGAACTGGGAGCGCTCCCAGAAATCGAGTTGAGTGTTGCCCCGAGATGTCCGGAGTGTCAAGGGGATCAAGGAAAAAGACTGTCGAAGGGTTGCCAGGGCGGGCGCGAACTGGGATCGCTCCCAGTTCGCGCCCGTCCGGCTCAGCCGCCGAACAGTTCGCTGTGTGCGGCGAAGGCGGTGGCGATCTCCGCCTGCGACCAGAACCGGTGCACGGTCAGGGTCGGCGGCGGCCCGCCGTCCAGGTAGGCCTGCACCTTGGGCCAGTCGGGGTCGTTCTTGTAGAAGGACCGGATGGACAGGAAGGTGGAGTTGGCGTCGACACGGTCGCCGTTGGCCATCGTGCCGGTCCAGCCCGGCGGGATGTAGAGCCCGTCGCCGTTGGCGGTGGTGAGCTTGTCGTCGAAGCGGCTGTAGTCGGCGCGGGTCTCCGGGACCGCGATGCCCTTGCCGTCCTGGTGCGCCAGCAGCGCGTCGAGCAGCCGCTCACCGGTGGTGCGGGCCGCGGTGTTGCCCGAGGCCGCCGCGTAGTAGAGCAGCGTCTTGGACAGCGCGGCCGCCACGCCGACGTCCTGGCTGTGGTTGAGCACCTTGACCGTCAGGCCGGGGTTGCCGGTGGGGGTGCCGGTCCAGTCGTCCGGCTTGCCGGTCCACTCCAGATCGTTGGGCACCCGGAAGGAGCCGTTGCCCGCGGTGGTGTTGGCGATGGCCCAGGGCACCCACTTGTCCAGGATCGCCTTGGCGCGGGCGTCCTTGGTGACGTGGTAGAGCTGGGCGATGCGTTCCACGCCCCAGACCTGGAAGCCGAACCACCGGTTGCTCGGCGGGTCGTGCCACACCGGCTGGAAGTCATAGGCCATACCGTGGAACTTCGCCGACCCGGCTGGCGGCGGCTGGTAGGAGCCGCCCCAGCTGTTGCTGGCGCCACCGGCGATGCCGCCGTTGGCGGCTTGCAGCCACTGCAGGAACTCCAGCTGCCGGTCGTAGCTGGTGTCCCAGTCCTGCTGACCGGTGGCCGACTTCGGCTTGAGCGCCGGGTCGTTGGCCAGCGCCCAGGCCGCCAGTGGGTTCTGGTAGCCCTGGTGCGGTGCGCTGGAGCCGATCCGCCAGGCCCAGCCCGCCGAGGTGTCGGTCGCGCCGCCCCAGGAGTAGTACCAGCCCATCAGGTAGTGCGCGCTGTTCTTGCCGGTGCCGCCGGGGCAGCTCACCGGACCGTGGCAGTCGCCGATCTTCTTGAAGTACTTGTCGAACATGGCGTAGCGCAGGTAGTCGCCCATCTTGGCCGCCTTGGCCAGGATCGGCGCCACCTCCGCGCCCTTGCCCTGCGCTTGCGCCCAGGTCTTGGCCCAGTAGGCCACCTGCACCGCGCGCGCGTCGGCATCCGGCGCGTTGGTGTAGCGCCACTGCCTGGAATAGTTGGCGTCCTTGGTGAACAGGTCAAGGAACCCGTTGCGGCCGCCGTGTTTGAAGGTGTCGCAGGAGGGGTGGGTCACGGTCTCCCACACCGATTCCTGCTCACCGCGCTGGAAGGTGTTGACGTAGGCGGGCGCGGTGTTGGTGCCGTCGCCGCAGAAGCCGTACTTGTAGGTGTTGTCCACGTCGAGCAGCCAGTGCATGCCGTAGATGTCGTTGTTGCCGTAGGCCGAGCGCAGTTCAGCGGCCAGCGGGTCAGAGCCCACCGCGACGCCGGGGTCCAGCTGCGAGGGGTAGCCCCTGGGGTGCGGGTGTTCAGGGGCGTAGGTGGCCGGTTTCGCCGGGTTGTAGAAGGAGTTGGTCGGCTGGTCCTTGCTGCCGGGGATGATGAACTTCTCCATCGACTCCCAGGCCTTGGTCAGTGGCGCCCAGTCCTTGGTCACCCGGCCGTAGCTGGCCTCCAGCCACAGGTAGTAGCTGAAGGCTTCCGAGGTGGTCTGGTGCCCGTGGTCGGGTGCCTCCACCACCAGGGTCTCCACCGAGTGGTAGGGCACCAGCAGCTCGCCGAACCGGCGGAAGTAGCCCGCCGCCGGGTCCTTGATCTTGTTGTACTGGGCCAGGAAGGCCGCCGCGTAGCTGGAGGTGTCCTTGCCCAGCTCCTTCGCGGTGATGGTGGCCGCGGTGTGCCCGGTGGCGGACACGGTGAACCTGGCCTCGCCCAGTGCGCCGCCGTTGTCGGCCGCGGCGATGGTGAGCTGCTGCGCGGTGTGCCAGTTCTGCGGGGTGAACCGCAGGGTGGCCGGGGTCGCGGTCAGGTCCGCGCTGCCGGTGCGGGACACCGTCGCGGTGACCTCCCCGGCAGGCGCGGAGGCCAGCTTGACCCCGACCTTGACCGAGTCGCCCTGGCGCACGCTGACCGCGCCGGGGGTGGCCAGCACCGCGGGCGCGCCCAGCACGCGTACCGCGACCGGGTTGGACACCGTGGTGGCGCCGCGGTCGTCGGTGGCGCGGGCGGTCACCGAGTACTCACCGGCGGCGGCCCCGGTCCAGTTGACCCGCCACGGCGCCGCGGTGGCCGTGCCGACGGGGGTGGTGCCCGCGAAGAACTCGACCTTGCTGACCGTGCCGTCGGTGTCGGCGGCGTCGGCGGCCAGCGCGATGCTGGCCGGTGCGGTGAAGGTGCTGCCGTCGGCCGGGCTGGTCAGCGCGACCGAGGGGGCCTGGTTCGCGCCGGTGCAGCGGACCCCGTTGACCGCGAAATCGGTCGGCGGCCGGTTCGCCGCGCCCTTCTCGGCGTTGAAGTTGACCTGGGTGCTGCCGCCGGCGGGCAGCACCCGGCCCCAGTCCGGGTTGGCCACGGTGACCACCGCGCCTTGCTGGGTGAACACGCCGTTCCAGCCGTTGGTGATCCGCTGGCCGTCGGGGAAGGTCCAGGTGAGCCGCCAGCCGTCCAGGGCCTCGCCCTCGTTGCGGATGGTCGCGGCGGCGCTGAAGCCGGGGTTCCACTCGTTGGTCACCTGGTACACCACGGTGCAGGCCACCGAGGGGGCGGCCGCCGCGGGCAGCGCGCCCAGCGGGAGCGTCACCGCCCCGGCCAGCGCGGTGGCGAGTGCGGCGGGCAGTGGCCCGGCTCGCCATCGCCGGGATAGCGCACGGGATCTCATACAGGGTCCTCCTCCGGACACACAGGGGTGAGGGCGGTGGATTCTGGGAGCGCTCCCAGAACGGGACTGTAACCGCGCCGAAACCGGCTGTGAACCCTCGGCCGCGCACGGGCGGGGACCATCGGCGACATTGCACCCGTTCGGTCCCGCCTTCCCCGCCGGGCGGGCTAAGCTGATCATCGGAGGTGGTGGGTGTGACCCGAGGTGCCACGCGGCCGACGCTGGAAGACGTCGCCGCCTACGCCGGTGTGTCCCGTTCGACCGCCTCGCGGGCGCTCAACGAGGACGCCTACGTCAGCTCGCGGGCCAGGGAGAAGGTCCTCGACGCCGCGCGCGAGCTGGGCTACTCGCCCAACCAGGCGGCGCGCTCGCTGGTCACCAGGCGCACCAACGCGATCGCGCTGGTGCTCTCCGAGCCGGAGACCAAGGTCCTGGAGGACCCGTACTTCGCCGAGATCGTCCGCGGCGCGTTCCGGCAGCTGTCCGCGATGGGCAGCCAGATGCTGATGATGCTGGTGGACAGCCGCGAGGACGTGCCGGGCACGGTGCGCTTCCTGGAGGGCGGGCACGTCGACGGCGCGCTGGTCTTCGCCGCGCACCGGGGCGATCCGCTGCCGACCGCGCTGCGGCTGCTGCAACTGCCGATGGTCTTCGGCGGCGGCAGTCCCGGTGGCGCCACCCGCGGCCTGCACATGGTCGACTTCGACAACACCGGCGGCGCGAAGCTGGCGGTGGAACACCTGCTGTCGCTGGGGCGCAAGCGGATCGGCACCATCACCGGACCGCTGGACCAGCGCTCGGCGGTGGACCGGCTGGCCGGCTGGCGGAGCACCCTCGGTCTGAACGACCGCGCCGCGGCCCGGCTGTGCGAGGAAGGCGACTTCAGCACCGAGAGCGGGGAACGGGCGGTGGCCAGGCTGCTGGCCCGCAACCCGAAGCTGGACGCGGTCTTCGCCGCCAACGACCCCATGGCCGCGGGCGCCCTGCGCGCGCTGCACGCCGCGGGACGACGGGTGCCGCAGGACGTGGCCGTGGTCGGCTTCGACGACCACCGCGGCCTGGCCGAGGCGACCAACCCGCCGCTGACCACGGTGCACCAGGACCCACGCGAGCAGGTCCGCCAGATGGTGCTCACCCTGCAACGGCTCATCGAGGGAGAGAACCCGCCACCCCGCAGGCAGGTCCTCCCAGTCACCCTGGTCCGCCGAGCCTCCGCCTAGCCGCAAGCCGCCACCGGCATCGCCGTGTTGGCACGCCGTGTTGGCCGTTGTCGTACAGGGTGTTGGCCGTTGTCGACGGTGTGTTGGCCGTTATGGTCGGCGTGTTGGCCGATGGGCGTACCAGTTCGGCCAACACCGCGTACGAGAACGGCCAACACACCGTACGAGAACGGCCAGCGCGGTGGTTAGTGGGCGTGGGTGGGGGGCTGGGTGAAGACGCAGTTGTCGACGTCGGCGGGGATCTGGCGGATCTTGTCGTCGGCGTAGGCGCAGCGCAGGTAGTACAGGTTCAGCTGGTAGACGCCGAGGAAGCCCGAGGTGACCGCGAAACCGTTGCCGAAGGCCAGGGTCGGGCCTTCGCCGACGGCGCCCTTGGCCATCGCGTCCCGCCAGGCGCGCTGGAACTCGATCTGCTTGCCAGGGGCGAACAACAGCAGCCCGACCTTGGGGTAGGAGGGCGGCACCGCGCAGGTGGACCACTCCGCGATGTAGGGCTCGTACAGCTCGCGTAGCTCGGCGCCGACCAGCCTGCCCAGCTGCTCGGGCGTGCCAGGTCTGGCGACGGTGCAGCCCGAGGTCTTGTCGCTGACCAGGTCCACCAGAGCATGCATCGTGGTGATCGGCGGGCCGAGCGCGCCGGCGCCGCGATCCGCCAGGGGCGCAACGGGTTCCGCGGTGCAACCGGCGAGCAGGGCAAGGGTCAGCGCGAGGGCCGCGGCGATTCTGGGCACGGGCATGACGCCTCCTGTCTGGGAGCGTTCCCAGCACCGTAGCCAAACCTTTGTCTGATTGACAAGGAGTTCTGCTACCCGGAGTCTGGAAGCGCTCCCAGATTCCCTGCCATGAGGAACTGACCATGACACTGCGAAGCAGGCTCGCGGCGTTGGCGGCAGTGGTCGTCGCGCTGTGTTCGATGGTCCTCGTCCTACTTGATCAACGCCCGGCTCAGGCGCACGGCGCCATGATGCAGCCGGGCAGCCGGACCTTCTTCTGCTGGAAGGACGGCCTCAGCTCCACCGGTGAGATCAAGCCGAAGAACCCGGCCTGCGCCGCCGCGGTGGCGCAGAGCGGCACCAACCCGCTGTACAACTGGTTCAGCGTGCTGCGTTCCGACGGCGAGGGCCGCACCCGCGGCTTCGTGCCGGACGGCCAGCTGTGCAGCGGCGGCAACAGCACCTTCTCCGGCTGGAACCTGGCCAGGAACGACTGGCCGCTCACCCACCTGACCGCCGGTGCGAACATGCGCTGGTCTTACAACGCCTGGGCTGCCCACCCCGGCTGGTTCTCCCTCTACATCACCAAGGACAGCTGGAGCCCGACCCGGCCACTGGCCTGGAACGACATCGAGGAGCAGCCGTTCCTGACCGTCGACCACCCCCCGCTGACCGGTTCGGTCGGCACGGTCGAGGGCCACTACGGCTGGAACGGCAGGCTGCCGCAGGGCAAGAGCGGCAAGCACATCATCTACTCGGTGTGGAAGCGCTCGGACAGCAAGGAGACCTTCTACGGCTGCTCCGACGTGGTCTTCGACGGCGGCAACGGTGAGGTCACCGGCATCGGCGGCAACCCGGGCCCGACCGGCACCACCAGCCCGACCAGCACCACCGCTGGCCAGCCGGGAGCCTGCACCGCCGAGTACGCGATCACCAACAGGTGGGCTGGCGGCGCCCAGGTGACGGTGACCGTGCGCAACCCCGGCAGCACACCGGTGCGGGGCTGGACCGTGCGCTGGACCGCCCAGGCGGATCAGCGGATCTCCAGCCTGTGGGACGCCACGCACACCGTCACGGATTCGGTGGTGACGGCGAAGAACGCGTCCTGGAACGCGAATGTGCCCGCGGGCGGGCAGGCGGCGTTCTCGTTCAACGTGGAGTCGCCCGGTGACCACACACCGGCGAGTCCACTCACCTGCGCCAGTCCCTGATGGCGCCGCCGCGGCGCGGGTCCCTTCCTCCACCGGGACCCGCGTCGCGGTTCGGTCAGCTCCGGGGCGGGGCGGTGCTGCGGCGGACGATCAGCGTGGTGGCCAGTTCGACCCTGCGGTGCTCGGGTTCGGCGCCGCGGGCCAGTGCCACCGCGAGGCGGGTGGCCGCGGCGGCCATGTCCTGCAACGGCTGGCGCACCGTGGTCAGCGGCGGGCCGACCCACTGCGCCACCGGCAGGTCGTCGAAGCCGACCACGCTCAGGTCCTCCGGGATGCGCAGGCCCGCGGTGCGCGCGGCCTCGTAAACCCCCAGCGCTTGCAGGTCGCTGCCGGCGAAGACCGCGGTGGGCCGCCTGGGCAACTTGAGCAGCTCCTCGAACCGCGCCCGGCCGGATTCGACGTGGAAGTCGCCGTAGCGCACCAGTTCCGGGTCCACCACCAGCCCGGCGGTCTCCAGCGCGGCGCGGTAGCCGTCCACCCTGGCCCGGCTGCACAGCACCCGTTCCGGACCGCCGATCACCGCGATGCGCTGATGGCCCAGTTCGATCAGGTGCCGGGTGGCGGTCAGGCCGCCGTTCCAGTTGGTCGCGCCGATTGAGGGGGTGTGCACGCCCGGCTCGCCGACCGGGTCCACCACCACGACCGGGATGTCCCTGGCCCGCAGCTTGGCCAGCTGGGCGGCGCTGAGATCGGAGAACACCGCGACCACGGCGAGAGGTTTGCGGGTGATCACGCCGTCCACCCAGCGCTGACCAGGGGTCAGCCTGCCCTGGGACTCGGTGAGCACCAGCGCCAGACCCTGCTCGGCGGCCACCTGCTCGGCGCCGCGGATGATCTCCAGCGCCCAGGCGCTCTCCAGCTCGTGGAACATCAGCTCCACCAGGGTGGAGCGGCGGGACCGCTCATCTCCCCTGCGCTGGTAGCCGTGCTGGCGGATGATCGACTCCACCCGTTCGCGGGTGTCCGGCGCGACATCGGGCCTGCCGTTCATCACCTTCGAAACTGTCGGGATCGAAACGCCCGCCTCGGCGGCGATGTCCGCGATGGTGACCTTGCCCGGTGCCATGGCCGGAGTCTACGACAACCGGGTTGCCCCAACGGGCCTATTGCCGGGACGACACGAACCAGCCTAGCTTCGAAAGTGTCGGTTACCACATAGAAAGTATCGACATTCCCTGGAGCGACAATGAAGTTGTGCGGACAACTGCTGGTGCTGGGGCTGCTCGTGGCCGGTGTGGGCGCGGGCGCGCTACCCGCCTCGGCGGCAGGCCCCCTGCACGGCATTACCAACCGCTGGGTCGGCAGCGCGGTGGCCGCGGGTCCACTGGCCAATGAGCAGGACTACCGCGGGACCCTGACCCGCGAGTTCGACAGCGTGACACCGGAGAACGAGATGAAGTGGGCGGTCACCGAGCCCAGCCGCGGCCAGTACAACTGGGGCGGCGCGGACGCGATCGTCAACTACGCCCAGCAGAACGGCAAGACCGTGCGCGGGCACACCCTGGTGTGGCACAGCCAGTACCCGAACTGGCTGAACAACCTCTCCGCCAACGACCTGCGGGCCGCGGTGGAGAGCCGGATCCGCGCCACGATGACCCGGTACAAGGGCAAGATCCGGGCCTGGGACGTGGTGAACGAGGTGTTCGAGGAGGACGGCAGGCGCCGCTCCTCGATCTTCCAGACCAAGCTGGGCGAGAACTGGATCGCCGACGCCTTCCGGCTGGCCCGCCAGCTCGACCCGGCGGCCAAGCTCTACATCAACGACTACAACACCGAGGGCAACAGCGCCAAGGCCAACGCGATGTACGCGCTGGCGCGGCAGCTCAAGCAGCAGGGCGTGCCGATCGACGGGGTGGGCATCCAGGCGCATCTGGCCACCCAGTACGGCTTCCCCGGCGGCTACCAGGACAACCTGCGGCGGCTGGCCGCGCTCGGCCTGGACGTGGCGATCACCGAGGCCGACGTGCGCATCCAGCTGCCCAGTGACGGCGGCAAGCTGGCCGCCCAGGCCAGCTACTACAAGCAGCTGTGGGACGGCTGCCACGCGGTGAGCCGCTGCGTGGAGTTCACCACCTGGGGCTTCACCGACCGGCACTCCTGGGTGCCGGGCACCTTCCCCGGCACCGGGGACGCCTGCCTGTTCGACCGCTCCCTGCGGTCAAAACCGGCCTACCGCGCGATCAACCCCTGACCCGGCGGGCCGGCCTCACTTGCCGAACCCGGCGGTGAGGCCGGTCAGCAGGAACCGCCGTCCGATCAGGTAGACCACGAAGATCGGCAGCACGGACAGCGTCACCGCGGCCAGCAGGCCGGGCACGTTCACCCCGAACTGGCCCTGGAAGTTCCACAGTCCCAGGGTGAGCACCCGGTTCGCCGCGGACTGGGTGAGCACCAGCGGGAACAGGAAACCGTTCCAGGCGCTGAGCGCGGTGTAGATGGCCACGGTGACGATGGCAGGCCTGGCCAGTGGCAGCACCAGATCGACCAGCGTGCGCAGCGGCCCGGCCCCGTCGATGGCCTGCGCCTCGTACAGCTCGCGCGGCACATCGCGCAGGCTGGTGGTCAGCACCAGGGTGGCCACCGGCAGCGCGAAGGCCGCGGTGGGCAGGATGATCCCGGTGAGGCTGTCGTAGAGGTGCAGCCGGGTGATCAGCAGGTAGACCGGGATGATGGTGGCCTGCGCGGGAATCGCCAGTCCGGCCAGCAGCAGGCTGAACCCGCGCCGCACCCACGGGCTGGTGCTCCTGGTGGCCGCGTAGGCCGCGGGCACGGCCAGCAGCAGCACGATGAGCACGGTGGCCACGGTGACCACCACGTTGTTGAGCAGGTACCGGCCGAACCCGCCCGCCAGCACGGTGAGGTAGTTCGCCAGGGTCGGATTCGCCGGCAGGGCAAGGGGATGGCCGGTCAGGTAGTCGGCCCGCCCGCGCAGGCTCGCGGCCAGCAGGTAGTACAGCGGCAGCAGCACCACCAGCAGCCAGAGTCCGGCGAAGGCGCCGCCGATGCGGTTCGGCGTGGTCCTCATGCGCCCTCCTGTTGACTGGACATGGCGCGGAAACCGGTGGCCCGCAACACGATCAGCGACAGCGCGGCGCCCAGCACCATGAGCAGCACGCCGATCGTGCTGGCGTAACCCAGCTCGAAGCCGGTGAATCCGGTGATGTACATGTGCAGCGGCAGGATCCGGGTCGCGGTGCCCGGTCCGCCGCCGGTGAGGATCAGCACGGTGTCGAAGGTGGTCAGCGAGCCGACCAGCATCAGCACCGAGGAGCTGATCACGTTGTGCCGCAGCTGGGGCAGCGTGATGTGCCGGAAGCGGGCCAGCCGCCCGGCCCCGTCCAGCACCGCGGCCTCGTACAGCGAGGGCGGCACCGCCCGCGCCGCGCCCTGGTAGAGCAGGGTGTGGAAGGGCACGTACTGCCAGGTGATCACCAGCACCACGGTGTAGAGCGCCAGCTCAGGGTCGCCCAGCGGGGCCAGCACCCCGGCGGTGAGGCCGAAGCTGGGGTCCAGCAACGCCTGCCAGAGCAGGGCGATCGCGGCGGTGGAGAGCAGCAGCGGCAGGAAGAACAGCGCGCTGAGCACCGCCCTGCCGCGCTGCCTGCCCGCCGCCCAGACCCCGGTCAGCAGCGCCAGCGGGGTCTGCACCAGCCAGCACAGCGCCATGATCAGCAGGGTCCGGCCGAGCGCGGCGTGCGCTTCGCCGTCGCTGTAGAGCCGGACCCAGTTGTCCGCGCCGGTGACCCGCGGTGTGCCCAGGCCATCCCAGGCGGTGAAGCTCAGGCCGAAGACCAGCACCATCGGCAGCACCGCGAATAGGGTGAAGAAGGCCAGCGCGGGCAGGGCGTAGAGCGCCGACGGCCGCTGGGTCATCCGCGGCTGGCCAGCGCGTCGGCGAACTGGCGCGGGGAGAGCTTGCCCAGGAAGAACTCCTGGAGCTGGGTGAGCAGGAAGGTGGCTTGCTCGGCTGGCAGGTCCTGGTCCCAGGACAGCTGGAAGTGCGGGGCGGCGCGCACCTGGTCGTAGAGCCAGCCGGTGTAGGCGGCGTTGGGGGCCTTGGCCAGCTTCTCCGCCAGTCCGCTCACCGCGGGCACGTCCCCGGCGTCGATGAGCGCCTGCACGTAGGCGGGATCGTGCAGCTGGGTGGCCACGAACTTCTTCGCCTGGTCCACTGTGGACGATCCGGCGGCCACCGAGTAGAAGTTGGCCGGGTTGCCGACCAGGTCGCGCGGATCGCCCTTGCCACCGGGCAGCGCCGGGAAGGGGACCCAGCCGAGCGCGTCCCGCTTGACGAACTCCGGGCTCTGGCCGAGCTGGTTGACGTACTCCCAGGAGCCCATCAGGTGCATCGCGGCCTTGCCCTGGGCCAGGATGGTGGAGGCGCCGCCGAGGTCGTAGCCCACCCCGGCGAAGTCCCGGCCGAAGCCGCCGCGGTCGATGAGGTCCTTGAGCCGGGTCAGCGACTCCAGCACGGCCGGATGCCGCCAGCCCTCGGGATTGCCTTTCACCGCGCGGAAAACCTCGGGACCGCCGATCCGGTCGAGCAGGTACTCCGCCCACATCAGCTCGGTCCAGGCCTGCGACCCGGCCAGCGCGATCGGCTGCACGTTCCTGGCCTTGAAGGTCTCCACCAGCGCCAGCAACTCGTCCCAGGTGCCAGGGGGCCGCGCACCGACGGCGGCGAAGACCTCCTTGTTGTAGAACAGGACCACCGGCTGCATGCCGCGCATCGGCAGGCCGTAGAGCTTGCCGTCCAGGCGGGCCGCGTCCAGCACGTTCGGCAGGAACGCCTCGCCGAGGCCGGGATGCTCGGACAGCAGCGGGGTCAGGTCGGCGACCTTGCCGGCGTCGACGTACTCCTTGAGGCTGCCGCCGCCCCAGTTGAAAAACGCCGAGGGCGGGTTCGGCGAGCCGAGGGCGACCCGCAGCTTCTGCTTGTACGGGTCGTTGCCGAAGGTCTCCAGCTTGGCGGCGCCGCCCGCACGGGTGAAGCGGTCCACCGACTGCGCTTCGATCGGGTTGAGCACGTTGTCCTGCAAGGCCCACACCGTGATCCCCGCCTGGCCCGCCGGGCCGGAGGTGCCGCAGGCGGCGAGCGCGCCCGCGGCCAGGGCGAGCGCGCAGAGGCGGAGAACACGCGGTCGGGAACGCCGTAACATGAAGCCACCTTTCCGAAATGTTTCGGAAATATCGCGAGTGCGGCCGACCCTAGGGACGCTGCTCTGCCGGTGTCAAGAGTGGCTATAGGCCAAACAGGGGCCCATGTGGCTGCTCATTCGCGGCGGGTTGTGTTTCGAAGACTGGCCGATACTATCGGGGTCATGGATCGCGTCTGGGGGATCCCAGGGCGTCCGGTGCAGGAGCGGGTGGCCGCGCTGCTCACCGAGATGACCCTGGCGGAGAAGCTGGCCCAGCTCGTCGGCGTGTGGGTGGGGGTGTCCGAGGTGGCGGCCGAGGTCGCCCCGGCCCAGCACGAGTTCGCCGAGTCCCTTCCTCCGTGGGACGAGCTGACCAAGTCCGGGCTGGGCCAGCTGACCCGCGTCTTCGGCACCGCCCCCGTCGATCCGGCGCACGCGGCCAGGGCGCTGGCCCAGACCCAGCGCCGCCTGGTCGCGAACACCCGGCTGGGCATCCCGGCGATGGCGCACGAGGAGTGCCTCTCCGGCTTCACCGCCTGGCGGGCCACCGTGTTCCCGGCGCCGCTGGCCTGGGCGGCCGCCTTCGACCCCGGCACGGTGCGGGGGATGGCCGAGGCGGTGGGCCGCTCGCTGGCCGGGGTCGGCGTGCACCAGGGCCTGGCCCCGGTGCTGGACGTGCTGCGCGATCCGCGCTGGGGCCGGACCGAGGAGACGCTGGGGGAGGACCCGTACCTGGTCGGCGTGCTCGGCGCGGCCTACACCGGCGGCCTGGAGTCGGCCGGGATCGTGGCCACCCTCAAGCACTTCGCCGGGTACTCCGCCTCCCGCGCCGGCCGCAACCACGCCCCGGTGGGCATGGGGCCGCGTGAGTTCGCCGATGTGGTGCTGCCGCCGTTCGAGCTGGCCCTGCGGGTGGGCGGGGCGCGTTCGGTGATGCACTCCTACGCCGAGGTAGACGGCCTGCCCCCGGCGGCCGATCCGGCGCTGCTGACCGGGCTGCTGCGGGAGACCTGGGGCTTCCAGGGCGTGCTGGTGGCCGACTACTTCGGCGTCTCCTTCCTGGAGACCGCGCACGGCGTGGCCGGTTCCCCCGGCGAGGCGGCGGCGCTCGCGCTGACCGCGGGGGTGGACGTGGAGCTGCCGAGCGTGCGCTGCTACGGCGAGCCGCTGGCCGGGCTGGTGCGCTCCGGCGTGGTGCCGGAGCAGCTGGTCGACCGCGCGGTGACCAGGGTGCTGCGGCAGAAATGCGAGCTGGGCCTGCTGGATGAGGACTGGGACCCCGAGCCGCCCGCGCTGTGCCAGGACCGGCCGGTGGACCTGGACCCGCCGGAGCTGCGCACGCTGGCCCGCACCCTGGCCGAGCGCTCGATCGTGTTGCTGGCCAACGACTCCGGCCTGCTGCCGCTGCGCGAGCCAGCGACGCTGGCGGTCATCGGGCCGTGCGCGGCGGAGGTGCTCGCCCTGCTGGGCTGCTACTCCTTCCCCAGCCACGTCGGCACCCAGCACCCCGAGGTCCCGCTGGGCATCGAGGTGCCCACCCTGCTGGCCGCGCTGCGCACCGAGTTCCCGGACACCGGGATCCGTTACGCCCCAGGCTGTGCGGTCACCGGCGCGGACCGCTCCGGCATCCCGGCCGCGGCCGCGCTCGCCGACGCCGCCGAGGTGTGCGTGCTGGTCCTGGGCGACCGCTCCGGCCTGTTCGGCCGCGGCACCTCCGGCGAGGGCTGCGACGCCACCGACCTGGCCCTGCCCGGGGTGCAGGCCGAGCTGCTGGCCGCGGTGCTGGACACCGGGACGCCGGTGGTGCTGGTCCTGCTCACCGGCCGCCCCTACGCCCTCGGCGGGGACGCCGAGCGGGCCGCGGCCGTGGTGCAGGCCTTCTTCCCTGGACAGGAGGGCGCGGGTGCGGTCGCGGGCGTGCTCAGCGGCCGGGTGAACCCCTCGGGCAAGCTGCCAGCGCAGGTCCCGCACGGCCCCGGCGGGCAGCCCGCGACCTACCTGCACCCCCGGCTCGGCGGACCGGGGCCGGTCAGCTCGGTGGACCCGACTCCGCGGTTCCCGTTCGGCCACGGCCTGTCCTACACCAGCTTCGCCTACCTGGACGGCCACGCGCCGGCCGAACTGCCCAGTGATGGCGAGATCGAGGTGTCCTGCCGGGTGCGCAATACCGGCGCCTTGCCCGGCGCGGAGGTCGTCCAGCTGTACCTGCACGACCCGGTGGCCTCGGTGACCCGGCCGGTGCGCCAGCTGGCCGGGTTCGTCCGCGTGCACCTGGACCCCGGCGAGTCGGCGCGGGTCCGTTTCCGGCTGCACGCCGACCGGACCTCCTTCACCGGCCGCGACGGCCGCCGGGTGGTCGAACCCGGCGAGCTGCACCTGCTGCTGGGCTCCTCCAGCACCGACATCCGGTGGCAGCACACGGTGCGGGTCACCGGCGAACCCCGGTACCCCGGCCCGGACCGGGTGCTGCTGACCCCGGTGTGGCTGGATGACCAGAACGCCACCGGCCTGCCGGACTGACCCTCCACGCGTGTTGGCCGTTGTCGTACGGTGTGTTGGCCGTTATGGGCGGTGTGTTGGCCGAGTGGCGTACCAGTTCGGCCAACACTGTGTACGACAACGGCCAACACGCCGGCGAGCCTCCGGCGGCGCGGGGCCCGCCTGGTCGAGCAGTTCGGCCGCCTGCTGCCTGGCCACCGTGGCGAGCAGGCCGGGCAGCCCGGCGAACCCGGCGACCGCGCGGGCGCACGGCCGGCAGGCGTGGAGGTGTTCTTCGTAGTCCCGGCGCTCGGTGTGCGACAGCGCGCCCAGCAGGTAGGCGGCGTCCCAGTCCCGGTACGGGTCGGCTGGTGGCGTCACCGGCTGGTCAGCCCCTTCGCCAGGAGGGCGTGGCGCAGCGCGCGCAGGCCGTAGTGCAGGCGGGAGCGCACGGTGCCCTGCGGCACCGCCAGGTCCGCGGCGAGTTCGGCCACCGAGTGCCCGAGGTAGAACGCGCGGATGATGACCGTGCGGTGCTCGGTGGTCAGCTGGGTCAGCACCTCGGTGATCACCCAGGCGTCCAGCACCGAGTCGGTCTGGTCGGGGCGCGGTGGGTCGGGCACCCTGGCCGCGCCCACCTCCCGCCGGGAGCGCGCGCTGCGGCGTTCGTCGATGACCACGTTGCGCGCCACCCGGAACAGCCAGGCCCGCGCCGCCGACTCGCCCTGGTCCAGCACCGAGGGGCTGCCCCACAGCCGCAGCAGGCTTTCCTGGACGACGTCCTGGGAGAGCTGTTCGTCGCCGGTCAGCCGCAGCGCGAAGCGCCACAGCGCGGGCGCGTGCCGGTCGTGCACCAGGCGGAGCAGCTCCGCCGCCGTGCTGCTCATCTCAGGAGTCCCAGATCGCGCCGTAGGCCGGAATCCCTTGTGCCTCAAGGGACTCGACCAGGTGCCAGGTGGTCTTCCGATTGGAGATGCAGATGACGGCTTCCGCGCCGGACTCCCGGTGCGCACGCAGCGCCAGCTCGACCAGGTCGGGCTTGCCGTCGCGGTCGGTGTCCCAGATGACCGCATCCGGCTGCACGGACCCGATCTCGGCCACCAGCGCCTCGCCGTAGGTGCGCACCGGGTTCCTGGTCGACCACACCAGGCGGGCCGGGGTGTCCCCGGCGAGCAGATGCGGCAGGCACGGGCCGATCCCGCTGCCGGTGGCCACCCACACCACGCCGCGGAAGAGCCGGTCGATGTTGCCGACACCCGCGGTCGGGATGCCCTTGACCCACAGGTGGGCCGGCCGGTCCTCGACCAGCGCGCCGGTCCAGTCGCCCGCACGGGAGATGGTGAGCCGGAAGCCGGAGCGGCCGGGTGCGGGCACGTTGGCGAAGGAATGCCACTCCAGCAACGGGTTCCGGCTCACCGCGGTGGAGGACCCGGCGAACGGGGTGACACCGTGGTCGAAGGCCACCAGGGCCACGTGCGGGGACGGCGTGCTGATCCGCACCGGCACCCGGCGCAGCCGCAGCCAGGGCAGCGCCACGCTGATCACCACCACCAGCAGGGCCCAGAACGGCGCGGAGCCGAGGAAGACCCGGCCTTGGGCCTGCGCCAGCATCGCCGCGTGCGCGGTGAAGAGCAGGAGCAGCGCCCAGCCGCCGAAGCGGTGGCCGCGCTCGAACAGGTCGTGCCGGGCGGCGCGCAGCTTCGGCAGCGCGAGCACCACCATGGCGACCAGCAGCACCGCGATGGCCCAGGTGCAGGCCAGCAGCATGGCCGGGCCGCCGCGAGTGGTGAGCACCCAGGCCAGCACGGCGAACCAGGCCGTGCCGGCGATCGCGGCGCCGACGTGCAGGCCGCCGAAGTGGTAGACCTTGCCCAGGGTCCACCGCACCCGCAGCGGCCAGTGCTTCGGCGCGCTGGTGGCCAGCCGGAACAGCAGGTTGATCACGTGCTGCTGGCGGATCAGCACGGCCAGCAGCAGGTTGCCGAGCACCAGCCACACCAGCACGTCCAGCTCGGCGCGCCAGTCGGTGGCCAGGGCCAGCACCAGGTTGGCCAGCAGCACCATGGCCAGTAGCCGGTTGTGGTGGGTGAACGGCCTGCGCCGCAGCCGGGCGCGCCAGCTCGCCGGGGCGGGGGCCAGTGCCGGGGCGGCGCTCACGCGACGGTCTCCGCCCGCTGGCCGGTCAGCCGGGTCAGCAGCGCCCGCCGGTCCACCTTGCCGCGTTCGGTCAGCGGCAGCCGGTCCACCGGCACGATCAGCGCGGGCACGCAGTAGTAGGGCAGCTGGGCGGCCACCGCGCGGCGGATCGCCTCCGGCACGGCGGTGGCCGGGCTGACGAACCCGACCAGCCCGCCCTGGTAGAGCACCGTGCTGGCCCTTCGGCAGCCAGGCGCGCGTTCCAGCGCCGCGGTGACCGCGTCCAGCTCGACCCGGAATCCCTTGACCTTCACCTGGTCGTCGGTGCGCCCGTGGTGTTCCAGCTGGCCGTCGGCGGTCCAGCGGACCAGGTCGCGGGTGCGGAACATCAGGCCACCGCCCAGGAACGGGTCGGGGCGGTAGCGCTGCGCGGTGAGGTCGGTGTCGCCGAGGTAGCCGCCGGTGACGCAGGCGCCACCGGCCCACATCTCGCCGACCTCGCCGATCCGGCACGGGTTGAGCGCCTCGTCGAGCACGTAGACGGTGGTGTTGGGCACCGGGCGGCCGATGGTCAGCCTGCCGGTGACCGGGTCGTAGCGCTGCACGGTGTTGACGATGGTGACCTCGGTGGGGCCGCAGGCGTTGTGGAAGACCGCGGTGCGCGACCAGGCGCGGGCCAGCGCGGGCGGGCAGCGCTCACCGGCCACCGCGACCACCCGCACCAGCGGGCAGTCCCTCGGGTCCACAGTGGACAGCACACCGGGGGTGGCGATCAGCGCGGTCGCGGTGCGGGCCGCCGCGGTGGGGTCGCCGCCGCGCACCAGTACGCAGCCGCCGTTGGCCAGCGTGCCCAGCACCTCCCACACGGCCATGTCGAAGGCGATGTTGAGCAGCTGCGGCACCCGGTCGCCGGGGCCGACACCGAGCGAACCCGGTGCGGTGAGCAGGACGTTGCACAGGTTCGCGTGCGTGACGCTGACTCCGTTGGGTCTGCCGGTGGTGCCCGAGGTGAAGATCACCACCGCGGTCTCGCCGCACTGGGCAGGCAGTGCCGCGGTCGCGGTGGGGTGGTCGTCGATCGTGAGCACCGTGCCCAGGCCCGAGGGCACCAGTCCCCGGTGTGCCGTGGTGGTGAGCACGACCTCGATGTCCGCCACCGCGGCGATGTGCCGCAGGTGCGGTGGCGGGGTGAGCCGGATGTCCTGCGGCACATAGGCCGCACCGGCTTTGAGCACCGCGAGCATGCCCACCACCATGGCCACCGACCTGGTCAGGAACAGCCCGACGTGCGCGCCGGGGCGCACCCCGTGCTCGATGAGCAGCCGGGCCAGCGCGGTGGCCCTGCGGTCCAGTTCGGCGTAGGTCACCGACTCGCCGAGGTGCTCCACCGCCGGAGCCTGCGGACAGGCCGCGGCCCGCGCCTGGATCGCGTGGTGGACGCGGGTGAACGGGACTGGTGTGCGCGGCCCCTGCCCGAAGCGGTTGAAGAGCACGCGCTCGTGCGGGGGCAGGCCGCGCAGGGCAGGGGAGTCGACGATCGGGGTCACTCCGGATCCTTTCGCCAGGCCGGTGGTCACCCCGTCTGAACGAGACAGGTCGGGTGAATGTTCAACTAAATCTCAGAAATTCGTTGCCAGGCTTGGAAGTTGGTCCGGCCATGGTCGAACGCGGCGTCGAACGCGAGTCGAACACCAGAGTCCACAATGGACTCCAAGGTGGCTCAGGAACCGGGGCGGCGGCGGTGTGCGCTGGCGCGTTCGGTCAGCCGCGGCGGCAGCAGGGTCAGCGCCGGTGGCCGGACCCCGGCGAGCCGGGCGGCGAGCAGGTCCACGGCCCTGGCACCCAGCTCCTCGGCAGGCAGGTGCACCGAGGTCAGCCGCGGCGTGGCCCGCTCGGCCAGCTCGTCCGGGCAGATGGCCACCACGGACACCTCGGCAGGCACGTCGCGGCCGAGTTCGCGCAGGCAGGTCAGCACCGAGGGCAGGGCGCCCTCGTTGTGCACCACCAGCGCGGTCAGCCGGGGCTGCTCCCGCAGCAGGGCGGTCACCGTGCGCCGCACCGAGGGCAGCTGCTCGTCGGTCGCCCTGGTCAGCACCGAGACGCCGCGGCGGATCGCGGCCGCGGTGAAGCCGGCCATGGTGCGGTGCGCGTAGCCGGTGTCGCGGTGGTAGACCAGCTGGGGCGAGCCGAGCAGGGCCACGCAGTGGTGCCCGAGGTCGGCCAGGTGGTCCAGGCAGCGCGCGCCGGCCGCGGTGAAGTCCAGGTCCACACAGGTCAGTCCGGTCGGGTCGACCGGGAAGCCGATCAGCACCGAGGGGGCGTCCATGGCGCGCAGCACCGGCGCCCTGGCATCGCGCAGTTCCACGTCCATCACCACCAGGCCGTCCACGCCGCTGCGCTGCACCGCCTGGCGCAGGCCGTCCGCGCCAGTGTCCGCGGTGAGCAGCAGCACGTCGTTGCCGTGCCGGTGCGCGGCGGTGGTCACCGCGCTGACGAAGCGCATCAGCACCGGCAGGCAGGTGCCCGCACGCAGCGGCGCGACCAGGCCCAGCACACCGGTCCGCCGCGCCGCGCCGCGTGGCGCCTGCTGGGTGAGGTAGCCGAGGGCGCGGGCGCTCTCCTCGACCTTGGCCCTGGTGGCCGGGCTGATCGAGCGCTTGCCGGAGAGCACGTAGGACACCGTGCTCGGGGCGACGCCGGCCCGCCGGGCCACGTCCGCGATGGTGGCCAACCCGCCCTCCTCGTCACCGCCGTTGGTGCTCTGGGACGGTACGGCCGGGCCGGGGGCCCGGCTAGGGCCAACCGTCTTGCGAAGGCCCTCCGGCAAGACGGTTTCCCGCCGGGCGGAGCCATTTCGACAATTCGATTCGAAGGCAATCGAAATGGGTCATATACGTGACGGGAGAATTCGGCGAATCGGCATGTTGACAGCGGGTAAATGCCTCATTACGCTGCCGGTTGCAGCATTTGTTGTCATTATCATTTACCGCCGCTGATTCTCATTCACCGCAGTGGCCGCTGTCTTTTTCCGCTGCGGCGGCCACCGTTCAACGAGAGGAAGCAGATGTCCCGGACATCCGTACGCGACCGGCGGGCTCCCTGGTCTGCCGCACTGGTCGTCGCGCTGGCCGTCACCGGCGTGGCGGCGGCCGCGCCCACCGCCTCGGCCGCTCCGTTCGACCTGGCGGGCTGGGCCACCCAGGGCGGCGGCACCACCGGCGGTGGCGGCGCCACCCCGGTCACCGTCAGCACCGCGGCCGCCTTCACCGCCGCGGTCAAGGCCACCGGTCCCGCGGTGGTCCGCGTCACCGGCGCCATCGCCCTGTCCGGCATGGCCGCGGTCGGCTCGGACAAGACCATCATCGGGGTCGGCTCCGGCGCCGCCATCACCGGGCACGGGCTCAACATCTCCAGGTCCGCCAACGTGATCGTGCGCAACCTGAACTTCAGGAACTGGGCCGACGACGCGATCAACGTGCAGTACTCCACCCGGGTGTGGATCGACCACAACAGCTTCGCCAGTGGCAAGGACGGCGCGGTCGACATCAAGCGCGCCTCCGACCTGGTCACCGTGTCCTGGAACAAGTTCTCCAGCCACGACAAGACGATGCTGCTCGGGCACAGCGACGACAACGGCGGCGAGGACCGGGGCAAGCTCCGGGTGACCTACCACCACAACTTCTTCGACGGCACCGGTCAGCGGCACCCCAGGGTGCGCTTCGGCAACCCGGTGCACGTCTACAACAACTACTACGGCGGCGTCACCAGTTACGGCGTGGCGGCCACCAAGGAAGGCGGCGTGCTGGTCGAAGGCAATTTCTTCGAGAACACCAAGGACCCGTTCCACCTGGGTGAGGGCAGTTCACCAGCGGGCACGCTGGTGGCGCGGAACAACCATTTGGTCAGCTCCGGCTCGGGGCAGACCGGCGGCAGTGTGAAGAGCATTCCCTATTCGTATCCGCTGGACCGCGCGAGTGAGGTGAAGACGATCGTCCGGAACGGGGCAGGCCCAGGGCGCATCTGAGCGCCTGCCCAGGCGCTCCGGGGCCGGCGCGGCGCTCGCCCGCCGTCCCCGGAGCGCCATCGCGTCCACCGCCGAGAACTCACCGGAGGAGCCATGAGCACACCCCTGAGTCGCCGCGCCTTCGCCAGGCTGACCCTTGCCCCGGCCGCCCTCACCCTGCTCGGCGGCGGCGCGGCGCACGCGGCCACCACCCCGAGCCTGGACCGCGGCCCGGTGCTGCGCGCGATGGGCCGGGCCGCGGTCTTCCTGGACCGCGAGGTCTCCTACCGCGGCGGCTACCTGTGGAGCTACCTGCCCGACCTGTCCGCCTCCTGGGGCGAACTGGAGGCGCGGCGGAGCATGTGCTGGGTGCAGCCACCCGGCACGCCCTCGGTCGGGCACAGCATGCTCGACGCCTACCACGCCACCGGCGCGGAGGAGTTCTACCGCGCCGCCGAGCGCACCGGACTGGCGCTGGTGGCCGCGCAGCTGCCGGTGGGCGGCTGGAACTACGTGCACGACTTCGCCGGGACCGCCGCGCTGCGCCACTGGTATGAGACCGTCGGCGGGAACGGCTGGCGACTGGAGGAGTTCCAGCACCACTACGGCAACGCCACCTTCGACGACGCGGGCACCTCGGCCGCGGCACAGCTGATCCTGCGGCTGTACCTGGAACGCCGCGACCCCCGGTTCAAGATGGCGCTGGCGCGGGCGATCCGGTTCGTGCTCGCCGCGCAGTTCCGCGGCGGCGTGGCCGACGGCGGCTGGCCCCAGCGGTTCCCCTCCTTCGCAGGCTCGGTCTCCCGCACGCACTGGCCTGCCGAACGGCCGCCGTGGCTGCCCGCTGACGTGCGGCACGGCATGGAGGACGGCGAGTACACCCAGCACGTCACCTTCAACGACGACGTGCTCGGCGAGAACATCAAGTTCCTGCTGCTGTGCGCCAGCACGCTGCACCGGCCGGACCTGCTCGGACCGGTGCACCGCGCGATGCGCTGCCTGCACCGGATGCAGCAGCCAGGACCGCAGGCGGGCTGGGCCCTGCAACACCTGTCCAGGGCCGCGGGCGGCCGCCCGGCAGGCGCCCCGGCGGGCGCTCGGTCCTACGAGCCGAGGGCGCTGGCCACGCACACCACGCAGACCAACATCCGCCAGCTGTTCCACTACTTCCGGCTCACCGGCGACCGCTCCTACCTGACCAGGGTGCCCGAGGCGATCGACTGGCTGGCCAGCTGCCCGCTCACCGAGCGCCAGCTCGCGGAGAACCCGTTGCTGGCCAAGCGCACGCACCCGACGTTCGTGGAGCTGGGCGCCAACCGGGCGCTGTTCGTGCACCGCTTCGGCAGCAACATCCGCAACGGCGCCTACTACACCGACCATGACCACCGGGACACCCTCGGCCACTACTCCGCGGGCCGGGCCATCGACCTGGACGGCCTGCGGCGCACCTACGCGGAGCTGAACTCGTTGAGTGGCAAGGAGATCGCCGAGCTGCGCGTCCGCTCCCCGCTGACCCCCGGCGCGCCGATCCCGGTGCCACGGCACTTCTCCGTGCGCGAGCTGGAGCTGACCGACCTGTTCCGGGACGCCAATCCCGCCCTGCCCACGGTGCCCGACGCGGAGGCCGCGGCCCTGGCGCGCGACCTCGCCGGCAAGGACCACTGGCTCACCCCGGCCGAGGCGGTGACCAACCCGTTCCGGGGGCCAGGGCCCGCGGATCCGTTCCACGGCAAGGACTTCATGAGCACCCATGTCGGCGACCGCTACGACACCTCGCCGTTCCCGCCAGCTGAACGGCCCCTGGTGATCAGCACCGGCGCCTACGTGGCCAACATGGCCAGGCTGATCGCCTGGGCGCAGCGATGAGGGCAGCGGTGCGGCTGCTCCTGCTGCTGGTGGTCACCGCGCTCGCGCTGACCGCGCCGGTCCCCGCCCAGGCCGGGCACGGCGGCGCGCACGGCCGTTCGGTCCTCGGCCTGCACAGCGGGTGGAGCTTCCACCGCGGTGAGAAGCTGGGCGCGGCCGAGCCCGGCTTCGACGACTCCGGCTGGGACCGGGTCACGGTGCCGCACAGCTGGAACGGGCGGGACGGCCAGGACGGCGGCAACGACTACTACCGCGGCCCTGGCTGGTACCGGCGCACCCTGCCCGCGCCAACGGGTGGCCGGATGTGGTTGCAGTTCGACGGCGCCAACACCACCACCACGGTGTGGGTCAACGGCCGCCTGCTCGGCGAGCACAAGGGCGGCTACGCGCGCTTCCGCTTCGACGCCACCGAGGCGCTGCGCCCCGGCCGGGACAACCTGCTCGCGGTCAGGGTGAGCAACGCCCCCGACCCGGACGTGGCACCGCTGAGCGGCGATTTCACCCTGCACGGCGGGCTTTACCGGGAGGTAAGCCTGGTGCTGACCGACGCGGTGCATCTGGACCTGCTCGACCACGGCGGCCCCGGCCTCTACCTCCGGCAGCAGCGTGTGACGCCGGAGTCGGCGACCGTGGCGGCGAGCACCAGACTGGTCAACGACAGCCGGTCCACCGCCAGGGTGCGGCTGCGCGCCACGGTCACCGGCGCGCACGGCGAGGTGGTGGCACGGGAGCAGTCGGGAGTGCGGGCCGTGGGCGGCGGTCAGGCGGTGGAACTCGCGTTGCCGCTCACCATCGCCCGCCCGCGGCGGTGGCAGGGCCGCGCGGACCCGTTCCGCTACCAGGCCACCGTCGAGGTGGTGGACACCGGCGGCCGGGTGCTGGACCGGGTCAGCCAGCCACTGGGCCTGCGCACCGCGGAAATCTCGGCCACCGACGGGTTCACCCTCAACGGCGAGCGGCTGCCGGTGCACGGGGTGAACCTGCACCAGGACCGGCCGGACGTGGGCTGGGCGGTCACCCCGGCGCAGCACGCCGAGGACTTCCGGATCATGCGCGAGATGGGCGTCAACGCCATCCGCACCGCGCACTACCAGCACGGCGAGACCGTCTACGAGCTGGCCGACCGGCACGGTTTCCTGGTGTGGACGGAAATTCCGCTGATCAACCTGAGCACGGACAGCCCGGCCTTCCGGGCCAACATCGAGACGCAGCTGCGGGAGATGATCCGGCAGAACTACAACCACCCCTCGGTGGTGTGGTGGGGCCTGGGCAACGAGCTGTGGCACGACTCCCCGGCGAACAACGCCCTGCTGGACCGGCTGGCCGAGGTGGTGCGCGCGGAGGACCCGTCCCGGCCCTCGGCGTACGCGAGCTGCTGCGTCCCGGACCAGGCCGGGATCACCAAGCACACCACCGGAATCGGCTACAACAAGTACTTCGGCTGGTACACCGGCAAGTTCGGCGACCTCGGGCCGTGGGCGGACCAGCTGCGCGCCGCAGACCCGGCCCGGCCGCTCGCGCTCAGCGAGTACGGCGCGGGCGCCAGCGCGTTCCAGCACCAGGAGAACCCGCCGAACCCGGTGCCCGCCTCGCGCTGGCATCCCGAGCAGTACCAGTCCGCCTACCACGAGGCGTACTGGTCACAGCTGAAACAACGGCGCTGGCTGTGGGGCTCGTTCGTGTGGGCCATGTTCGACTTCGCCTCCGACGGCCGCGACGAGGGCGACACCCCCGGCCGCAACGACAAGGGCCTGGTGACCTACGACCGGGGCATCCGCAAGGACGCCTTCTACTGGTACCAGGCGAACTGGACGGACACCCCGGTGGTGCACCTCAACAGCAAGCGGTGGACCAGCCGGACCGCGGCGCGCACCACGGTCCGGGCCTACACCAACGCCGTGACGGTCACCCTGCGGGTCAACGGCAGGCAGGTCGGCGAACCGGTCAGCGGTGCGGGGCGGGTGGCCGAGTGGCCGGAGGTGCTGCTGCGGCCGGGCCCGAACACCGTGGCGGTCTCCGGGTTCAAGAACGGCCGCCCGCACACCGACACCGCGGTCTGGACGCTGCGGGAGTGAGCGCGCCCGCTCAGCCCCGCCATCCGGCCGAGAGGTTGCGCAGCGGCGGCAGGCCGAGGAACTCGTCGTGCCGGGCGCGCACCCGGTCCAGGAAGACGTCCAGCACGCCGTCGCCGATCCGCACCACGCCCTCGACCCGGTTCTCCCCTGGCACCGAGCGGATCCGGTTCGCCTTGGCGGCCAAGGCGTCCAGCCGCTCCCGCGCCGCGGCGGCGGCCCGCCGGTCGCCGGCGCCGATCGCGTCCAGGGTGTCCAGGCCCGCGCCCATGGCCCCGGCCCACAACTCGGTGGCGGCCAACCAGTTCGCCGCGTCGTCCAGGAACGCCCGGTCCGCGACGGTGGCCCTGATCACCGAGGGCGCCGCGGTGATCCGCCGGACGTGCCAGCGCAACGCGCTCGCCGCGCCGGGAGCGCCTGCCCAGAACGCGTCCACCCTGGCCTGGAGCGCGGGGGCCTGCGGCTGCCACGGTCGCGGGCCGAAGGTCGGGGCGAGGTGGTTGAGGTCGAAGAAGTCCAGCAGCGCCCGGACCCCGGCCGGGTCGCCGCCTGCCAGGTGCGCCGCGGCCGCCCGCCAGCTGCGGTCGCGGTCGTAGCCGTGGTCGTGCCAGGAGAAGTCGGCCATGGTGAACACCGCGACCTTGCTCGCGGCGGCCTGGTTCATCGGGTTGGCCACGATGCCGGCGAGGTGGCCGGACAGGCCGGGCTCGCGGTGGTCGTAGGGCGCGAGCAGTAGCCGTCCCGCGGCCTGGCCGAAGTCGTTGACCGGGTAGTTGTCCCAGGCGAAGACCTTGCGGCCGAACAGTTCCGAGGCGCGGCGGGCCTGGTCCACGGTGATGCTGGGCGGCACCACATCGGTGCCGGTCCACATCACCAGCACCGCGGGGTCCAGGGTCGAGCGGAGCACTTGCTTGTACTCGGTGTCGGCGAGGTCGCCGTACTCGGTCGGCACCATCTGCAGCGGGTGCGTGCCGGGGTGGGCGGCCAGGAAGCCGCGCTGGAGGTCGTTGAGCAGCCCGGCCTGGGCCACTCCCGCGGCGCGGCGGCCCGGTTCGCCGTAGGCCGTCCGGTCGCCGTCGCAGTTCCACCGCGTGTAGCTGATGTCGTCCAGCGGGATGGAGAAGGCGCGCACCCCAAGGTCGTACATGGCCCGCAGCTTCGTGGTGAGCGCGGCGCGGTCCCCGGCGCTGGAGTAGCAGATCGAGGTGCCGGGGGATAGGGCGTAGGTGAACCGGACGTGCTGCGCCGCGGCCGCCTTGACCAGCTCGCCCAGCTGGGCCAGCCGGTCGGCCGGGTAGGGCTCGCGCCAGCGGTCGCGGTGGTACGGGTCGTCCTTGGGCGCGTAGATGTAGGTGTTGGCCTTGACCTGGCCGTAGAAGGCGAGCTGGTCGAGGCGTTCCTGGTGCGTCCACGGCGAACCGTAGAAGCCCTCGATGGTGCCGCGCAGGGCCATCGCGGGGAAGTCGCTGACCGCGGCGCCCGCGATGCGCGCGCGATGCCGGTCGCCGGTGAACAGCTGCCGCAGGGTCTGCACGGCGTAGTACTGGCCTGCCGGGTCCACCCCGCCGAGCGCGACCGAACCGCGCCGCGCGGTGACGGTGAGCGCGCTGCCCTCCGCCCGGCCCGGCACCGGGGTCGAGCCGAGGGCGGCGGCGACATCCGGCCGATCGGCCGGTCCCAGGTGGAAGGTCAGCGGCGCGCGACCCGCGGTGTCGATGTGCCGGACGCCGTGCTCGCGCAGGGTCCGCTCCAGCAGGGCACGGGCGGCCGGGTCGGTGCGCTCGTCGACCACCAGCCGCACCCGGTTGCCGACCGGGAGATCCGGTCCACTGCGCTGGATGTGTTGCGGCGCGGGGGAAACCTGGGGGAGCGGGGCGAGGTCCGGGGCAGCCTGGGCCGGGGCGGTCAGCCCGCCCAGTGGCAGCGCCGCGGCGAGCAGGACGGACACCGTTCGACCGAGCAGCTGCATGCGATCTCCAGACAAGTGGGGGCGACGGCTCGCACCAGTATGGCCGGTGGCCGGGGCTTTTCCGGTGCTACCAACGTTGGGGGGCAGTGGTCCGGTCTATGGGTTCCCAAGCCGGGCCGGACTGGCTACCCTCCAAACTGGGAGCGCTCCCAGAAATCCTGATGCCCGATCCTCAAGGAGGAGGACAGCATGGCGCACAACAGTTCCGGCCGCCCCCTGCTCGTCAGAGCGCTCGTGGTGCTGAGCGCGGTCGGCGCGCTGCTGGCCGGGGCCCTGACCGGCGTTGCCCAGGCACACGGCTCGGCCACCGACCCGCCCTCGCGCAACTACGGCTGCTGGCAGCGCTGGGGCAGCGACTTCCAGAACCCGGCCATGGCCACCAGGGACCCGATGTGCTGGCAGGCCTGGCGGGCCAACCCGAACGCGATGTGGAACTGGAACGGCCTGTACCGGGAGAACCTCAAGGGCAACCACCGCGGCAACATCCCGAACGGGCAGCTGTGCAGCGGCGGTCACGCCGAGGGCGGCCGGTACAACTCGATGGACACCGTCGGCGCGTGGCAGACGGTGAACAAGCCACGGCGGTTCACCCTGACCATCACCGACCAGGCCCGCCACGGCGCGGACTACCTGCAGGTGTACATCACCAAACAGGGCTTCAACCCCGCGACCCAGGCACTGGGCTGGGACAACCTGGAGCAGGTCGCCCAGACCGGCCGCATCGCACCGAATGGCACCTACCAGGTCGGGGTTGACGCGGGCAGCCGGACCGGACGGCACCTCGTCTACACCATCTGGCAGGCCAGTCACCTGGACCAGTCCTACTACTTCTGCAGCGACGTCAACTTCACCGGCTGAACCGGGGGTGGCGCGCGCGATGCGGGAAATCGCTGACCGGGTCGTGCGCGCCTGCCCCGCGGCCGGGAAACCGTGGCTGGTGGCCGACGACCGGTGGGTGCGGGTGCACGCCGGGCGGATCGCGCTGGCCGACTACGTGCTCGGCCCGGCCGAACCGTACCTGCACCCGTTGCGCACCACCGCGGGCGAGCTGGTCACCGGCCCCGGCGGCCTGCGGTTCACCATGACCGAGATCTCCGGCGAGAACGTCTGGGGCGATCGCACCCCGCCCATCGGTGGTGGCCCGATGCGGCACGTGCGCTGGGAGCGGGTCCGCTGCCACGGCGGCCAGGCGGAGCTGCGGCACTGGCTGGACTGGCGGACCCGGTCGGGTCAGTGCTGGCTGGCCGAGGACCGCGCCATCGAGGTGGACCAGGTGGACCCGGCCGACGGTTCCTGGCTGCTCACCTGGAAAACCCGGCTGTACAACACGAGCGGACGACGACTCCGGTGCGGCGGCCCGCTCCGGCCCGGCCCCGGCTCCTTCAACGTCGACGCCGCGTTCACCACCACCGGGACCCGCGCGCCATGGTGGGTATTCACCGGTGCGCACAAGGAAAGCGGGCGGCGCTCCACCGTGGTCTTCGTCGAGCACCCCGGCAACCACCAGGCGCCGCTGCTGATCGAGCCGGAGGCCCGAGTCGACCTGGCCCACCACGTGGTCATCGCGGACGGGCACTGGGATCCGGCACGCATTCAGCGCTATCTGGCCCAGCGGGTGGCTCCCCGCTGGAATCGCTAGGTGGCGCGCTGGCCACCGCGAAGCTCCACTGTGGACTGTGGCCGCCAGTCCACTTCGGACGGTGTGTCGCGGTCGGCGGTGAGCCTGCCGTCCACCACCGCCAGCGGGGCGAGTTGCAGGCAGGAGGCCTGGCCGAACCGGCAGGAGTAGAGGATGTGTGCCCGCTCGCCCTGGGTGAGCACCGAGCCGTGGTGGCCGGGAGCGTTGTCCCCCAGGCGGATTCCCGGTCGGGCCAACAGTGGTTCGGACTGCGGGAACCAGGTCCGCAGGTCGTGGGAGCGGTACACCGGCAGGCCGCGGTCGCCGCTGGTGATCATCCAGTAGTGGCCGCCGAAGCGGAACACGCTGGGCGCACCCTGGCCCGGCGAGCACACCGAGCGGCTGACCGGGCGCCAGGTGCTCAGGTCGGTCGAGTCGGCCGCGTGCACACCGCCGTCGGGCACCGTGTACCACATGCGCCAGGTCTGGCCGTCGGGCAGCGGCCAGACCGCAGCGTCCGCGCAGCCCTCGCCGGAGAGTTCCAGCTCGCGGCCGAAGCGCCAGTTCAGCAGGTCCTGCGAGGTGTAGTGCAGGATGTGACCGCGGCCGGCGCGGGCGGCCCGCGCACCCGCGACGTGGCTGACGTAGAGGTGGTAGGTCCCGCCGTGCCAGATGACCTCCGGCGCCCAGAAGCTGTTGCGTCCGGAGTGGACGGTGTCCAGGCCCTTGGGTGCGCCGCGGTACTCCCAGCTGCGCCCGCCGGTGGAACTGGTCGCGATGCCGATGGTCGAGCCGCGCGGCGAGGTGGGTGCGGAGTAGAGCACGCACCACTCATTGGCGGCGCGATGGTAGAGGACCACCGGGTCGGTCGCGCCACCATGGATCGGATCGCGGAACAGCGGCGCATCCGCCCGCGCGATCGCGGGCACGGCGCCGCCCGGGTCAGCACCACTCAGCGCGAGCAGACTGCTCCCAGCACCGTTGAAGTAGCGCACCCCTTGCCAGGACCGGGTATCCAGACCGATCAGCGGCGCACCGGCACCCCTGACATTCAACCCGGGGCGGATAGTCCACGACACGACTGACCTCCGGCGGCGTGCTGGCTGTGCACCGCGTGTTAACGCTAACATTGGTCTGTTCCCCGGTCAACACGCGCTACCCCCGTGTTGGCCGTTCTCGTACGCCGAGTTGGCCGTTATGGACGGCGAGTTGGCCCAACTGGTACGCCGAGTTGGCTGAAGTGGGCGTACCAGTTGGGCCAAGTGGTACCAGTTCGGCCAACACGGGGTATGAGGTGCCCCGAGTTTTCCGGACACGTCTCCAAGTAGAATTGACGGAGAGTCCGGAGGGAACGAGACGTGGCAAAGAAGGCGCAGAGATACTCGGCAGAGCTGAAAGCCGAGGTTGTCCAACT
>NZ_JBQJIM010000049.1:0-40969 GCF_052078295.1 Crossiella sp. CA198
GCCACTGGCACGCCAGCGTCGATCATCCTCAGCAGCGTGTCACGGTGCTGGTGAAGGTCCTCCGAAAACGACATGGTCGTTGCAACCCCTCAGATCGAGGTGTTGCAACGACCACGTGAACCCGCCCGCCACCGGGGGCCTTCGGCGTTTCAGTGCGCCGAGTGTTGGCCGATGTCGTACGCCAGGTTGGCCGTTGTGGACGCGCGAACCCGGCGCACGCCAGCCCCGGCGTACCGGTAGGCCCAACCCGGCGTACCAGTTGGGCCAACTTGGCGTACGAGTTGGGCCAACTCGGCGTACGAGTTCGGCCAACACTCCGGGGGTCAGTGCACGGTGACGACCGCGGTCAGGGGCAGGTCGCGGCTGTTGCGGCCGATCTCGGCCAGGTAGCTGCCGTGTTCCCAGGCCCAGTCGCCGCGTTGTTCGTCATAGACCGCGAATGCCTTGGCGGCCAGGCGGATCTCCACCTCCACCGTCTCCCCTGGTCCGGCCTCGGCCACCGCGAACCCGGCCAGCACCCGGGGTGGGCGGTCGTAGCGGCTGGCGTGGCGGCCCAGGTAGACCTGGACGATCTCGCGGCCGGGGCGGGCGCCGGTGTTGGTCAGGGTGACCTGGAGCGGGACGGGCTCGCCCGCGTGCAGGGTGGCGGCGGAGACCGCGGGGGTGGCGTGCGCGGTGCGGTAGTCCCAGGTGGTGTAGCCCAGGCCGTGGCCGAAGCAGAAGGCCGGGTCGAGGCGGTGCTGGTCGTAGGCGCGGTAGCCGATCAGCAGGCCCTCGGTGTAGCGCAGCACGCCCTCGGCGGGGGTGGTGTCGAGGACCGGGGCCTGTTCGGCGGTGCGCGGGAAGGTGGTGGGCAGGCGGCCGCCGGGTTCGGCGCGGCCGTGCAGCACATCGGCCAGGGCGTGGCCGGCTTCCTGGCCGGGGAACCAGGTGTAGAGCACGGCGGCGACCTGGTCCGCCCAGGGCATCAGCACGGGTGCGCCCGCGTTGACCACGACCACGGTGCGCGGGTTGGCCGCGGCGACCCGGCGGATCAGCTCGTCCTGGCCTGGTGGGAGTTCCAGGGTGGTGCGGTCGTGGGACTCGCTCTCGATATCGGCGTTGGTGCCGACCACGACCACCGCCACCTCGGCCGCGGCGGCCTGCCGGACCGCTTCGGCCAGCTCGGCCTCGGCGTCCCGGCCGGGGGCGCGGTGGGTGAGGCCGCAGCGCAGGTAGCCGTGTGGGGCGGCGATCGGCAGGTGTTCCACCACCAGCTCCACCGGAGTGTCCACATCGGACAGTTCGACCGTGCCGAGCTGCTCGGTGATGTTGTCGAAGCTGTCCACCAGGCTGCCCCAGCCCGCGCGCACCGGTTCGATGATCCGCTGCCCGTTCACGGTGAGGCTGGTCGGGCCGAGCGCGGTGACGCCGAAGGTGTGCGTGCCCGCGACCCTGGGCCGGTAGTGCGCACGCATGATCACCCGCAGGTCGTCGCGGCGCCACCGTTCCGCCGGCAGGCCGAGCCAGGCCAGCCGGGCGGTCTCCCGCTGCTCGCTGCCCAGGAAATCGCCGTCCCTGGTGCCGTACTCGACCAGGAAACCCGGTGCACCGGTGTGCGGGTTGGCGCAGTCGGCCAGGTCGATCAGCGGTTGCCGCCCGCCGGGCCGGACGCCCTCGACCGGGTCCAGGCCGAGGCCCTGCGCGAAGCTGACCACCCGGCGCGGGGACAGGTCGGCGCTGCCGCCGCCGCCGGTGGCGGTGTGCGCGGCGTTCGGGCCGATCAGCGCGATCCGGGTGCCCTCGGCCAGTGGCAGCAGGTCGTTCTCGTTGCGCAGCAGCACCATGCCGCGGGCGGCGGCCTCGCGCAGCAGCTCGGTCTGCGCGGTCGAGCCGACCGGGTAGGGACGCTCCGCCTCGGGCGCGGGGAAGCCGTCCAGGACGCCGGTGCCGGCGGCCAGTCTGAGCAGCCGCAACACCTTGTCGTCGAGCTGTGCCTCGGGCACCTCGCCGTCGCGCACGGCCCGGACGAGCTTGTCGCCCCACGGCCCGGTCGGGCCCGGCATGACCAGGTCCAGGCCGCCGGTGGCCGAGGCCACGGTGCTGCGGGCGGCGGTCCAGTCCGAGACGATCGGGCCCACGAAGCCCCATTCGCCCTTGAGCACGCCGGCCTGGAGCGGGTGGTTCTCGGTCATCGTGGTGCCGCGCACCGCGTTGTAGGCGGCCATCACCACCTTGACCCCGCCTGCCCGCACCACCGTCTCGAACGGGGCCAGGTACAGCTCGCGCAGCGCGCGTTCGGCGAGGTCCACGCTGAGGGTGAAGCGCTGGTTCTCCGAGTCGTTGGCCACGAAGTGCTTGGCGCAGGCCGCGACCCCGCCGGCCTGCACCCCGCGCACGTAGGCCAGGCCGATCTCGCCCACCAGCAGCGGATCCTCGGAAAAGCACTCGAAGTGGCGGCCACCGAGCGGACTGCGGTGCAGGTTGATGGTGGGCGCGAGCAGCACCTGGGCGCCCTTGGCCCTGGTCTCCTCGGCCAGCAGCAGGCCGATCCGGTGCACCAGGCCGATGTCCCAGGTGGCGGCGAGCGCGGTCGGGCTGGGCGTGTGCGCGGAGGGGTCGCGCTCGTCGAAGTGGGTGCCGCGGGCGCCGGCCGGGCCGTCGGTCATGACCAGGCGGCGCAGGCCGATCCTGGGCTCCGCTGGCAGGCCCCAGGCGTCGGCGCCGGTGAGCAGACGGACCTTGGCGGGTAGGTCGAGTGCGCCGATCAGGGCCTTCAGCCGGTCCTCGATCTCCTCGGCGCTGCTCATCCAGGCTCCTCCAGACATCGTTGTACTGGCTGCGACACCACCGTATCGCCGGTGGAAGGGCTTGTCGGCGGCGCGCGGTAGCGTTCTTCGCGTGCCCGAAGCCCTCACCCTGCAGCAGAACCTGACCACGGTCCCGGACGTCCGCACGCTGCTGTCCGCGGCCGTCGGCGGCGTCGGCGGCACCGAACGGCCAGGTCAGGTGGACATGGCCGAGGCGGTGGCCAAGGCGATCCGCACCGGCGAGCACCTGGCCGTGCAGGCGGGCACCGGCACCGGGAAGTCCCTGGCCTACCTGGTGCCCTCGGTGCACCACGCGATCACCGAAGCGGCCACCGTGGTGATCTCCACCGCGACCATCGCGTTGCAGCGCCAGCTGGTCGACCGCGATCTGCCCCGGCTGGCCAAGACGCTCAAGCCGTTGCTGGGCCGGGAACCCACCTTCGCCATCCTCAAGGGGCGGCGGAACTACCTGTGCATGCAGCGGGTGCACACCGGCGCGCCGGAGGAGCCCGAGGAGCAGGCGCTGTTCGACCCGTTCGCGGTGTCCGCGCTGGGCAGGCACGTCAAGCGGTTGCACGAGTGGTCCTCGGAGACCGAGACCGGCGACCGGGACGAGCTGGTGCCGGGGGTGCCGGACCAGGCGTGGCGGCAGGTGTCGGTCACCGCGAAGGAATGCGTGGGCGCGGCCAAGTGCCCGATCGGCCAGGACTGCTTCGCCGAGCGGGCCCGCGCCGAGGCCGGTCGGGCGGACGTGGTGGTCACCAACCACGCGCTGCTGGCCATCGACGCCCTGGAGGGCTACAAGGTCCTGCCCGAACACGACGTGGTGGTCGTGGACGAGGCGCACGACCTGGTCGACCGGGTCACCTCGGTGGCCACCGCCGAGCTGACCAGCACCGCCATCGCGGTGGCCGCCCGGCGCTGCGGCCGCCTGGTGGAACAGGACATCGCCGACGCGCTGCTGGAAGCCGCGGACAACCTGTCGCTGACCCTGCAGGAGCTGGAACCCGGCCGGATCGACCAGCTGCCGCAGGTGCTGGGTGGCGCGCTGGCCGCGGTGCGCAACGCCGCGCACGCCTGCATCAGCGCGATGGGCCCGGAACGCAAGGAGGACATCGAGGGCACCGCGGCGCGCAAGCTCGCGCTCTCGGTGCTGGACGAGGTGCACGACACCGCGGTCCGGCTGCTGGCCGCCTTCGAGGCCGAGCCGGACAAGCGGCACGACGTGGTCTGGCTGGCAGGCGATTTCGGCGAGTTCAACCGGGCCCCGTCGCTGCGGGTGGCCCCGCTGGGCGTGGGCGGCCTGCTCCGCGAACGGCTTTTCGCCCAGCGCACGGTCATCCTCACCTCCGCCACCCTGGCCCTTGGCGGCAGCTTCGACACCCTGGCCCGGCAATGGGGCCTGGCGGGCAACGGAAAACCCGCGTCCGACCCGGACGCCCCCGCCGACCGCAAGGCCGAGGGCACCGCCACCGACAAGGCTCCACCGTCCACTTCGGACAGTCCAGAGTGGACTGGCATGGACGTGGGCTCACCGTTCGAACACCGCGCCAGCGGCATCCTCTACGTGGCCAAGCACCTGCCCTCCCCCGGCCGCGACGGCCTGGCCGAGGCATACCTGGACGAACTGACCGGCCTGGTGGAAGCCGCGGGCGGCCGCACCCTGGGCCTGTTCTCCTCGATGCGCGCGGCCAAACAGGCCAGCGAGGCCCTGCGTGAGCGAGTCAAGTTCCCGATCCTGTGCCAGGGCGAGGACGCGACCAGTCAGCTGGTGAAGAAGTTCGCCGAGGACACCCAGACCTGCCTGTTCGGCACGTTGTCGCTGTGGCAGGGGGTGGACGTGCCGGGGCCCGCGCTGCAACTGGTGGTGATGGACCGGATTCCGTTCCCCCGCCCGGACGACCCACTGGCCTCGGCCCGGCAGCGCGCGGTGCAGGCCAGGGGCGGCAACGGCTTCCTGACCGTGGCCGGCACGCACGCGGCGCTACTGCTGGCCCAGGGCGCGGGACGGTTGCTGCGGTCCAACGACGACAAGGGCGTGATCGCGGTGCTGGACTCCCGGCTGGTGACGGCCAGGTACGGCGGTTTCCTGCGGGCCTCACTGCCGCCGTTCTGGATGACCACCGATCCCGAGGTGGTCAAGGCCGCGCTCAAGCGGATCGACACCTGATCCGCATATCCTTACGGCGTGGGGAAAAAGACGAAGAAAAACAGGGGGAAGCAAGCCGGTACGGGGAAGTCAGTCCTCCTGTACCACGACATGGCCGTGTACGAGGACTTCGAGCGGTGCGCCCGGCGCCTGTTCGAGATCGTCCGACATGCCGCTACCAACTTCCCTGGAAAACCCAGGATTCTGGTCCTGGATGTCCAGGGGCACCGGAACGCGGCAGGCGGCTTCGACGCTGACGCGCTAGAGATCATGACCGAGTTCATGGGCGTCCTCATGCCATTTCTCACCGAGCTGCAAACACCGATGTTGCGCGCTCACAACAGAAATTGTCAGCGCGAGGACCTTCCGCCAGCACTCTCGATATTTCCACCGCTGGACGGGACAACCCACGACTACGACGTGGCAAAGATGGAGCCGCGGAGCCGTCCGGAGATCAAACCAGAACGTAAGACACCACCGACGAAGGAGCAGATCGCCGCCTATCTAGGACTGTCCGACCCATCATGTCTGATCTGCTGGCATACCCCGGTTGAGCGAGCCCATGTCGTGCCACGGGCGCTGGGCGGGTCCAACTCCGTGAACAACTTCGCCCTCCTGTGCTCGAAGCACCACCAGGAAGCGCCAGATGTGGCAGATGCCGAGGCTTTCTGGCAATGGGTCGACTACGCCGAACTGCGCGACTCCCACCAGAAGTGGGAGCTCCTACCGGACG
Source organism: Crossiella sp. CA198 (assembly GCF_052078295.1). Classification (NCBI taxonomy): domain Bacteria; kingdom Bacillati; phylum Actinomycetota; class Actinomycetes; order Pseudonocardiales; family Pseudonocardiaceae; genus Crossiella; species Crossiella sp. CA198. Next base: position 5,672 of record NZ_JBQJIM010000049.1, read on the forward strand.
ACTTGGCCCACCTGGCTCCGGTTCTGAGCCGTAACAAGAACCGTCCCGAAGCGGACGATCCGGATGACAAGTTCTTCGCCAGGGTCAAGCAGGAGCTGCGCGCCGTCTACGACTGGTCGGAGGGCGACTTCGAAGGCGCTCGATGGCAGGAGATACTGGAGGAGTACTACGAACTCGTCCACAAGGGCACGGTTGACCACTTCGGGGTTCGCCACAAGAAGTCGACGCACGCGTGGGCCTACGACGCGGCGAAGAAGCTTGTTGACCAGCGGAACCCGACCGGTTTCACCAGGCGGGCAGACATCGTCCGCAGCCGACGTCTGCTCGCCGCAGCCGAAGCCGGTCTCGCCGAACCGGCGAGTATCCCGAGCACGCTGAGCACCTGTGTGGGTGTCATAGCGAAACTGAAGCCGAGCAACGCCAAACTAGCCGGACAACTCGCTCAGATAAGCACATTGTTCCAGGATCTCCTCGAACTCCAGAAGAATCCCGATGCACCCCGACCAGTCGGCATCAACACGCCGGAACTGAGTCTGCGGTTGCTCCAACGCACGATCATCGATGCGCTTCCGGGCGAGGAGGCGACTGACCTTTCGTGACGTGCTGGGCGGTAGCGCCTGGCTTCACTTCGGCGCCACCGCCCAGTCAGTCGTGGATCAGACCTTCACCTTGAGCGAGACGCTCGCGCCGCGGCTCAGGTCGTCGTAGGCGCGCTTGCGGTCCACGCCGATGTACCAGGTCTGCTGGCCCTCGAAGGTGCCGCCGAGCACGATCTCCTTGACCGCGCCCTCGCCGGGCAGGCGCTTGGGGCCGCGGTAGGTGTCCTGGGTCCAGTTGTAGCAGGAGACGATGACCCGGATGAAGGCGTTGCCCTTGATGGCGATCGGGTCGCCACTGCCGTCCTGGGTGGGCTTCTCACCGGCCGGGAGGTAGCTGATGTTCTTCTCGGTGACGGTGGCCGAGTAGGTGAAGGCGACGCCGATGCCGGTGCTGTCCGGCGAGGTGACGACCTTCTTCAGCACCACCGGCGTGCAGGCCGCCACGGGAGTGGCCGCGGCGGCCGCCGGGGCGGCCACGGCGCCCAGGGCGAGCAGGGCCGCGCCGGTGGCGGCGAGGCGGCGGAAACCGTTGCGGGAGAGCACCTTCGACATCGAGGTCCTTTCGGGCTGGGCGGCCGGGATGACCGCTCGTCAGGTACCGACTACATCAGAAGATCGTCGGTGAATTCTTCACCTCACAGAAATAGTGATCAGGAACTCTTCGGGTTAGGGTCGGGGTCATGGGGGACACACCACCGCGCATCCGGCTGAGCGCGCGGATCCTGCTGCTCGACGACCAGGACCGGATCCTGTTGTTCCACAACCGCTACGGCCGGGCGAACGAGCGCACCTGCTGGTCAACTCCTGGCGGCGGGGTCAACGACGGCGAGCCGCTGGCCGAGGCGGCGGCGCGGGAACTCCGCGAGGAGACCGGGTTGCGGGTCACCGCGGCGGCGGTCGGGCCGGTGGTGGCGACCACCTCGGGCAGGTGGACCTACAGCCGGACCCCGACCCTGGCCACCGAGTACTACTTCCACCTGCGCGTGCCCGCCTTCACCGTGGACACCACGGCCCAGGAGGACGGCGAACTGTCGCACCTGCTCGGGCACCGGTGGTGGCCGGTGGCGGAACTGGGGTCGATTCCCGCGCAGGTGCTGCCGATCGGGCTGGCCGAGCTGTTGCGCGTGATCGAGGACGGTCCGCCTGTGGAACCGATCACGTTGACCTGGTTCGGCTAGGTCGTCAGCGGGGTCCGGCAGGATGGCCGGGTGCCGATTCTTGTGGAACCCGCGCTGCCTGCCGGTCACCTGCGCGACCGGCCCCAGCCCCGGCTGGCCGTCGACGACGAGCTGACCCTGCGCCCCTGGCAGGCCGGGGACGCCGAGGCGGTCCGGAACGCCTTCGCCTGCCCGGACATCCAGCGCTGGCACGTACGGCGGATGGACACCGCCGCCGAGGCGCTGGACTGGATCGGTGGCTGGGCCACGCGCTGGCGGGCCGATCGGGACGCCAGCTGGGCCGTGGTGGGGCCGGATGACCGGGTGCTGGGGCAGGCCGGGTTGCGGGGTGTGGATCTGGTGGAGGCGGCCGCTGACGTGTCCTACTGGGTGTTGCCCTCGGCGCGGGGGCGTGCGGTGGCGGTGCGGGCGACCCGGGCGGTGGTGCGCTGGAGTTTCGCCGAGTTGGGGCTGGCTCGGTTGGGGCTGTGGCATTCCACCGCGAACCTGGGCTCCTGCCGGGTGGCGGAGCGGGCCGGGTTCGCGCTGGAGGGGACCTCGCGCAGTGCGGTGCGGCATGCCGATGGGCGGCATGACATGCATCTGCACGCGGTGGTCAGTGCGGCCAGCTGAACAGCACCGTGACGGTGCCGGGGGCGACCTCGGTGAAACCCGCGTCGCGGACGGCGGCCACCCGGCGTTCCCGCCAGGCGGTGGCCGGGTCGGGGCCGGGGTGCAGTGTGGCCCAGTCTGCGGGGGTGGCGGTGCGGACTGCGCAGGCGTAGTCCTGGCCGGCCCAGCGGGCCAGGTCCGCCGGTGGCAGCAGGGCGGCGCCGATCATGGTGGCGTGGCCGACCTGGGCGGCGGCCTTGCCGACGGTCATCTCCACGTCGGGGTTGAGCCACAGCACGGGGCGGTCGTCCGGGGGTGGGCCTGGGGTGTCGTCGGGGAGTTCGCTGCCGGAGATCTGTAGGCGGGACAACACCTTCGGCGATTCCGCGACCAGGCCGGGGACCAGGGCGCGGACCTCGGCGCCCTGGTGGGACACGGTGATGCCGGGGAGTTCCCCGACGGCGTCCCAGTGTGCGCCGCGGGCCCGGCGGGAGACCTTGCGGATGCGGTTGTCCAGCCAGAGCCGGATCTCGTCGTGCCATTCGCCCTCGGGTTGAGCCTCGGGGGCCAGGCAGACGGCGAGGGAGGCGGTCGCGGCGGCTTCCAGCAGGGCTGTGCGGGGGGCCGGGTCCTGGCGTTCGATGCGCAGGATCAGGGGCATGGCTCGGACCGTGGCCGGGTCTTCGTCGCTGGTGTCCACTGTGGACTGGGCGGGTAGGCCGAGCCAGGTGGCGTAGCGGGCGGCCAGGGGTTCGAGCATGTCAGCTGACCTCGATGCGTTCTTCGACCAGGCCGTCGGCGGCGTCGGCGGCCTCGACCTCGGCCCTGGTGACGCCCAGCACGAACAGCACCGCGTCCAGGAACGGGTGTGACAGCGCGGTGTCGGCCACCTCGCGCAGCGCGGGCTTGGCGTTGAAGGCCACGCCAAGGCCTGCGGTGCTGAGCATGTCGATGTCGTTGGCGCCGTCACCCACCGCGACGCACTGGGCGAGGGGGATGTCGTGTTCGGCGGCGAAGCGGCGCAGCGCGACCGCCTTGCCCGCGCGATCCACCACCTCGCCGGTGACCCGGCCGGTCAGCTTGCCGTCTTCGATCTCCAGCTCGTTGGCGGCCACGAAGTCCAGCCGCAGTTCCTCGGCCAGGCCCGCGATGACCTGGGTGAACCCGCCACTGACCACGCCGCAGCGGAAGCCGAGCCTGCGCAGGGTGCGGACGGTGGTGCGGGCGCCGGGGGTCAGCTCCAGGGTGCGGCCGACCTCGGCCAGCACGTCGGCCGGCAGTCCGGCCAGCAGTGCGACCCGGCGTTCCAGGGACTGGGTGAAGTCGAGTTCGCCGCGCATGGCGGCCTCGGTGATCTCCCGGACCTGCTCCTCGCAGCCGGCGTGCGCGGCGAGCATCTCGATGACCTCGCCCTGGATCAGGGTGGAGTCCACGTCGAAGACGACCAGCCGCTTGGCCCGCCGGGTCAGCCCGGCCTGTTCCACCGCGATGTCGACCTGGGCGCGCACCGAGACCTCGGCCATCGCGGCCCGCAGTTGTGCGTCGGCCTCGTCGGTGTCCCCGGCGGAGACCGCCAGTTCCAGGCCGGTGACCGGGTAGTCGGCCACCCGGCGGATGGAGTCGATGTTGGCGCCCAGCGCGGCCAGTCTGCGGGCGACCTCGGTGAAGCCGCGGGCGGTGACCGGGCGGCCCATCACCACCAGCACGTGGCTGGAGCCGTGCTGGGCCGCGGAACGCTCGCGGGCGCCGATCTCCACGTCCACGTGCATGCCGACGCTGGCCATGGCCTGTTCGGTCAGCTCCTGCAGACCTTCCGGATCGTGCGTGGTGGACACCAGCACGCCGAGCACCAGGCGGCTGCGGATCACCACCTGCTCGACGTCGAGCACCTCGACCCCGTGCCGGGTCAGCGCGGCGAAGAGCACCGAGGTGACCCCTGGCTTGTCCGGGCCGGTGACGGTGATCAGCACGGTGGTGGCTTTGCGGGTACTCACGGTTACCGAGTCTCCTTAGTGGACGGCGTCCTGCTCGATGCCCTGGCCGGAAAAGAGACGAGCCCCACAGCCGCCGGTGCGGTGGCTGTGGGGCTCCTCGTCGAGCCTTGCTACCCGGGTCTGCCCAGGTCGTTCAGCTCAGCGTGATTTTGGGTCGTCACCGTGCTGTTCCGGCGGCTGGGTCGCGTTCGCGGCGATCTGCGAGGGCGCGGCCGGAGCCTCCTTGACCGCGACGCCGCCGTGCTTCTCCCGGTGCTTCTTGCCGACCTCGGCCTCGGCCCGCATCCGCTCCACCATGTGCGGGTAGTGCAGCTCGAAGGCCGGGCGCTCGGAGCGGATCCGGGGCAGCTCGGTGAAGTTGTGCCGCGGCGGCGGGCAGGAGGTCGCCCACTCCAGCGAGTTGCCGTAGCCCCACGGGTCGTCGACCTTGACGACCTCGCCGTAGCGGTAGCTCTTGAACACGTTCCAGATGAACGGCAGCGTGGACGCGCCGAGCAGGTACGCGCCGATCGTGGAGATCGAGTTGAGCGTGGTGAACCCGTCGCTGGGCAGGTAGTCGGCGTAGCGGCGCGGCATGCCCTCGTTGCCCAGCCAGTGCTGGACCAGGAAGGTCAGGTGGAAACCGATGAAGGTCGTCCAGAAGTGCAGCTTGCCGAGCTTCTCATCCAGCAGGCGCCCGGTCATCTTCGGGAACCAGAAGTAGATGCCGGCGAAGGTCGCGAAGGCGATCGTGCCGTAGAGCACGTAGTGGAAGTGCGCCACCACGAAGTAGGTGTCCGACACGTGGAAGTCGATCGCGGGCGCGGCCAGCAGCACGCCGGTGAGGCCACCGAAGAGGAAGGTGATGATGAAGCCCACCGAGAACAGCATCGGCGTCTCGAACGTCAACTGACCGCGCCACATGGTGCCGATCCAGTTGAAGAACTTGATGCCGGTGGGCACCGCGATCAGGAACGTGGTGAAGGCGAAGAAGGGCAGCAGCACCGCGCCGGTGGCGTACATGTGGTGCGCCCACACCGTCACCGACAGCGCGGCGATGGTGATGGTGGCCCAGATCAGCGCCTTGTACCCGAAGATCGGCTTGCGGCTGAACACCGGGAAGATCTCCGAGACGATGCCGAAGAAGGGCAGCGCGACGATGTAGACCTCGGGGTGGCCGAAGAACCAGAACAGGTGCTGCCAGAGGATCACGCCGCCGTTGGCCGGGTCGAACACGTGCGCGCCCAGGTGCCGGTCGGCCAGCAGGCCGAGCAGCGCGGCGGTCAGGATCGGGAAGGCCATCAGCACCAGCAGGCTGGTGACCAGGATGTTCCAGGTGAACACCGGCATCCGCCACATGGTCATGCCGGGCGCGCGCAGGCACAGCACCGTGGTGATCATGTTGACGCCGCCGAGGATGGTGCCCAGACCGGAGACCACCAGACCGGAGATCCACAGGTCGGCGCCGATGCCGGGCGAGTGGATCGCGTTGGACAGCGGCGTGTAGGCGAACCAGCCGAAGTCGGCCGCGCCACCGGGGGTGATGAAGCCAGCCACCACGGTGAGGCCGCCGAAGAGGTACAGCCAGTACGAGAAGGCGTTCAACCGCGGGAACGCCACATCCGGGGAGCCGATCTGCAGCGGCAGGATGTAGTTGGCGAACCCGAACAGGATCGGCGTCGCGTACAGCAGCAGCATGATCGTGCCGTGCATGGTGAACATCTGGTTGTACTGCTCCTGCGAGAGGATCTGCATCCCCGGCAGGGCGAGTTCGGTGCGGATCAGCAGGGCCATCACGCCGCCGACCATGAAGAAGGCCATGGACGTGACGAGGTAGAGAATGCCGATCTGCTTGTGGTCCGTGGTGCGGAGCATCCGCAGCAGGAACGAACCCTTGACCGTCTGACGCGTCGGGAACGGACGCGTGGCGATCGGCTGAGGGGCTACGGCCGTCACGGTGCCTCCTGCACTGGCATGTTGACCTGGTATTCACCTGCACTTGCCTGACCGCGGGCATGCGTAGGCAGACCGCGCATGGGAATCGTAGACCGCGAGTCCCGTCAGGGCTCGGTCGGGCTGGCAGGTCGCGGTGTGACGTTAGGCTGGCGGGGTGACCACGGCGCCGCGACCACGCCCGATGCGGGTACTGGGACTGGCGCTGCTCGTGTTCACGGTGAGTGTCAGCGTGCTGGTGATGCACCAGGTCACCCATCCGAGTCACGGCGCGCATCAACCGGGGACGGCCGCGCACGAGCACCACGGCAGCGGCCTGGTGACGGTGTCCACCCCGGCGGCCACCCCGGCGGAGCACCCGGTGCCCGGCGGGCACGACTCGATGCTGCACCTCTGCCTCGGCCTGATCGTCACGGTGGCCGGGCTGCTCGCGCTGGTCCTGCTGGGCTGGCTGCGCCGCGATCCGGCGGCCGCCCTGGACGGACTGGCCGCGCGACTGGTCTCGCTGGTCCCACGTGGGCCGCCACCCAAGCTCTTCGACCTCGACACCCTCGGCGTGCTCCGACTCTGACTGGACCGGGTTGCCCCATCCAGTCATTCGTCAGTAGCCGAGGAGATTTGTCATGCGCAAGAACAAGCTGGTCCTGGCCGGTCTGGGTGTGCTCACCGCGATCACGCTGTCGGCCTGCGGCGGCGGGACGTCGTCCGGGCACAACGACGGGCACGCGGGCGGCCACCCGGCCACCAGCGCCCCGGCGGCCGACGCCGGGCACAACGCGGCCGACATCACCTTCGCCCAGGGCATGATCCCGCACCACCAGCAGGCCCTGGACATGAGCAAGCTGGTCCCCAGCCGCACCGACAACGCCAAGGTGCGCGAGCTGGCCAAGCGGATGCAGGACGGGCAGCAGCCGGAGATCGACACCATGACCGGCTGGCTGAAGTCGTGGAACGCCCCGGTCCAGCCGGAACACGGTGGTGGTCACGGCGCGCACGGGATGATGTCCGCTGAGGCGATGAAAGAGCTGACCGCCGCGAGCAAGGCCGACTTCGACCGGCGCTGGCTGACCATGATGGTCGAGCACCACCGCGGCGCGGTGCAGATGGCCAGGACCGAGCTGGCCCAGGGTCAGTCGGCCGCGGCCAAGCACCTGGCCGAGGAGGTCATCTCCGCGCAGGAGAAGGAGATCGCGGAGATGACCGGCCTGCTCAAGGGCTGAGCACCGGCTGCCGTCGTCGGCGCCGCCAGGCCAGCGCGCCGACGACGGCCAGCCACAGCAGGGTGCTGATCACCAGCAATGCCCCGGTCACGATGGTCCAGAACGCGTACCGGTAGCCGTAGTCGGTGGCCGCCGCCCCGGCCAGGCCCGCGTCGGTGAACACCGGGCTCGGCGAGACCTGCCGCACGCCCTCGCCGGGGGTGACCACCGCGACCACCACCGCCTTGATCGCGCTGCGCGGCACCGAGCCCTTGAACTCGTTGTCCAGGTAGGCCCGGGAATCGCGGGAGTTGCCGCGATAGTCACCGAGCAGCAGCATCCGGTCCTGCGGCACCCGCACGGTGAACCGCTGCGGCTGGTGCTTGCCGCCGGTGACCGGATCGTCGGCGCGCAGGTAGGTCTCGGTGATGGTGCGGCCGTTGACCTGCAACCGGCCGTCCAGATCGCAGCAGGTCACGCTGTCGCCGCCAATGCCGACCACCCGCTTGACCAGCTGCGCGCCGGGTTCCCGGCCGGGCCAGCCGCTCTCGTTCGGGTCGAAGACCACCACGTCCCCGCGCTGCACCGAGACGCCGCCGTCGGTCACCGGCCTGGTGATCGCCCGCTTGCCAGCGGTCAGGGTGTTCTCCATCGAGGAGGTCTCCACCCGGAACCGGTCATAGCGGTCGGTCAGCACGCCGAAGCCGACGAAGGCCAGCACCAGGCCCAGCACGCAGATCACCAGCGGCAGCCGCCAGCCCGCCCGGACCGGAGAGGTCTCGTCCTCGTTCACCGTTCGTCCCTGTGCACGGTCATTCCGGTCCCCTTCCCGGCCTCAGCCGCGGCGACGGAGCAGGCGCGGCACGAACAGCGCGGCCGCGCCGAGCAGGATCAGCCCGGCCGCCAGCGGGATCAGCCAGCCGCCGTCGAAGCCGGTGGTGGCCAGGCCGGGGCTGCTGGTGCTGGTCACGGGCGGCGGGGTGGTGCTGACCGGGGGCTGGCTGGTGCCCGACGACGTGGTGGTGGTGCTCGTCGGGCGGGTGGTGGTCGGGGTGGTGCTCGTGGTCGTCTTCGTTGTGGTCGTGGTGGTGCTGGTCGTGGTGGGCGGGGTCTTGCTTCCACACGCGAACCAGTTCGTGGTCAGCGCGGGTTTCTGCGGCTGCGCGGGCGAGTCCAGCGGCGCGTGCAACCGCGGCCACGGCAGTGCGGTGAACGCTGAGGCTGGATAGATGTTGTAGCCGGGTCCGCCCTGGATCACGACCCCCGTGAGAGTGACACCCGGATCCACCGCGGTGACGGTGAGGTACCGGGAGTCCCTGGTCACGGTGACGTCGACCTGCTCGCCCTTGAGCCCACTCGCCGCGCACCCGGCGGCCACCCCGGCGACCGGGGTGGCGCGTTCATCCCCGGACCAGGGGATCTGCGGGTCCGCGCCGGCGGCGCCCGCCGCCCCGAGCCAGGTGGTGAGGACCACGGCGGCGAGGGCGCGTTTGGCGGGTATTGGTCGATGAGCGCCGGAGTCCAGATTGCTTCTGGTCGTGTCGACGTGGTGGCCTCGTACCGGTGTTGTACGTGGCCACCGCGGCGGCGCGGCCAGGGGCGATCTGGGCCCGGCGATCGCGGCCAGGAGCCGCCAAACACGCCCTGGGGCGGCGGCGCGGCGGAGGGTGGGCGCGAGGGCGTGCATCAGCGAGGGCTCCTGCTCAAGACGGTGAGGGTTGAATCCAACAGTCACATCGCCGCCGGAACAGCACTCGCTACCTGCTCGTTAGCCGTTCGTTGTGTGCACCGCGCAACGCTGCCACCCGATTCAGCGACCTCGCCGGCCGCGCAACCGGGTCAGGCCGAGCACGAGCCCGCCCGCGACCACGAGTGCGGCGCCCAGCCCGATCAGCCAGCCGCCGTCGAAGCCGGTGTTGGCCAGCCCGCCGGTGGCGGCGGCCGGGACCGGCGCCGTGGAGCTGGTCGGCGCGGTGCTGCCGGGCTGGGTGCCTGCCGACCGCGTTGTGCTGGTGGCCTTGGCGGTGCTGGCCGCGGTGGGTGAGGTGCTGGTGCCGGCGGCCGCGTTCTTGGCCGGTGCGGTGAGGGCGCAGACGAACCAGTGGCTGACCGCCGGGATGTTCTCCTTGCCCACCAGCGGGGAGTGCAGGCCCGGCCAGGGCAACAGACCGAGTGCGGTCGGCAGGTACACGTTGTGCGCAGGGCCGCCCTTGACCACGATGCCGGTGATCCGCAACTCGTACGGCACCTCGGTCACGGTGAGGTGGGTGCCGGTCTTGCCCACGGCCAGCCGCTCGGTCACCGGGGCGCCGGCCAGCCCGGCGGCGGCGCAGGTGGTCGCGTTGCCGGGGCGGGCGGTGGCCCGGGGATCGCCCGCTGAGGTGGCCGTCGGCTGGGCCGCGGCGGCGCCCACTAGGCCGAGGGAGAGCAGCAGCGTCAGGGCGAGCAGACGGGAGAGGGTGGTGGGACGCATGGCCACTGCTCCTGGGGAGGTCGGGATCGGCGCCTGATCCTGCGCTCTGAACAGGGCTTTTTCACCCGGCTGACACCCAGCTCTTGGCCAGGTCGTGGCCGTTTCGTGGCAAATCCGCTCAGCGGACCTCTGCCAGCGAACGCACCGCGCCCTCGGCCAGGTACAGCGTGTAGCTGACCGAGGCCACCGGGTAGGTCTGCCGCTGGGTGTCCTTGGGCGGCGCGACGGTCTCGCTCTGGCTGAGCAGGGTGTGCGTGGCCGGGTCGATGACCAGCTCCCGGCGCAGGCCCGGCGAGGTGTCGTAGACCAGGGCGCGGCCGGCCCGGCCGAGGCGGTCGGTGGCCGGGGTCTCGGCAACCTCGGCGGCCCGGGTGGCCACCGTCCAGGCGGCGGCGCGCTGCCGCGGGGTGGCGCCGATGGCCAGCAGCACCTCGACCGCGTACCGGAGCCGGTCCCACCTGCTCACCGCGCCCTCGAAGTGCTTCTGGCCGTCGTAGCGGCTCTGCCGGGCCAGTTCGTCGAGCTGGGCGGTCAGTTCTTCCGGGGTCCCGGCGAGTTCGGCGACCGGGCGGTTGCCGACCCGGTCGGTGGGCAGCAGGTTGATGGTCTGGTAGCTCAGGCCGCTGGCGTCGGGATCGGTGCGCGAGCCCACGCCCCGCACGGTGCGGTCCTCCGGGGTCAGCCGCAGGCCGAGGTTCTTGCCGGTGTTGTCGGCCAGCCAGTTCGCGCACAGGCCGCGGTTGTCCACCGGGGCGCAGTGCAGCACCTGGTGCGGTTCGAGTTTGGCCCGGATCGTCCGCGGATCGCCGAGTTCGGCCCACAGTTCGGCGGTGTCCCGGATCTCCGCGGTGATGTCCACGAAGTCACCGCCCAGGTGCCTGGTGCTGACGTACTGGTTGCCGGTCATCACCTTGCGGTAGCCGATGTGCCCTGGCGCGGGCGAGAGCTGCGCCGGGGTGTCCGGAGTGGACGGTTGCAGCAGCGCGGGCACGGCGGCGGCCGCGCCCAGGCCGAGCACGGTGACCGCGGCCACCGTCAGCCAGGCGAAGCCGGATCGCTTCTTCCGTCCATTGTGGACTGACTCTTCGTCGGCCACCTGGAGCAGCCCGTCCAGCATCCGTTGTTCCAGCGGGCTCAACGGTTCCCGGTCCCCGCTCACAGCGAGCCCACCAGCGCGAGCACCGGGGCGGGCAGTGCGGCGCGGAGTTTGCGGCGGGCCCTGGCCAGGCGCATCCGGGCCGCGGCCGGGGCGATGCCGAGCACCGAGGCGGCCTCGGCCGAGGTCAGCCCGTCCATCGCGACCAGCAGGAACAGCTCGCGTTCGGCCGGGCTCAGCGCGTCCACCGCGTGCTGCAGCAGTTCGGCGCTGCGCGCGGCGTCGATCCGCCCGGCCAGCTCGCCGTGATCCTCCGGGCTCAGCTCGCGGCGGCCGTAGACCCGCTGCAACGCCCTGGCCTCGCGGCCCCTGGACCGGCCGTGCGCGGCGATCAGGGTGGCGGCGATGCCGAACAGCCAGGCCCTCGGGGTGCCCCTGGCCGGGTCGTAGCGCCCGGCGGTGCGGATGACCTCAAGGAACACCGCCGCCACCAGGTCGGCGGCGTCGGTCGGGTTACCGAGCCTGCGCCCGGCGTAACCGAGCAGGGCACGCACGTGCCGACGGTACAGCTCGGCCAGCGCTTCCCGGTCGTGGCCGATGCGCGGCACCAGGTCCTCGTCCTCCGCCATCACGACCGGAATACGCCGAAGTCACCTGCTTGGTTGCCCGGGAATGTTGCGCTGCCCGCGCCATCGGCCAAGCACTGGTGAGCGAACCTTTCGGAAAGGCGTGAGGACTGTGGGCGTGCGCGGGCGATATGTGGTCGGTGCGTTGCTGGCGGCGGCGGTCGGCGGGACGGGTGTGGCCGCCTACACCGTGCTGACCCCGCGGGAGCCGGTGACCGTGGCGGAACAGCCGGTGACCGTGCAGCCACAGGCCGCGCCGGTGCCGGTGCACGAGGTCGCGCCGCCGCCCGCGGCCCCGCTGGCCGAGGGCGCGCGCGGGCCCGAGGTGCTCGCGGCGCAAAAGGTGCTGGCCGATCTGGGCTACCAGGTGCGCGAGGTGAACGGCGTCTTCGACACCGAGACGCGGCACGCGGTGATCGCTTTCCAGAAGGTGCACGAGCTGGAGCGGACCGGGATCATCGAGGCCGTCACCGCGGCCGCGCTGCGCCACCCGGTGCGGCCGGTTCCCCAGGCACGCAAGGGTTTCCGGGTCGAGGTGGACCTGGCCAAGCAGGTCACCTACTTCCTGGACGAGGACGGCCGGATCGAGCGCATCTACGACTCCTCCACCGGCCGGGACCAGCCGGGCAAGCACACCCCGGCCGGGGAATTCGCGGTCACCCGGCAGATCGACGGCTGGCGCTACGCCCGGCTCGGCCCGATGTGGCGGCCCTCCTACATCGGCCAGGGCGGCAGCGACCAGGGAATCGCCTTCCACGGCGGGGAACCGGTGGAGACCTGGCCGGCCAGCAACGGGTGCATCCGGATGACCGACGCGAGTGTCAACGAGACGTTCGCCCTGCTGCGAGTGGGTACGAAGGTGCTCGTGCACCCGTGAGTTGAGCCACGACTGAGTGGTTCGCGGTGCGGTTGTTCACTTTTCCTGGGTATGGTGTCCGTTTGGCGTTGGCCTGTCCGGCGTTGAGACACCTACTTCCCGGAAGGGCCGGAGTTGACCGCAGTCGACGAGTCCTTGTTCGCCCCCACGACTATCACCTTGGCACCAGCCGTTTTCCGCGCTGGTGCGACCCCGGCTGAACGGACTCTGCTCGACATCCTCGGCACCACGGCCCGTCGGCACCCGGCCGCCCCCGCGGTCGACGACGGCAGCACCACCCTAACCTACCGCGCCCTGCTCGCCGAGGTCGAGTCGGTGCGGCAACGCCTTGCCGCACAGGGCATCGGCCGCGGCGACCGGGTCGGCGTGCGCATTCCTTCGGGCACGAACGAGTTGTACATCGGCATCCTCGGCGTGCTCGCCGCGGGCGCGGCCTACGTGCCGGTGGACGCGGAGGATCCGGACGAACGGGCCGAACTGGTCTTCGGCGAGGCCGTGGTGTGCGCGGTGCTCGGCGCGAACGGCGAACTGACCCCGCACGCCACCCCCGGCGGTTCGGTGGGGTCGCCCACCCTGGACGACGACGCCTGGATCATCTTCACCTCCGGCTCCACCGGCAAGCCCAAGGGCGTGGCGGTCAGCCACCGCAGCGCGGCCGCCTTCGTCGACGCCGAGGCCGGGCTGTTCCTCACCGAGGAGCCGATCGGGCCCGGCGACCGGGTGCTGGCCGGGCTGTCGGTGGCCTTCGACGCCTCCTGCGAGGAGATGTGGCTGGCCTGGCGGCACGGGGCCTGCCTGGTCAGCGCGCCGCGCTCGCTGGTGCGCACCGGCATGGACCTGGGCCCGTGGCTGGTCCGCAACGAGATCACCGTGGTCTCCACCGTGCCCACGCTGGCCGCGCTGTGGCCCGCGGAATGCCTGGACGACGTGCGGCTGCTCATCTTCGGCGGCGAGGCCTGCCCGCCGGAACTGGCCGAGCGGGTCGCGGTCGAGGGCCGCGAGGTCTGGAACACCTACGGGCCCACCGAGGCCACCGTGGTCGCCTGCGCCGCCCCGCTGACCGGCACCCCGCCGGTGCGGATCGGCCTGCCCCTGGACGGCTGGGAACTGGCCGTGGTGGACCCGGCAGGCCAGGTCGTGCCAATGGGCGAGACTGGTGAGCTGGTGATCGGCGGGGTCGGGCTGGCCAGGTACCTGGATCCGGCCAAGGACGCGGAGAAGTACGCGCCACTGCCCGCGCTGGGCTGGGATCGCGCCTACCGCAGCGGCGACCTGGTGCGCGCCGAGGAAGCGGGCCTGCTGTTCCTGGGCCGGGCCGACGAGCAGGTCAAGCTCGGCGGACGGCGGATCGAACTGGGCGAGGTGGACGCGGCCCTGCAGGCCCTGCCCGGCATCGCCGGCGCCGCCGCCGCGGTGCGGAACACCAAGGGCGGCAACCAGATCCTGGTCGGCTACCTCGCGCTCGCTTCGACTGAGGAGACTTTCGACAAGACAGCGGCCTTGGCGCGACTGCGTTCCGCGCTGCCCGCGGCACTGGTGCCGCTGCTGGCCGTGGTCGACACGCTGCCCACCCGCACCTCCGGCAAGGTCGACCGCAACGCGCTGCCCTGGCCGCTGAGCACCGACGAACTCCCTGGCGCCGCACCGCAACTGGCAGGCACCCAGGCCTGGCTGGCCGAGCAGTGGACCGAGATCCTCGGCCTGCCGCCGGAATCCGCCGACGCCGACTTCTTCGCCAGCGGCGGCGGCAGCCTGGCCGCCGCGCAACTCATCTCGCTGGTGCGGCGCAGTTACCCGGGCAGTTCGGTGAGCGACCTGTACCAGCACTCCACCCTGGCCCGGCTGGCCGCGCGACTGGACGAGCTGGGTGCCGCGGAAGCCACCGTGCGGGTGGTCAAGTCGACCCCGCGCCGGGCCTCGCTCGTGCAGCTGCTGGTGCTGCTGCCGCTGCTGACCCTGGTCGGGCTGCGCTGGATCGTCGCGCTGGCCGCGCTGAACAACGTGCTCACCCTGTTCGGCTCCTACTCCTGGGCGCCGACCATCTCCTGGTGGTGGGTGGGCGCGGGCGCCGCGCTGCTGTTCAGCCCGCCGGGACGGATCGCCATCGCCGCCGGTGGCGCGCGGATCCTGTTGCGCCGCCTGCGTCCGGGCAGCTACCCGCGCGGCGGCAGCGTGCACCTGCGACTGTGGACCGCCGAACGACTGGCCGTGCTCAGCGGCGCCGGCAAGCTCTCCGGCGGCTGGATCACCAGCTACGCCAAGGCCCTCGGCGTGCGCATCGGCCCGGACGTGGACCTGCACGCCGCTCCCCCGGTGACCGGCATGCTCAAGCTGGGCAAGGGTTGCGCGATCGAGCCCGAGGTCGACCTGTCCGGGCACTGGCTGGACGGCGATGTGGTGCACGTGGGTCGGATCCGGATCGGCGCGGGCGCGGTGATCGGCTCGCGCAGCACGGTCTTCCCCGGCGCGCGGATCGGCAAGCGGGCCGAGATCGCCGCCGGTTCGGTGGTGCGTGGTTCGGTGCCCGCCGGTCAGCACTGGGGCGGCGTGCCCGCCACCCGGTCCAGCAAGCCCAAGAGCAAGCGGCCCAACAAGACCGCCGCACGCAGCCGCCGCTGGTCCTTCCTCTACGGCAGCACCTCGCTCGGCCTGGACCTGCTGCCGGTGCTGGCCGTGCTGCCCGCGATCGCGTTGCTGGGCGCCTTCGTCGCCGATGACACCACGCTGTCCGGGGCGATCGGCGGCGCGCTGCTGGCCGCGCCGCTGGCCGCGATCGCCTACCTGGCGGCCACCGCGCTGTTCGTGCTGGTCGGGGTGCGGTTGTTCAGCCTGGGGCTGCACGCCGGTTACCACCCGGTGCACGGCCGGATCGCCTGGCAGGCCTGGACCGTGGAGCGGTTGATGAACCACTCCCGCTCCGCGCTGTTCCCGTTGTACGCCAGCCTGTTCACCCCGGTCTGGCTGCGGATGCTTGGCATGAAGGTGGGCCGCCGGGTGGAGGCCTCCACCGTGCTCGCGCTGCCCTCGCTGACCACGGTGGCCGACGGCGCGTTCCTGGCCGATGACACCATGGTCGGCTCCTACGAACTCGGCGGCGGCTGGCTGCGCATCGACGAGGTGCGCATCGGCAAACGCGCCTTCCTGGGCAACTCCGGGATGACCGCGCCGGGTCGTTCGGTGCCCAACCGCGGCCTGGTCGGCGTGCTCTCCGCCGCGCCAAGGCGGGCCAAGGCTGGCAGCTCCTACCTGGGCATGCCGCCGATCAAACTGCCGCGCAACACCGAGAAGCGCGATGAGGGCCGCACCTTCGCCCCGCCGCGCCGCCTGGTGCTGGCCCGCGCGCTGGTCGAGCTGTGCCGGGTGATCCCGGTGATGGCCACGGTCGCGCTGGCCGTACTCACCCTGGCCGCCTTCGAGATCGTCGCCGCGCAAGCAGGGTTCGGGATCGCGCTGCTGGTCAGCGGCCTGGTGCTGTTCGGGGCCGGGGTGCTGGCCTGTGTGGTCTCCAGTGCCGCGAAATGGGTGCTGGTCGGGCGGTTCCGCGCGGTGGAGCACCCGCTGTGGAGTTCCTTCGTGTGGCGCAACGAGCTGGCCGACACCTTCGTCGAGGTGCTCGCGGTGCCCTGGCTGGCCGGCGCGGTCGGCGGCACGCCGCTGATGAACCTGTGGCTGCGCTCGCTGGGCGCCAGCGTGGGCAAGGGCGTGTGGTGCGAGACCTACTGGCTGCCCGAGGCCGACCTGGTCAGCCTGGGCGCGGGCGCCAGCGTGAACCGCGGCTGCGTGGTGCAGACGCACCTGTTCCACGACCGGATCATGCGGATGGACACGGTCACCCTGGCCGCGGGCTCGACCATGGGCCCGCACGGCATCGTGCTGCCAGGGGCCACCGTCGGCGCGGGCGCTACCGTCGGACCCGGCTCGCTGGTGATGCGCGGCGAGACCGTCCCGGCCGACACCCGCTGGCTGGGCAACCCGATCGCCGCCTGGCAGCCGGAAGGATCCCGCCGAGGGTGAACCACCAGCCCTACTTCCCCCACCACGGCAACGGGGGGTACCGGGTCCGGCACTACGACCTGGACCTGGACTACCGCCCCAGTTCGCACCGGCTGACCGGCCGGGCCAGCGTGATCGCGGTCGCCGAGCAGGCGCTGCCCTCGATCGTGCTGGACTTCGGCCGGTTCCGGGTGGACCGGGTGCTCGTCGACGGCAAACGGCCAGCCAAGTGGTCGCACGCCAACGGCAAGCTCCGGCTGCGCCCGGCCAGGCCGCTTGCCCCTGGCGCGGAGTTCACCGTGGAGGTGCGCTACGCCGGTCCGCCGCACCCGGTGCGCAGCGCGTTCGGCGAGATCGGCTGGGACCAGCTCACCGACGGCGCCATCGTGGCCAGCCAGCCCACCGGCGCGCCGAGCTGGTTCCCGTGCGATGACCGCCCAGGTTCCAAGGCCACCTACCGGATCGCGGTGACCGCGCCCAGCGAGTACACCGTTTTCGCCAACGGCAGGCTGCGCTCGGTCAAGGAGCACGGCGGCGACGCCACCTGGGTGCACCACCAGTCCGCGCCAATGCCCAGCTACCTCGCCACCGTCCAGATCGGACGGTACGAGATCCTGGAGCTGCCGGGTCCGGTGCACCAGCCCGCCGGGGTGCCCGCGGCGCTGGAATCGGTGTTCCGGCACGACTTCGGGCGCCAGCCGGAGATGCTGCGGGTGTTCCAGGAGCTGTTCGGCCCTTACCCGTTCGAGGAGTACGCGGTGGTGGTCGCCGACGACGACCTGGACGTGCCGATCGAGGCGCAGGGCCTGTCCGTGTTCGGCCGCAACCACCTGGACGGCCGCCGAGGGCACGAACGCCTGGTGGCGCACGAGCTGGCGCACCAGTGGTTCGGCAACAGCCTCACCCTGGCCGACTGGCGGGACATCTGGCTGCACGAGGGTTTCGCCTGCTACGCGGAATGGCTGTGGTTCGAGTTCGCCGACGGGGTGCCCGCATCCGTTCCCGCGCAACGGTTCCTGCGCAAGCTGGCCGGACTGCCGCAGGACCTGGTGATCGGCGATCCCGGCCCGGCCCGGATGTTCGACGACCAGGTGTACGACCGGGGCGCGCTGACCCTGCACGCGCTGCGGCGGCACCTCGGCGATCCGGCGTTCTTCAAGCTACTCAAGGAATGGACCGCCACCCACCGGCACGGTTCGGTGCGCACCAACGATTTCATCGCCCTGGCGCAACGGCATTGCCCGCACCCGCTGGACGAGCTGTTCCGGAAGTGGCTGTTCGAACCGGCGCTGCCCCCGGCCGGGTGAGCCGGGGGCAGGCCGGATCCGTAGGCGTCAGAACGCGATCCGGCGCACCCGGTGCGGGTTGGTGAGCCCGAAGAAGCGGACCCGGTGACCGGTGGCCGAGGTCAGGCCCTTGGCCCCGTTGGCCTCGATGATCTCGATCTTGTTGTTGTCCCGGTTGAGGCCGAGGTAGATCATCACGTGGTCGTACTGGCCGTCGTTCTCCCAATCGTAGAAGAGCAGGTCGCCGGGCTTGCGGCTGCCGTCGTTGACGATCGTGCCGAGGGTCTTGCCGTAGTGGTCGGCGGTGTTGTCGCCCGGGTTGCGACCGGCCCTGGCCAGCGCGTGGTGCACCAGGCCGGAACAGTCGAAACCGGCGCCGGTGCTGGCGTTGCACTTGGAGTCCCAGGTGCCCGTGGTGGGGCCGTTCTCGTTGCCGCCGCCCCAGCAGTAGGACAGCCCGTGCTGGGTGACCGCGGCCTCGGTGAAAGTCCTGGCGCGGCCCGGGTCCTGCCACGGGTAATGCGGTCCGGCGGCGGCCGAGGGGGCCAGGCCGAGCGCCAGCGAACCGGCGGCGGCGAAGGCGAGCAGGGCGGCGGCGAACCGGCGCGACACAGCGTGAACTCGGGACATGACAGGCACCTCACAAGCGGAATGTCCGGCGGGACAACGGGTATGATGTCGTGCTCGCCGGTGGCCACCGCGAACGAGGGCAACGCTACGAGTTACTACGATTTCGTAGTATCGGCCAAATGGCGCAACTCGCGGGAGTGACTACTCGCGCCGCGGGGCAGCTTCCTCGGCCAGGCGCGCGCGGCGGGGCGCCGGGCCGAGGCTCTGTTCCAGCACGAACATCAGCCTCCGCAACAGGTCCTCCAGCTCGGCCAGTTCGGTCGAGCCCAGCGGGCTGATCGCCTCCCGCTCCCGGCGGGCCTGTTCGGTGACCACGGACAGGAAGATCCGCTGCCCTGCCGCGGTCAGCTCGGCCGGGGTGGAGCGGCGGTCGTTGCCGCTGACCGAGCGGATGATCAGCCCGGCCTTCTGCAGGCGTTCCAGTCGGCTGGTGATCGTGGTGGCCGGACTGAGCGTGCCTGCGGCGAGCTGGGTCGGGGTGAGCTGATGCGGCGGGCCGACCCAGTACAGCCGGGCCAGGATCTCGTAGTCGGCCGAGCTGAGGCCCTGCGGCGCGGCGCATTCCGCGGCCAGTCGTTCCAGGTAGCGGCTGGCCAGGTGCAGCCGGTCGACCACGCCCTCCACGGCGGGGTCCAGGCCGGGGATGACCTTCGCCCACTCGGGCACCCCGGAGTCGGTCTCATCAGGCGGCGGCGTGTTCGTCACCCGGCCGACCCTAGCCCGCTGCCGCAGAATGACCTTTATGAGCACCGCGAGCAGGAGAACCTTCCTCGGGCTGGCCGCCGTGACCGCGCTCCCGGTGCTGACCGCCCGGCCCGCGCTGGCCGCGGACAAGTACCCGTCGAACACCGCGCTCTACGCCGACCCGGAGCTGGCAGAGGGCATCGACTACGCCCGCCGGTACCGCAGACCGGAACGCTTCGACGACAACCTGTCAAAGCGGTTTCCCTTCCCTGACACCGCGATCCTGGCCCCGCACGGCGGCGCGATCGAAGGCGGCACCTCCGAGCTGTGCCACGCCATCGGCGGCTACCACCCCGGAACCCTGGAACCCACGCCGGCGGACGGGCCACGGTATGACCTGTGGATGTTCGAGGGCATCCGCCCGGCCGACAACAGCGAACTGCACGTGACCTCCACACACTGCGACGATCCGGTCGCGCGCTCGCTGGCCGGCGGGGCGCGGCGGGCGGTGGGCGTGCACGGCTGCTCCCCCACCCCACTCGGCCTGCCGGCCGGGGCGCGCGCGGTGCTGGTCGGCGGGCGGGACGACCAGCTCCGGCAGGCGCTGCTGACCCGGCTGGGCGCGGCCGGTTTCCAGGTCGTGGACGGGGTGAGCCACCCGACGCTGTCCGGGCGGGATCCGGACAACATCGCAAATCGCACGCTCAGCGGTGGCGGTGGCCAGCTGGAACTCACCACCGGCCTGCGGGATGCCATGTTCGGCACCAACACCCGGCCGGAGCGGCGGTACACCACGACTCCAGTCTTCTGGGACTTCGTCTCGGCCGTCCGGGTGGCAATCGCGGATGTGGCGTTGACCTCCAGTTAGGTAGAGATTCTAACTTCGTTGTATGGCAATCGAACTGAACCACACCATCGTCCAGTCCACCGACAAGAAGGCGGCCGCGGAGTTCCTCACCGGGCTGCTCGGCCTGCCGGACGCCGTGCCGTTCGGGCCCTTCCTGGCCGTGGAACTGTCCAATCAGGTCACTCTCGACTACCTCGACGTCGAGGGCACCCCGGTGCCCAACCACTACGCGTTCATGATCACCGAGGCCGAGTTCGACGAGATCTACGGCCGGATCACCGAGCGCGGACTGGACCACTGGGCCGACCCGATGCAGACCAGGCCGAATGAGATCAACACCAACGACGGCGGTCGCGGGGTGTACTTCCTCGGGCCGGACGGGCACATGCTGGAGATCATCACCCGCCCGTACGGCAGCGGTGAGTGACCGGATCACAACCCGTCGTAGCCTGCACAGTATCTTCACACTCTCTCCGCCCCCTCTCCATGGCGGCCGCCTAGGGTCGGGGCCATGGCTGGGGAAACACACCGGGTGCTGGTGGTCGAGGACGAGTTGACCATCGCCAGCTCCATCGCGGTCCGGCTGCGGGCCGAGGGCTTCGCGGTGGAGCTGGCGCACGACGGACCGGCCGCGGTGGCCAAGGCCGCCGAACTGGATCCGGACCTGGTGGTGCTGGACATCATGCTGCCCGGCTTCGACGGGCTGGAGGTGTGTCGGCGGATCCAGGCCCGGCGCGCGGTGCCGGTGCTGATGCTCACCGCGCGGGACGACGAGACCGACCTGCTGGTCGGCCTGGCCGTCGGCGCGGATGACTACCTCACCAAACCCTTCTCCATCCGGGAGCTGGCGGCCCGGGTGCACGCGCTGCTCCGGCGAGTGGAACGGGCCGCCCAGGCCCGCACCGCCGGAGTGTCGCTGCGGGTGGGGGACCTTGAGATCGACCCGGTGGAACGGCGGGTGCACCGGGCCGGGACCGAGGTCCACCTCACCCCCACCGAGTTCGAGCTGCTCACCCGGCTGGCCGAACGGCCGCGCGCGGTGCTGCCCCGCGAGCAACTGCTCACCGAGGTGTGGGGCTTCGCCGGTCCGGCGGCCACCCGCACCGTGGACAGTCACGTGAAAGCGTTGCGGCGCAAGCTCGGCAGCGATGTGATCCGCACCGTGCACGGCATCGGCTACGCGCTGGAGACGCCGTGAGGAAGCTGCGGCGGTGGGCGAACGCGGTCTGGGACGTGCTGCCCAGGCCCCTGGATCCGGTGCGGTCGATCAAACTCAAGCTGGGCCTGCTGGTCATGGGTGCGGTGACGGTGGCGATGGCCTTCTTCTGGTGGCAGATCGGCTGGATCCCGCCGCGCACCACCATCACCGCGCTGCTCGGCGCGCTGCTGGCCTCCCAGCTGATCGCGCATGGGATGACCAAACCGTTGCGGGACATGACCTCGGCCGCGATCGGCATGGCCGCCGGGAACTACCGCGAGCGGGTACGGGCCACCTCCAAGGACGAGGTCGGCCAGCTCGCCACCGCGTTCAACCAGATGGCCGCGGACCTGGGCGCCGCCGATCAGCAGCGCCGCGAGCTGATCGCGAACGTCTCGCACGAGCTGCGCACACCGATCACCGCGTTGCGCGCGGTGCTGGAGAACGTGGTGGACGGGGTCACCCAGCCCGATTCGGCCACCATGCACACCGCGCTGGCGCAGACCGAACGCCTGGGCACGCTGGTCACCGAGCTGCTGGACCTGTCCCGGATCGACGCGGGAGCGCTCACCCTGGACAAGCGGCACTGGGCGCTGGCGCCGATGCTGGCCCAGGCGGTGGCCGAGACCGAGGTGATGACCGCGGTGGCGGGCCGGGGGGTGCGCTTCACCGTGGCGGTGGACCCGCCGCAGGCCGTGGTGCTGGCCGATCAGGCGCGGCTGCACCAGGTGCTGGTGAACCTGCTGGACAACGCGGCCCGGCACGGCCCGCCGGGCGGCCGGGTGTGGATCAGCGCCAGCGCCGGGGCGGAGTCCGTGGTGTTGGAGGTCCGCGATGAGGGGCCGGGAATCCCGCTGGCCGAACGGGACCGGGTGTTCGAGCGGTTCACCAGGGGGGAACGGGCAGGCGGCGGCGGAACCGGGCTGGGCCTGGCCATCGCGCGCTGGGTGGTGGACCTGCACGGCGGCGTGATCGCCGCGGCCGGACCGGATTCCGGCGGCTGCCGGATCCGGGTGACATTGCCGAACTTGGCTGACTGACCGGGTTTTCTCCCTAGCCGGGCCACGGATGTGGCCGGGCCGATGGCTGCTGCCTTGAGGATGAGGATGAACGGGAAAGCACACGACGGGTGGGACCAGGCCGCCAACGCCGCCGAGGAACCGGTGGCCGGGCCGGGCGAACCGGATGCCGGTGCGGAGCAGCCGGACACCGCCGAGGGCACAACGCATCCGGACGCCGCGGCCAAGGAGGAGGTCGAGGCGCGGGCCGAGGATGAGGACGCGGCGCGGGACGAGTCCGAGGAGGCCGAATCGGTGTCCCACAACGGCCAAGACTCCGTACCAGAACGGCCAACACTCGCGACGGGGGTGGCGCCGGTGTTCGCGGCGTTGCCGCCGCGGCCGTACGCGCCGGGAGCGGTGGTGCTGGCGGCGGCCGGAGTTGGGCTGGCCGGGGCGTTCGCGTTGCCGCTGGACCGGCCGGGGATCGGCTGGGGGCTGGTCGGGCTGGTGCTGGCGGTGGCCGTGGCCGTGTGGCTGGTCGCGCGGCGGGACGGCGAGGTCGAACTGCCCGCCGGGGAACGGGTGCTGCGGCTGGGCTGGGGGTTGCTGGCGATCGGGTTGCTGGCGGTGGGGGCGGTGCGGGACGCGTCCTGGCTGTTCGTATTGTGCGTGCTCGGCGCGGGGGTGGCAGGCTCGCTGGCGGCCGGCGGCGGAAAGTCGTTCTTCAGCCTGTTCGCGGGGGCCTTCTCGGTGCCGGTGACCGCGCTGGTGCGGCTGGACTGGGTGATCCGAGGCGCGGCGGCGTTGCGGGTGCGCGGTGGCCGGGGGCGGATGCTGGTGTCGGTGCTCGTCTCGGTGCTGCTGCTGCTGGTCTTCGGCGCGTTGTTCGCCGGGGCGGACGCCTCCTTCGCCGCACTGGTCGCCGCGGTACTGCCCACTGTGGACGGTCCGTCGATCGTGCGCGGCGGATTTGTGTTCTGGGTGCTGGTGTTCGGCACCGCCGGGGCCTGCCTGGTGGCGGTCAAGGGCGCGCCCAAGGCCGCCGAGCGGTCGGCCCGCACGATCGCCCTGCTGGAGTGGGCGTTGCCGGTGGCGGTGCTGGTGCTGCTCTTCGGCGGGTTCGTCGCGGTGCAGATCGCGGCGTTGTTCGGCGGCGACCAGTACGTGCGGCAGACCGTCGGCCTGACCTACGCCCAGTACGCCCGCGGCGGGTTCTGGCAGCTCAGCGCGGTCAGCGTGCTCACCCTGGCGGTGATCGGCCTGGCCACCCGGTGGGCGCCGAAGGACACCGGGACGCAGCGGCTGTGGCTGCGGGTGCTGCTCGGCGCGCTGTCCGTGCTGACCCTGGTGATCGTGGCCTCCTCGATCAGCCGGATCCTGACCTACCAGGAGGTCTACGGCGCCACCGTGCTGCGGCTGCTGGTGCTCACCTGCGAGCTATGGATCGGCTTCGTCTACCTGGTGGTACTGGCCGCCGGGGTCCGGTTGCGCGGGTCCTGGGTGCCCCGGATCATGGTCACCTCCGCCCTGACCGTCCTTTTCGGACTCGCGGTGGCGAACCCGGAACGCATTGTGGCGGAAGGGAACATGGCCAAGGTGTCGCGACTGGACGCGTGGTACCTGGCGGAGATGTCGGCCGACGCGGTGCCGGTGCTGGACGGCCTGCCCGAACCCATGCGCAGCTGCGTGCTCGGGCCGATCAGCCGCAACCTGACCGCCGACCCGAGCTGGCGGGACTGGAACGCGGCCAGGTCGAGTGCCAGGGAACTGCTCGCCCGGCGTCCGCTGGAGCCGCTAGGCGACTGCGACAGCCGAGGCCTGCCGCGGCCGTACTGAGCGCTTCTTCTTGCGCTGCAACCACCATTCGGCGGCCAGCAGGGTCACCGTCCAGCCCAGCCAGGCGGTCAGGCCGGAGATCGCCTGGCCGAGGGCGACCTCGCTGCCGCCGAAGGTGGTCGCCAGCTGCGGTTCCAGCCACAGCCCGACCGGGATGCCCCACAACCGGTTGGTGATGATCGACATGGTCAGCGCGAAGCTGCGGATCATCCACTTGCGGTGCTCGCCGAAGCGGCGCTGCCGGGCCGCGTGCACCGCGGTGGCGGTGAAGGCCAGCCACAGCACCGCCAGCAGCACGTTGCTGACCTGGTTGATCGGCCCGAACGGGCTGTTCGCGCCGACGATGAACCCGCTGATCCCGGCCGGGAGCACCCCGGCGAAGACGTAGACCCGGCCCAGATACCTGTGCGCCAACGGATACCGCTGCCGGAACCACGGCCACACCTGGAGGCTACCGCTGATCATCGCCACCGAGGCGAACAGCACGTGCGCCACCAGCAACGGGTAGTGCCAGCTCGCGCCCCCGGGCGCGGGCACCCGGGACTGGGCCGGGTCGAAGGTCAGGTAGCGCGGCAGGGAGAACGCCAGGAACACCGTCACCAGCAGGAACAGCGGGGCCACCCAGGGCCGTCGCCACCACCGCGTCGCGGCCGGTTCCCGTTGCGCGGTCAGGATGTCCGTCATCGTCTCCCCCGGAGTTCGCGTGGCTGGTCGAGGGAAACATTAGGCAGCGGGCGACCCGGATCCGATGGCGTCAGGCCGTGCATTCACGGTGGGCAAAGCCCTACCTCCGATCAGCCGGTCCGATCGGGCAGATCCTCCGAGCCGGTGATCAGCATGCCGTCGGAGAACACCTCGTACCGGCCGCGCCCGGCCCGCTTCGCCTGGTACATGGCCACATCCGCGCGGCGCATCAGGTCGGCGGCATCGGCAGTGCCGCGCGGGCTGAGCGCGATGCCGATGCTGGCGTTGACCCGCAGCTGGCGGCCGGCGATGAGCATCGGCTCGGCCAGCGCGTGCAGGATTCGTTGCGCCACCAGCACCGCGTCCTCGGTGTTCTCCACCCCGGTGAGCAGCACCGCGAACTCGTCCCCGCCCAGCCTGGCAGCCACATCCGAGCTGCGCAGCTGGGACTTGAGCCGTTCCGCGGTGCAGATCAGCAGGTTGTCGCCTGCCGCGTGGCCCAGGGTGTCGTTGACCGCCTTGAACCGGTCCAGGTCCACGAACAGCACCGCCACCCGGTCCGGGCCCGCGGTCAGCGGGGTGGCCTGGGTGAGCAGCTGGGAGAGCTGGTCCAGGAACAGGCCGCGGCTGGCCAGTCCGGTCAGCGAGTCGTGGAAGGCCCGGCGCATCTGCTCGACCGTGTTGGCGTCGGTGAGGGCCAGGCTGACGTGCTCGGCGAAGGAGCGCAGCATCTGCACGTCGCCGCTGGCGTAGCGGCGAGTGGCCTGGCCGGAGCCGATCAGCAGGCTGCCCGCCACCTCCCCGCTGTCATAGACCGGGGCGGCCATCGCCGCGCGCAGCCGCCCATCGGTCAGCCGGTGCAGCAGCGCGGCCTCCGGCAGCCGCCCGTAGCGCACCACCACGTCCTCCACCAGCACCGCCTCGCCCGCGGCCCCGGTCTCCACCAGCCGCACCCCGGAGCGCTGCTCCTGCTGGTCCGGGCGCAGGCCGACACTGGCGGCCAGCCGCAGTTCGTCCGGCTCGGCCGAATCCCGCAGCCACAGCCCGACGATGCCCGCGCCGAGCAGGTCCGCGGCCGCGTTGGTGATCATGTCCAGGATCTGCGGCAGCGGGCGGCGGCGGGAGATGGCCCGCTGCACCTCGAACAGGTGCTCCATCAGCCGTTGCCGCTGGCGCAGGGTGGCCACCAGTTCGGCGTTCTCCGCGGCCTGCCGTTCGCCGCGCTCGCGCATGGCGTGCTCGGCCTGCAGCGTGCGCAGCATGGTCAGGGTCAGTTCCAGCAGCCGGGCCATCCCGCGCATGAGATGGCGTTCCTCGACCGAGAACTCCTCCGCCCAGCGGGCCAGCACCAGGTGGCCAGGGTGGCTGCCGCCCCAGCCGGTGGCCACCGCGTGCGTGCGGCCCAGGCCCGGCACCTCCAGGTCTTTGCGCTCCTGCCGGGTCACCTCCAGCAGTTCGGCCACCGGCACCGCCCCGGCCGGGAAGCCGATGCAGGCGGTCACCTCGCTGCCGAAGACCACCGCGGCCACCTCGGCCTCCAGGGCCTGGGCAGCGCGTTCCACCGCGCCGTGCACCGCCGAATCCTCATCGGGGTAGGCCGAGACCACGGCCAGCAACTCCAGTAGCTGCTGGCCGTGCAGGGCCTCAAGGGAGTCCGCCATCAGCCGAGCGCCAGCACCGCGAGAGTCTGGTTGTGAAACCCGTCGATCCCGCGCACCCGCGCGATCTCGCCCGAGGTGTGGAACCCGCCGAAGGGCTTGCCCGCGCAGCGCCCGGCGAAAGTCTCGTTCTCCCGGCGGGTGCCGTCCTGACCGAGCACCGGCAGCAACGCGCTGCAGCTGAAGGTGAGCAGCCCCAACGGTTCGGTGCCGCCGAGCCCGTCGATCGCCTCCGCGCAGGCCTCGTCGGCCGCGGCCAGGATGGACTGCTCGTCCCCGCACATCGCCCAGGTCAGGCAGCCGTGATCGATCGCGCTGCCACCGCTGATGGTCCGGCCGGCCAGGTCGAACCCGGTGGCCAGGTTGCGCGGCTGCACCCCGCTGCGCCGTTGCACGCCCAGCGGACGGGGCAGCGCGAACCGGGTGAACTCGGCTGCGTCGACATAAGCCTCCGGTGGTGCGCCCAGCCGGTCCAGGTAGACGTCCATGGCCGGGCGGTCGTCGAGCGTGTACACCCTGCCGTCCCCGGTGCTGGTGACGATCATCGGGTCGCCGAACTTGCGCCAGCCGTGCTTGACCGAGACCGACAGCGGCCCGGCCGAGGCGATGGTGGCCGCGACCACCGCGTCGGTGTGCACCTTGCCGTCATGGAAGAGGAAGGTGCTGGCGACCAGCCCCCGGCTGGTGTCCCGCTGCTCGGCCGCCGCGCCACCGACCATCGGCACCCCCGCGCCGAGCACGCCGTAACAACCACGCAGGATCGACTCCTGCTCGCGCACCAGGCTGTCGGTGAGCAGCAACATCACCTTGTTGGGCAGCCCCGAGCGATCCTCGGCCGCGGTGGCCACCTCGGCCCCGGCCACCCGCTGCCTCCCGGCCACCCCCTCGGCGACCGCGGTGGTCACCGAGAAACCCGGGCCACCCAAGGCGATCGCCACGATGGACCCACCCCGCGAGCCACTCGGACTGATCTCCCCCCGGGACGAACACCCGATCACCGGCACCCCAGGCGCGGCCATGGCCAGCCCCTCGGCCACCTGCGCCGGGTCGTAGACCACGGAGGCGAAGACCAGTAGCAGCCGGGCATCCTCGCCGTTGAGCGCACCCGAGGCGGCCCGGAAGGCCGCGATGGCGGCATCCGGCCCCGCGGCCGAGCCCACACCCAGCCAGCGGCCATCGGCCCCGACGCCGTTTCCGCTCATTCACCCCTCCAGCCGGTGAGTCCGGTACCAAAGTAGTGCCAGCCCGGCGTCACCACCATGAGGCGCGAGTATCCGACACCCACCGGAGTCATCGGAGGTCTGGGCCGGTGACCGGATGTGGTCAATGTTGCGCAGTGCAACCAGGATCGAC
The DNA here is from genome assembly GCF_052078295.1 of Crossiella sp. CA198. Taxonomy (NCBI): domain Bacteria; kingdom Bacillati; phylum Actinomycetota; class Actinomycetes; order Pseudonocardiales; family Pseudonocardiaceae; genus Crossiella; species Crossiella sp. CA198. Next base: position 33,407 of record NZ_JBQJIM010000049.1, read on the forward strand.
CGGGAGTCCACTGTGGACACTTGCGGATCGTGCTCAGGACAGCTCGGCCGTCCACGCCCAGTCACCGGGCTGCGTGCGCAGCGTGCGGAGGACCACGGCGATCGCCCGCTCCATGGTCGCCGCGTCCACGCGGACAGCCTGCCCCGGCTCAGTGCCGTTGACCACGAAGGTCCACTTGTCCTTCGGCCGCTCGGCGTCGAACTTGAGCAGCACCTGCCAGCCCCGGTCGGCCAGTTCAGCCATGATCAGCTCGACGTCCAGCGAGCCGCCGACGTCCTCAGCCAGCCCGGCAAAGCACTCGGGCAGCGTCGTTCCCTCCCACCAGGCCGAGGATCCCGACTGGTTGAGTCGCCACCGGCCGCCCGGCCCCAGACTGATCAGGGTCATCACCCCGGCCTCGCCCCACCGCTCCAGCACCCGCTCGACATCGATCACGCCCGCCATTGTGGTCACCGGGGAAGATGCGTGCCCGCCACGCATGCGCCACCCCCACCCCACCGCGCACGCTCACCCCACCCCCACCCGGACGGAGTGCGTGCGATGCCCTTGCGGGACCTCGGTTTCAGCGCGGCGGCCGAAGCCGTCTACCGCGCCCTCCTGGACAACCCCGACACCACCCCCGATCACCTCGCCTGGCTGGCCAACGCCCCCCTCGCCCCCGTGCTCGACGCCCTGCTGGACCTCGGCGTCCTCCGCCCCGACCCGGAGCGCCCCTGCGGACTCACCGCGCTCAACCCGGCCACCGCACTGGCCGAACTCATCAACCGCGTCGAACAGGACCTGCTGCGCAAACACCGCCGCGCCGGGGACACCCGCGCCGAACTCCCCGAACTCATCGCCCGCTACCACCCCACCGCCGCCGAGGTGCTGCCCGGCGAACCGCTCAGCGAGGTCGACCGCCGGGTCCTGGAGCTGCTGGCCTCCGGGATCACCGATGAGGCGGCGGCCAGGATCGTCGGGTTCTCGGTGCGGCAACTGCGGCGGCGGGTGGCGGCATTGATGGCGCGGCTGGAGGCGGCCAGCCGGTTCGAGGCTGGGGTGGCGGCGGCGCGGCGGGGGTGGGTGCGGGCGGCAGGAAGGTGACATCTGGCTGGTCAGGTTCCTGACCTAGCCGGGCCGGCGGAAATGTGCGTGCTTCCTACCCATGACTACGTGGTGGTGGGGTGGCAGCGTGTCCGCTGTGCCTGACGCCACCCGCCGCACCCGCCCCGAGGTCCAGCTGGACCCGAGCTGGTGGGCGCCCGCCCTCGCCCTGCACGAGCGGGCCGAGCATGGCGTTCCGGCGGGCGCGGGCCACCGGCCCAAGCACTGGGACCAGGACGGGCTGGACGCCGCGTTCGCGCTCCGGCTGGCCGAGCTGAACCTCACCCCGGCAGCCGCCCAGGCCCTGCGCGCCGAATCCGCCGCCGAGCTGGCCGCGCGGATCCGCAAGCCGGACTGGGCGGCCTCCGCCGAGACCGCGGTGCGGATCGCGGCCTCGCTCACCGGGTCCTCGGCCGAGGGCCTGGACTGGCGGGACGCGCTGGCCCGGCCGCTGCGGCCGTTCGTGCTCGACGCCGCGGACCAGGTGGCCGCGGGCGCCGCCACGCTGTCCACCAGTGCCCTGGACCTGGCCGGTGTCGCAGACAGCTTCAGCCGCACGCTCTCCCGCCGCCTGCTCGCCATCGCCGCCCGCACCCTGGTCGGCGAGCTGCACCGGCGCCGCACCACCGGACGGCTGCGCGGCCCGGACGGCCGGGCCCGGTTCACCGACTTCGCGCACCAGCTCACCGACGCCACCGGGCTGGCCGAACTGATCACCGACTACCCGGTGCTGGCCCGGCTGCTCGCCCAGACCAGCGTGAACGCCGCCGAGGCCACCGTGGAACTGCTCGCCCGGCTCAGCGCCGACCACGCCGAACTGGTCGCGACCCTGTTCCAGGGCACGGACCCGGGCCCACTGGTGGAGATCGAGGCGGGCAAGGGCGATCCGCACCGCGGTGGGCGCTCGGCCACCCTGCTGCGCTTCGCCGACCGGCGGCGACTGGTCTACAAACCGCGCGACCTGGGCGCGCACCTGCTGCTCGGCAGGCTGCTGGACTGGACCGAGAGCCACCTGCCCGGCCTCGGCCTGCGCGCCGCGCCCACCCTGGCCCGCGACGGCTACGGCTGGTCTGCCTACCTGCCCGGCGCGCCGGTGCACAGCCACGCCGAGGCGGCCGAGTTCTACCGCAAACAGGGCGCGCTGCTGGCCCTGCTGCACGCGGTGCAGGCCACCGACATCCACTGCGAGAACCTGATCGCCGACAGCGACACCCCGGTGCTGGTCGACCTGGAGACCCTGTTCCACCCCGACCTCACCGGCGCCCCCGGCACCGGCGATCCGGCCGCGGACGCGCTCACCGCCTCGGTGCACCGGACCGCGTTGCTGCCGCTGATCGTGGTCGGCGAACAGGGCGCGCTGGACATGTCCGGGCTCGGCGGCGACGGCGGCCGGACCGCCCCGGGCAGCGTGGTGGACTGGGCCGAACCGGGCACCGACTCGATGCGCCTGGTCCGCGCCGCCAAGACCTTCGACGGCGCCCGCAACCGCCCCGTCCTGGACGGCCGGGCCATCGACCCCGGCGAGCACGAGACCGCGCTGCTGGACGGGTTCCGGCTGGTCTACGACGTGATCAGCGCGCACCCGGACGAGCTGGCCGCGCTCGCCGAGTCCGCCGCCGACCTGCCGCTGCGCGTGGTCACCCGCCCCACCTGGACCTACTCCACCCTGCTGGATGAGACCACCCACCCCGGCGTGCTGCGCGACGCCCTGGACCGGGACCGCGCGCTGTCCGTGCTGTGGTCCGGGCGGTCGCACCCGGTGCTGGCCCAGCTGCTGCCGCACGAGCTGGCCGACCTGTGGGCCGGGGACGTGCCGCTGTTCACCAGCGCCCCCGGCGGCGGCGAGATCCGCACCGCGGCGGGCAAACCGCTCAGCGTGCCGCTGGGCCGGACCGGGCTGGCCGCCGCGCTGGCCGCGATCGGCCGCTTCGGCGAGGTGGACCGGCAGGACCAGGAGTGGATCATCTCCGCCGCACTGGCCACCCGGCAGCCCGCGGGCGATCACCAGGACGCGGCCCCGCTGCCCGGCCCGCGCACCGGCAGCGCGGCCGAACCGGACCGGCTGCTCGCCGCCGCCTCCGCGGTGGCCGACCAGATCGTGGCCCGCGGCATCCCCGGCGGCGACCGGGTCAACTGGCTCGGCCTGGAACTCGTGGACGACCGGCAGTGGCTGGTGCTGCCCATGGGCGCGGGCCTGGCCACCGGGCACATCGGGGTGGCGCTGTTCCTGGCCCAGCTCGCCGGAGCCACCGGCGTGACCCGCTACGCCGACACCGCCCGCCGGGCCCTGCGCGGGGTGCCCGAGCTGCTTGCCGCGCTGGAGCGCTCGCCCCGGCTGCGGGACGCGGTCGGCTGCGGCGGCACCCAGGGCCTTGGCGGCATCGCCTACGGCCTGGCCCGCCTGTCCGTGCTGCTGGCCGAGGACACCCTGCGCGCCGACGCCGGGACCGCGGTCGGCCTGGCCGGGGCCGCCGCCACCGCGGGCGCGGACCCGAGCTGGGCCACCGGCACCGCGGGCTGCCTGAGCGCGATGCGCGCCGTGCACACGATCACCGGACTGCCCGCCGCGCGGGCCCTGGCCGACGGCTGCGCCGAACACCTGGCGCACTGCCTGGACCAGGACCTGGCGCTGCCCGGCGGATTCGCCAACGGTTTCGCCGGACTGGCCTGGGCGCTGGCCCAGGACGGCCGGCGTCCTGACCTCGCGGCCGAGGCCACGCGCCGGTCCTCGGCCGCGGGGCCCGGCTGGTGCGCGGGCGCCGCCGGGCTCGCCCTGGCAACCGGCGACCTCGGCGATCTCGCCGACCACCCCGTCCTGCGCGATCTCAGCCTCTGCCACGGCGAGCTGGGCGTGCAGGAAGTGCTGACCGTGCTGGACGGCCCCCCGGCCGCCCGCCGACGCCGCGCCGGACAGGTACTCGACGCCCTGCACCGGCTCGGCCCGACCTGCGGCGCACCCGCCGGTGTGCCCACCCCCGGCCTGCTCAACGGGCTCGCCGGGATCGGCTACGGCCTGCTCCGCCTCGCCTGCCCCGAACAGGTCCCCTCGGTCCTGTTGCTCCAAAGCTGATCCGACCCCCAGCAGACACCCCGATGACAGGAGAAACTCCCTTGTCGAAGCACATCCAGACCCCCGAGCTGCACGACTTCACCGAGCCGGTCGGCGCCCTGCGGCTGCTGCCCGAACTGAACTTCGGCGCCCGCGCGGTCGCGCTGACCCGGCTCGCGCTGCCGGTGGGACTGCTCGCCGTCGGCTTCTTCGGCAGCGCTGCGGGCGCGCCGGTGGACGAGAGCACCGCGGCCGGCATCACCACCTGCTGCCCGCCGGTCACCCTCTGATCCCAGCTCTGCCCAAGCGGGCAGCCGAAAGGCCAGTCGGGTCACGGGACCTGACTGGCCTTTCGGCAGCGGCTAAGGTCCGCTGAGTGCGGCACCGTTCGTCGATCCTGGTCGGTCGGGACACCGAGCTACAGGCCGTGATGGCCGTCCTCGCGGCGGCCCGCGCCGGACGCGGCGGCGCGCTCTTCCTGGTGGGCGAGAGCGGGATGGGCAAGTCCCGGCTGGCCGCCGCGATCGCCGAATCCGCTTACTCAGCCGGGATGAGCCTGATGCGCGGACGGGCCAGCGCGATCGACCCGATGGCCCCGTTCCGCCCGCTCACCGAGGCGCTGCTCTCGCTGCTGCGCGCCGAGGACGTGCAACCGGCCGCGCTCGGCCCCTACGGCCCGGTGCTCGGCCGCCTGCTGCCCGGCTGGGGCGACGGCGGCAGCCGGGAGGGCGATTCGCTGGTCATCCTGGCCGAGGCGGTGCTGCGGCTGACCGGGCTGGTCGGCAAGGACCGCGGCTGCCTGCTGGCCCTGGACGACCTGCAGCACGCGGACGCGGAAACCCTCGCCGTGCTGGAGTACCTGATCGACAACCTGGACCTGCAGCCCACCCTGCTGCTCGGCGCGATCCGGGACGAGCCCTGCGCGGCGCTGCGCATCGCCCGCGCCGCCGCCCAGCGCGGCCAGTGCGTGCTGATCGAGCTGAACCAGCTGGACCGGGCCGGACTCGCCGCGCTGGCCGCCTCCTGCCTGGACGTGGCCACGGTGCCGCCCGCCGTCACCGACCTGCTGTGGGCCGGCAGCGGCGGCAACCCGTTCATGATCGAGGAACTGGTGGCCAGCATGGCCGAGGGCGGCCTGATCACCGCAGGCGGCGGCGTGGTCAGCATCGCGGAGGAACTGCCAGCCACCCTGCCCACCACCGTCTCCCGGGCGCTGGCCCAGCGGGTCGAGGCGCTCAGCCCGCGGGCCCGCGACCTGCTCACGGTGGCCGCCGTGCTCGGCCAGCGCTTCCCGCTCACCGTGGTGCAGCGGGTCACCGGCCTGTCCGACCGGGAACTGCTCAGCCTGCTGCACGGCGACCTGGCCGCCCAGCTGGTCGCGCCGGATGAGACCACCGCGGACTGGTACGCCTTCCACCACCAGCTCAGCCGCGAGGCCGTGCTGGCCCAGATCGACAAGTCCACCAGGGCCGAACTGGCCGCCACGCTGGCCGACGCGGTCGAACAGGTGCACCCGGGCCTGCCCGAGGCCTGGTGCCAGGTCGTCGCCACCCTGCGCCGCGCCGCCGGCCAGCACGGCGCGGCAGGCAGGCTCTACACCGAGGTCGGCAAACGCGCCCTCGCCCAGGGCGCGGCCGGTTCCGCGGTCGCCCTGCTGGACCAGGCGTGGGAACTGCTCCGGCACGACGAGGCCGCCAGCCGGGCCAACGCCCTGGAACTGCTCGTGCACGCACTGGCCGAGGCAGGCGAGGTGGAACGCGCACTGGACTCGGTGGCCATCCTGGACCAGGTCGGCGGCCTGGACCCGCGCCGCCGCGCGCACCTGCACACCCGGCTGGGCTGGGCCGCCGCGGTGGCCGGACGCTCCGCGGACGGGATCGTGCAGGTCGAGGCGGCCCGCGCGCTGCTCGGCCCGGACCCGGCCGCCGAGGACACCGCGCCGATCGACGTGGTCGCCGCGCACCTGGCCCTGGACATCCCCGGCCCCAGCCAGCTCGCCACCGCCGAACGCCTGGCCCGGCAGGCCGCCGAGGTGGCCGAGACGGTGCCGCTGCCGGTGGTGGCCTGCCAGGCCTGGCAGCTGCTCGGCGCGATCACCCGGCACCGCGACCCGGAGGAGGCCACCGCCTGCCTGGAACGGGCCCGCTCGGTCGCGGTCCGGCACCAGCTGCCGATCTGGGAGATCCACGCGCTGATCCGGCTCGGCAACGACGACGCCCTGCGCACCGGCGCGCTGGACCGCCTGGAACACACCCGCGAACTGGCCTCGGCCGCCGGCGCGATCACCGCCCGCTACCAGGCCGAGGCGAGCATCGCGCTGCACTCCATCCTGCGCGGCGAGTTCGACACCGCGCAGACCCTCATCGACGGCGTGCTGCCCGCCACCACCCGGCTGAAACTCCTGGAGACCACCCAGTACGTGCTGCTGCTGCGCGCGGTGCTGGCCGGACACCAGGGCCGCCGCCGCGAACTGGACGAGGCACTCACCGAGTTCCGCGCCTGGCACGGCGACCCGGCCCTGCACGCCCCCCGCATCCACGGCCTGGCAGGCAGTTTCTGCGCGCTGCTGGAGGAGGACCGGCCCCGCGCGCTGACCGAACTCGCCCGCGCCCTCGACGGCGAGGACGCCGAAAGCTCGGTCTTCCACCTCTCCGGCCGGCACGGCCTGCACCTGCTGCTCACCGTGCTGTGCGGCCGCACCGGCCGCGCCGCCTACGAGGAGTTGGCCGCCAACCCGGCGGGCGGCCTGCGCTGGGACCGCCAGTTCGCCAGCTTCGCCAGGGCGGTGTTGCTGGGCAGGGAAGGCCGCGGCGAGGAGGCCGCCGAGGCGGTCTTCGAGGCACTGCGAGTCGGCCAGCCGTACGAGATGAGCAGGCACCTGGGCCTGCGCCTGGTCGGCGAGGAGGCGCTCAGCGCGGGCTGGGGCGAACCGGTGGACTGGCTACGCACCGCCGAAAGCTACTTCCACCGCCTGGAAGGCTCCTCGGTGGCAGGCGCCTGCCGGGCCCTACTGCGCAAGGCGGGCGTGCGGGTCTCCCAGCACCGCGAGGGCGCCGGCGGCATCCCACCCGGCCTGCGCTCGGTCGGCGTCACCGTCCGCGAGTTCGAGGTGCTCCGCCTCCTGATCGGCCGCCTGGGCAACCGCGAAATCGCCGAACGCCTGCACCTGTCCCCCCGCACGGTAGAACGCCACGTCTCCAACCTGATCACCAAAACCGGCCTCCCCAACCGAATAGCCCTCAGCGAATACGCCGCCGACCTGGACTAACCCCACCCCCACCAGCGTGTTGGCCGTTGCCGTACGGCGTGTTGGCCGTTATGGACGGCGAGTTGGCCCAACTCGTACGCCACGTTGGCCGTTGTGGGACAGGGCGGGACGGGGCGGAGGGGTGAAACCCCCACGACGAGGGCCCTCGCGTGTTCTCCGTACG